>NZ_CP110111.1:1597000-1929000 GCF_025960285.1 Sphingomonas sp. R1 | reverse complement strand
TCTACCATTACGGCCTGGGGTTGTACGACGATTGGAGCGCCGGCACCCGGCTGGGTGTCGCGCTGTTCGCGATCGTCGTGCAGATCGTCGCGGCGCACTGGTGGCTGGCCCGCTTCCAATATGGGCCGATCGAGTGGGTCTGGCGGGCGCTCACCTATCTGCGGCGCGACGTGCCTTTCCGCCGCAAGGCACCGGCGCGCGGCTGACGCGCCGGGAAGCCGCGATCAGATGTCCTGCACCAGCCGGCCGTACAGCTCCGGCCGGCGATCGCGGAAGAAGCCGAAGGCGGCGCGGTGGCGCTTCACCCGATCGATATCCAGCGTCGCGGTGATCACGCCCTCTTCCTCGCGATCGAGTTCGGCGAGGATGTCGCCGCGCTCGTCGGTGATGAAGCTGGTGCCGTAGAAGGTCTGGCCGTGCTCGGTGCCGACGCGGTTGGCGGCGATCACCGGCACGACGTTCGATACGGCGTGGCCCACCATCGCGCGCCGCCACAGGCGGGCGGTGTCGAGGCTGTCGTCATGCGGCTCGCTGCCGATCGCGGTGGGGTAGAAGAGCAGCTCGGCGCCCATCAGCATCATCGCGCGCGCGGTTTCGGGGTACCACTGGTCCCAGCACACGCCCACGCCCAGCTTGGCGCCGGGTCCGTCCCACACCTTGAACCCGGTGTTGCCGGGGCGGAAGTAGAACTTCTCTTCATAGCCCGGGCCGTCGGGAATGTGGCTCTTGCGATAGACCCCGGAAACCTTGCCGTCCGGGCCGATCATCGCGAGGCTGTTATAATGGTGCGGGCCATCGGCTTCGAAGAAGCTGGTGGGGATGTGGATCGAAAGCTCTGCGGCGAGCGCCTGCATCGCCAGCACCGCCTTGTGCTCGGTCACCGGCTTTGCGTTGGCAAACAGCCCCTCGTCCTCGACGCGGCAGAAATACTCGCCTTCGAACAGCTCCGGCGGCAGCACGACCTGCGCGCCGCGACCGGCCGCCTCGCGGACCAGTTCGGTCACGCGGGCGATGTTCGCGTCGATATCGTTCGAAAAGGCGAGCTGCAGTGCGCCGACGGTGATCTGGGTCATGCGGCGCCATGTAGTCGATGCAGGCGCGGAATCCAGTCCCCGGCGATGCACCGGTGCGCATGCCTAGGGAATTTACCGGTGGCGCCTAAAAATGCGCGCGCGTCGGAGGGCTTCCCTGCAGCGTGGTTCTATAAGGTTGAAGATATGCGGGAGTCCCGCTCGACGTGCCGACCATCCCCGGCAGGCGAGGCGTCTGCTTCCCGGGATGGTACCCATGCGTAAGGCGCGCCGATGACGATCAAGCAGAAACTTCTCGGATGCCTCGCCCTCTTCGGAATCGCCACGCTGTTGCTGATCGGCGTTGGCTACTGGTCCGCCCGGTCCAGTGAGCGGGCGCTGTCGACCCTCCTCACCGATCGGGTGCTGCCGCTGCACGATCTGAAGATCGTCGCCGATCGCTATGCCGTGCAGATCGTCGATACCGCGCACAAGGCTCGCAACGGCAATATCGGCTTTGCCGAGGCCGCGAGCAATGTCGCTGCCGGCAGCGCGGAACTGCACAAGGCCTGGGCAGCATATCGGCAGACCGAGATCGCCGGCGAGGAAAGCCGCGTTGCCGCGGAAGCGGAAGCGCGGATGCAGCTGGCGGACCGCAAGGTCGATCGGCTCCACGCGATCCTTCGGGCGGGCGATGCCGCCGCCCTCGACGGCTTCGTTCGCCATGAGCTGTATCCCGCGATCGACCCGGTCTCGGAATCGATCAACCGGCTGGTCGATCTGCAGATCAAGATATCGGAGGAGGTGGCGAATGAAGCCAGGGGCACTGCGGGCTTCGCGCGACTTTCCATGGCGGCGCTGGGTCTGCTGGCGGGCGCGGTGCTCGTCGTCTCGTTTCTTACCATCACCCACAAGGTGATCGCGCCGATCCGCCGGCTGGCGAAGATCATCGCCGAGCTGGCGCGTTCCTCGGGCGAGACGACCCTGCCGCATCTCGAGCAGCAGGACGAGATCGGCGACATCACGCGCTCGGTCGACGGCTTCCTGAAATCGGCGATCGCGAAGGAACGGGATCGCGCCGACGCCGCCGCTGCCGAACAGACGACGGTCACCACGGCGCTGCGCGACAGTCTCGCGGCGCTCAAGGCAGGCGATCTGACCCGGCCGGTCACGGCGGCGTTCCCTGCCGCCTATGCCGAGCTGAAGAGCAACTTCAACGAGGCGTTGGACAATCTGCGCACGCTGATCGGCACCGTGATCCAGAGCGCGCAGGGCATCAGCACCGGCTCGAAGGACATCGCCCAGGCGTCGGAGGATCTGGCCCGCCGCACCGAAAGCACGGCGGCCTCGCTGGCCGAAACCGCAGCCTCGATCGGCGAGATCGATGGCCGCCTGAAAGCGACCGCGGCGGCGGCGAGCAACACGGTCGAGCGCGCCAACGGCGCCATCCACACGGTGGAGGGCGGACGCGCGATCACCGACGAGGCGGTGCGGGCGATGAGCCGCGTTGCCGACAGCGCCAAGGGTATCGACGGGGTGATCGAGGGGCTCGACAAGATCGCCTTCCAGACCCGCGTGCTGGCGATGAACGCTGCCGTCGAGGCCGGGCGGGCCGGCGAGGCCGGGCGCGGGTTCGCAGTGGTGGCGGACCTGGTTTCGGCGCTGGCGATGCGCGCCGAGGAGGAAGCCAAGCGTGCGCGCGATCAGCTGACCGTCACCCAATCGGAAATCGGCACAGCGGTGGACGCGGTGCAGAAGGTCGACGGCGCGCTGTCGAACATCGCGCAGGATGTCGCGCAGGTGCACCAGCTGCTCGGCGGCATGGCGACCGACAACAATGCCCAGGCCGCCGCCATCGTGCAGGTGACCACCGCGGTGCACACCATGGACAGCGCGACCCAGCAGAACGCGGCGATGGTCGAGGAAACCTCGGCGGCGGCGCGCAACCTGTCGAACGAGACTCGGTCGCTCAGCGATCAGGCGAGCAGGTTCCGCGTCGCGGACAGCGGCGGCACATCGCTCCAGGGCAAGTTCGCGACACCCGCCGAGGCGCGGCCGCTGCCCGTCGCCGCAGTGCGCGCCATGACCCGCGATGTCGAGGATTGGCAGAGCTTCTGACGCGCCGCGGCGGGCTCAGAGCGTAATGCCGAACCGCGCGAGCGCCGCCGCGGCCATGAAGTAGAGCAGGATCGTCAGCGCGATGCCGGCGAGCAGGGCCGGCGCGAAGCCCACCCCCGATCGCAGCAGCGCCGGCACCAGCAGGAACATCGGCAGCGAGGGCAGGACGTACCAGAAGGTCGCCTGGAGATGGTCTGCGACGCGCACCGGATCGTGCGTGTCGCGCCACAGCCAGATCGCCCCGAGCAGCGAGATCAGCGGCAGCGACGCGACCAGGGCGCCGAACGCGGGACTGCGCCGGGCGAGCATCGCCACGGCGGCGATGATCAGCCCGGACAGCAGCGCGCGGACGGCGAAGGCGGTCACGCAGGCGTTGGAATCTGCTGCGAGATGCAGTGGAAGCTGCCTCCGCCGGTGAGGATGTGATCCGCCCGCTGGCCGACGATCACGCGGCCGGGGAATAGGCCCTGCAGCGTCTGAATCGCGGCGTCGTCGTTGGGCTGGCCGTACAGCGGCACCACCACGGCGGCATTGCCGATGTAGAAGTTCATGTAGCTGGCCGGGATCACCTCGCCATCCTCGTCCAGCACCGCGCCGGGGGAGGGCATGCGCACCACCTCGACGCCGAACGCCTCGGCGCGGGCGACCGCATCGGCGTAGATCGCGGCGTTGGGATCGTCCTCCGCCGGGGTCGGGATCAGCAGCCGGTTCGGGCCGACGAAGCGGGCGAGATTGTCGACATGGCCGTCGGTATGGTCGTTGGCGAGGCCGTCGCCCAGCCACAGCACGCGGGTGTAGCCGAGGTCGCTGGCCAGCTTCGCCTCGATCGCGGCGCGGTCCAGGTCCGGGTTTCGGTTGGGGTTGAGCAGGCACTGTTCGGTGGTGACGCACAGCCCGGTGCCGTCGCCGTCGATCGCGCCGCCTTCGAGCACCCAGCCATGCTGCACGGCGCTAAGCTGCCGGCGGGCGGCGAGGCGCGCGCCGATCGTGTCGTCGCCTTCGAGGTCGTACTTGCCGCCCCAGCCGTTGAAGCCGAAATCCTGCGCGACATTGTCGCCGGTGATGATGCCGGCGGTGTCGCGCAGCCAGATGTCGCCGAACAGCTCGGTCACCACCTCGGCGGCATCACCCGCCATCGCGCGGGCGGCCTCGGCCGCGGCGTCATCGGCGGCGACGAGGATCACGCGCTCGCCGCGGCCGTCTGCGTGCACCGCGCGGGCAAAGGCGATCACTTCTTCGCGGGCGGGCGCCAGATCTTCGACCCAGAGGTCGCCATGGCTGGGAAAGCCGATCCATACCGCATCGTGCGGCGCCCATTCGGGGGGAGGAGTACGAGTCATGGCGCGGCCTTTAGCCCTGTAGCGTGACAGGGGAAAGGCCGACGGATGACCGGGCGCTTCGCACAAGCCGTCATCCCGGCGAAAGCCGGGATGAAGACGGAAGAGGCGTGGACCGCGTTACTGCCCCGCCCGCGCCTTGTCCCGGATGCTGCGGAATTCGGCGTCCTTGAACCAGTTGGGCCAGCTGCTGCCCTCGGCCAGTGCACGGCCGAGGCCGTAATAGATCCGCAGGTCGGACAGCGCGCCGTCCCAGTTCCAGCCCGGATTATATTCGTCCTGCGGCTTGTGATAGCGCTTGTCGGTATAGTCCTCCGCGGCCTTGGCGCCGGCCGCCTTGCCGCCGGCGACGAGATCGTCGCCGCTCTCGCCGTACAGCATCGGCACGCCAAGCTTGGCGAAGCTGAAATGGTCGGAACGATAATAGCTGCCCTTCTCGGGCGTGGACTCGACGCCGATCACGCGGCCCTCCGCGGCGACCAGCGGCTTGACCATCTCCTCCAGCTCGGACTTGCCCGCGCCGACCAGCACGAAGTCCTTCGCCTTGCCGACGATGTTGAGCCCGTCCATGTTCACGCCTCCGACGGTCCTGGCGAGCGGATAGACCGGGTGCTCGGCATAATATTGCGAGCCGATCAGCCCCTGTTCCTCGGCGGTCACTGCCAGGAACACCATGCTGCGCTTGGCCGGGCCTGCCTTGGCGTTGGCCTCGGCGAGCGCGACCAGACCGGCGGTGCCGGTGGCGTTGTCCACCGCGCCGTTGCAGATGTCGTCGCCGTTCACCGGCTTGCAATGGCCGAGATGATCCCAGTGTGCCGAGAACAGCACCACTTCGTCCGGCTTCGCGGTGCCGGGGAGGATGCCGACGACGTTCTTCGATGCCTGGCGCTTGATCCCCACGCCGAAGCTGGCCGAGGCCTTCACGCCCAACGGCACCGCCTTGAAACCCTTGTGCTTTGCCGCCTCGACCAGCGCGGCATAGTCCTTGCCCGCGCTGGCGAAGAGCGCCTTGGCCGCATCCTGCTGGATCCAGCCGATCAGCTGCGACTGGTCGGCATGGTCGCCCGGGGTGTCCTGCTCCAGCTTGGGGCCGCCCCAGCTGCTCTCCACCACGCCCCAGCCATAAGCGGCGGGTTCGGTATCGTGGATGATGATCGCGCCCGCCGCGCCCTGGCGCGCGGCTTCCTCGTACTTGTAGGTCCAGCGGCCATAATAGGTCATCGCCCGTCCGCCGAACGGGCCGTCCAGCGTCATCGTCTGCCAGTCGGGATCGTTGATCAGGATGACGACGGTCTTGCCGCGGACGTCGAGCCCGGCATAGTCGTTCCAGCCGCGCTCCGGCGCGTTGATGCCATAGCCGACGAATACGACCTCGCTGTCCTTCAGGTCGATCTTCGGGGTTACGCGGTAGGTGGAGAACACCGCCTCGCTGCCATAGGCGAGCGCCACCGGCGCCTTGCCGCCGGTGAAGGCGAGCGTGCTGGGGTTCTGGACGCTGAGCTCGACCAGCGGCACGTCCTGCACCCACTGCCCGTTGTTGCCGGGCTTGAGCCCCGCCTTTTGGAAACGCTCGATCAGATAGGCGATCGTCTTGTCTTCGCCGGCGCTGGTCGGCTTGCGGCCTTCGAACGCGTCGGAGGAAAGGGTTTCGGTGACGGTCTTGAGCGTTTCGATCGAAATGGCGGGGGTGGTCTGCGCCTGGGCGGCGGTGGTCGATAGCAGGGCGAGGGCAATCAGCGGAAAGCGCATCCAGGGCTCCATCGGTTCGGATCGCGCCAGCCTGTCAGGTCACGCCGGGCTGTGCAATGCGCCGCCGCCTCAACCCATGTTGCGAAAAGTTGCTGCGGTTCTAGGATTGGCGCCAATCAATCTGGGGGGACTATGAAAAATCTGGTTCGGGCGATGCTGCTGGCAAGCGCGCTGCTGCCTGCCGCCGCGATGGGGCAGAGCAAGGATGCCGCGAAATTCGGCACTCGCGAATATATCGAGCAGATCAGCCTCTCGCCCGACGGCACGCGCGTCGCCATGATCGAACCCGTGCTCGGCCGCGGCAGCGCGCTGGTGGTGGCGGACGTGACCACGGGCGCCACCAAGGTGGTGCTCCGCTCCAGCGGGGCGCCCGACCGGCTGCGCAACTGCCACTGGGCCAGCGATACCCGCATCATCTGCAACGTCTACATGATCCAGCAGGGAACCGAGAAACTGCCCTTCACGCGGATGGTGACGCTGAACGCGGATGGATCGGATCTCAAGGTCTTGAGCTCGCGTGAGAGCAGCAGCGCGCTGGAGATCATGCAGTTCGGCGGCACGATCGTCGACTGGGGCCCCGACGGGTCGAACGGATCGGTGCTGATGACGCGCGACTTCGTGCCGGAATATTCGACCGGTACCCGCCTGGCCAACACCCAGGAAGGGCGCGGCGTGGAACTGGTCGACGCAACGACGCTGCGCCGGAAGACGGTGGAGACTCCCCGGCAGGGCGCGCTTGAATATATCAGCGACGGGCATGGCGCCGTACGCGTGATGGGTGTGGAGACCGCCAACGCGACCGGCCTGCGCACCGGCCATATCATCTACAGCTACCGCACGCCGGGCAGTCGCGATTGGAAGCGGCTGGCCGAGTTGACCGAGACGCCGACCGGCAGCGTCGGCTTCGATCCCTATGCCGTCGATCGCGACCTGAACGTGGTCTACGGCTTCGCCGCCGAGAACGGGCGGTCGGCGTTGTACAGCATCTCGCTCGACGGCAGCCTGACCCGCAAGCTGGTGTTCGACAATGCGAGCGTCGACGTCGACGGTCTGGTGCGGATCGGGCGACAGCGTCGCGTCGTCGGCGTCAGCTACGCCACCGACACGCGGGTGACCGAGTTCTTCGATCCCGAACTGAAGACGCTGCGCCAGGCGCTGGCCAAGGCGTTGCCGGGCAAGCCGCTGGTCACCTTCGTCGACGCGAGCGCCGATGAGTCGAAGCTGCTGCTGTTCGCAGGCGGCGACAGCGATGCGGGCACTTACTATCTCTATGACAAGAAGACCCGCAATCTGGGCGAGGTGATGGGGTCGCGGCCGCAGCTGGCGGACGTGAAGCTCGCGAGCGTGCGGCCGATCAGCTTTCCTGCGGCGGACGGCACGATGATCCCGGGCTATCTGACGCTGCCGGCCGGCAGTGACGGCAAGAACCTGCCCGCGATCGTGATGCCGCATGGCGGCCCCGGCGCGCGCGACGAATGGGGGTTCGACTGGCTGGCGCAATTCTATGCGGCGCGCGGCTTCGCGGTGCTCCAGCCCAATTATCGCGGCTCCACCGGCTATGGCGACGCCTGGTACCAGAAGAACGGCTTCCAATCGTGGCGCACCGCGATCGGCGATGTGAACGATGGCGGCCGCTGGCTGCTCAAGCAGGGAATCGCCGCGCCGGGCAAGCTCGGCATCGTCGGCTGGTCTTATGGCGGCTATGCGGCGCTGCAGACCTCGGTGCTCGACCCCGATTTGTTCAAGGCGATCGTGGCGATCGCGCCGGTGACGGATCTGGAGGCGCTGCGCACCGAAGCATCGGGCTATACCAACTTCGCGCTGGTCGACGCCTTTATCGGGCACGGCGCGCACGTTCGCGAGGGCTCGCCCGCGCAGAACGCCGGCAAGATCAAGGCGCCGGTGCTGCTGTTTCATGGCGACCAGGACCTGAATGTCGGCGTGGGCGAATCGCGGCTGATGGCGTCGCGGCTGCGCGGGGCGGGCAAGCAGGTGGAATTTGTCGAGTATAAGGGGCTCGATCACCAGCTGGAGGACGATACGGTGCGCACCCAGATGCTCGACAAGAGCGATAGCTTCCTGCGCACCGCGCTGGGTCTTCCGGCCAGGCCCTGAACGCCTCCAGGGGAATGCGCTCGTCGCATTCCCCACCGGAGGCGCCCAACGAAAAAGGGCGGCCCCGAAGGACCGCCCCGTTTCTCGTTCCCGAAGGAGCCGAATTAGCGCGAGTAGAACTCGACGACCAGGTTCGGTTCCATCTTCACCGGGTACGGCACTTCGTCGAGCGTCGGCACGCGGGTGAAGGTGACCTTCGCCGCGCCGTCCGGTGCGACATAGTCGGGGATGTCACGCTCGGCGAGGCTCTGCGCTTCCATGACGAGCGCCATTTCCTGCGCCTTGCCGCTCAGGCTGATTTCCTGGCCCGGCTTGATGCGGCGCGAACCGATGTTGCACTTCTCGCCGTCGACGCGGACGTGGCCGTGGTTGACCAGCTGGCGAGCCGCGAAGATCGTCGGCGCGAACTTGGCGCGATAGACGATCATGTCGAGGCGCTGCTCGAGCAGGCCGATCAGGTTCTGACCGGTGTCGCCCTTCATCTTCGAAGCGTCTTCGTACGAGCGCTTGAACTGCTTCTCGGTGATGTCGCCGTAATAGCCCTTGAGCTTCTGCTTGGCGCGCAGCTGGATGCCGAAGTCCGACATCTTGCCCTTGCGGCGCTGGCCGTGCTGGCCCGGGCCGTATTCGCGCTTGTTCACCGGGGACTTCGGACGACCCCAGATGTTTTCGCCCATGCGGCGATCGAGCTTATGCTTGGCGCTGGAGCGCTTCGACATGTCAATTCCTTACCAATTGCTGTGACGTTGACCCGGGCGGCGAGCCACCCTGATCGCGATCCCGGTTTCGCCTGTGCTTCTCTTGCGGGAAAAGCGCAGGGCCACCGCTTCACCGGGGGTGCGGGGCCAATTGCGAAGCGGCGCGCCTAGCGGGCGGGGGCGGGGGTGTCAAGCCCGGCCCATTCCGCCGCGACCTGGGGATCGGTTTCCAACGCGCTACGGGAAGCCCGCTCGTCCCGCGCGCGGAAGGGATCCAGCCGTTCGAGCGCCCAGATCGCAGCACCGCGCACCACCGGCGCGGGATCGTCGAGCAGCGCCAGCACCGCCGGCACCAGCCGGGCGCTGCCGCTGTTGCCGGCAGCAATCAGGCAGTTGCGTACCATCCGGTCGCGGCCGATGCGCTTGATCGGCGACCCGGCGAAGACCGCGCGGAAGCTGGCATCATCGAGCGCCAGCAGATCGGCAAGGTGCGGTACGGTCAGCTCGGCGCGCGGGTGGAAGGCCAGGTTCGCCTGCGCGGCGGCGGCGAACTTGTTCCAGGGGCATACGGCAAGGCAGTCGTCGCAGCCATAGATGCGGTTGCCGATGCCGGTGCGGAGGTCGCGCGGAATCGGGCCCTTGTTCTCGATGGTGAGGTACGACACGCAGCGGCGTGCGTCGATCCGGTAAGGGGCGGGGAAGGCACCCGTCGGGCAGGCCGTCTGGCACGCATCGCAGCTGCCGCAGCCGCCGCCGCTCGGGCCATCCGATGCCAGATCGAGCGTCGTGTAGATCGCGCCGAGGAACAGCCAGCTGCCATGGCTGCGGCTGACCAGATTGGTGTGCTTGCCCTGCCAGCCCAGCCCCGCGGCTTCGGACAGCGGCTTTTCCATTACCGGCGCGGTATCGACGAATACCTTGACGTCCGCGTCCGGCGCCTCCGCCACCAGCCAGCGGGCCAGTTCCTTCAGCCGGCGCTTGACCACGTCGTGATAATCGGCGCCCTGGGCGTAGACCGAGATGCGGCCGATCTCGCCTTCGTTCGCCAGCGCAAGCGGATCGATGGCGGGCGCGTAGCTCATGCCGAGCGCGATCACCGATCGCACCGCCGGCCAGAGGCCCTTGGGACTGCCGCGCTGTTCGGCGCGCTCCTCCATCCACAGCATGTCGCCATGCGCGCCTTCGCCCAGCCAGGCGCGCAGCCGCGCGGCGGTCTGGGGCGCGGAATCGGCGGCCGCGATGCCACACGCGGCGAAGCCGATCTCCGCCGCCTTCACCTTCAGCCGTGTTTCGAGGGACTTGTCTTGCGCCACGCGCTCCCGCTACCACGTCGTGAAGAGTTGGGGGAGGCAAAGTGCAGCAACTGGCCGTCAGTGCCTCCGGGCTTGTCAAGCGCTTCGGCGACCGCCGCGCCGTCGACGGTGTCGGCATCGCGGTGCCCCAGGGCCTTATCTACGGGGTTCTCGGCCCCAATGGCGCGGGCAAGACGACGACGCTGCGGATGCTGCTCGGCATCATTGAGCCGGACGAGGGCGAGCGCACCCTGCTCGGCAGCCGCCATCCCCGCGACGAAAGCGACCGCGTCGGCTATCTTCCCGAGGAACGCGGGCTCTATCCCAACATGAAATGCCGCGAGGCGATCGCGTTCATGGGGGCGCTGCGCGGGCTGCCCTGGAAGACGGGGCGCCAGCGCGCCGATGCCCTGCTGGAAAGCGCCGGGCTCGGCCATGCCGCCGACGACAAGATCCGCAAGCTCTCCAAGGGCATGGCGCAGCTGGTGCAACTGCTTGGATCGGTGGTGCACGAGCCCGAGTTGCTGGTGCTCGACGAGCCTTTCTCGGGACTGGACCCGGTCAACCAGGAGCGGCTCGAGCTGCTGATCCGCGCCCAGCGCGATCGCGGCGCCACCATCCTCTTCTCCACCCATGTGATGGCACATGCCGAGCGGCTGTGCGAGCGCATCTCCGTCATCGCCGGCGGCAAGGTACGCTTCGAGGGCACGGTGGACGAAGCCCGCGCGCTGCTGCCGCTGCGGGCACGCTACACGCCGCATCACGATGCCGATGCCATCGCCGCGATGCTGCCGCCGGACGCTGTCCGGCAGGAGGGCAGCTGGCGCTTCACGGTGCCGGATGGCGGCATCGAGGCGCTGCTCGTGCGGCTGATCGATGCCGGGCACGGCATCTCCGGCCTGTCGATCGAGCGGCCCGGCCTGCACGATGCCTTTGTCCGCATCGTCGGTGCCGAGGCGCTGGCCGATCAGCTGGAGACGGCGGCATGATTCCGCGGTTCCTCCGCCACGCGCTCACCATCGCCCGTCGTGACCTCAAGGCGACGGTGATGACGCCCACCTTCCTGCTGTTCCTGCTGAGCCCGCTGCTGATGATCGGCTTCGGCGTGATCGGCGGCCTCAGCGGCCAGGCGGCAGGCGCGGCGGGCGAGGCGCGCCAGGTGATCGTGGCGATCGCGCCGGCGCGCCAGCACGAGGCACTGCGTACCGCTGATCGCGAGCTGCGCAGCGTGTTCACCCGCGACTCTGCCCGACCCAAGCTGCACCTCGAAGCATCGCAGGGTGATGCCGTGCGGCAGGCGCGAGCGGCGTTTGGTTCGGATGCGATCGAGGCAGCGGCGGTGCTGTATGGCCCGCTCGATCGACCAACGGTGTTGCGTCGCGCCGGAGCAGAGGCGGAGGGGCGTTACCTTGCCGCGCTGGCCGCGCAGACCTTGCGGGCCGAACATGCCGGCGGCATCCGCAGCACCCCGCACTTCGAGACCGTCACCCGCGAGGCGCCGACCGTCAGCGGGCGCGGGCAGGCGGCCTATTTCTCCACCTTCGCGATCTTCCTCGTCACGCTGATGCTCTCGGGCCAGGCGGTCGGCGCGATGGCGGAAGAGCGATCGAACAAGGTGATCGAGATCCTCGCGGCCGCGGTGCCGCTGGAAAGCGTGTTCTTCGGCAAGCTGCTCGGCGCATTCGGATCGGCGCTGCTGTTCGTTGCCTTCTGGGGTACGCTGGTCGCCAACCTGCCCAAGCTTCTGCCTGCGGGCATGGCCGGCATCGTGTCCGATCTCAGTGTTGCGGTGGGGCCGATCTTTCCGCTGCTGCTCGTCGGCTATTTCGTAATGGCCTATCTGCTGCAGAGCGCGGTGTTCCTCGGCGTGGGCTCGCTCGCCTCCACGCAGCGCGAGATCCAGATGCTGTCGCTGCCGATCACGATCTTCCAGTTCGCGATGTTCGGCATGGCCTCCTATGCGGCGGGCAATCCGGACAGCTGGGTAGCGACGGCGGCGCAGATCGTGCCGTTCAGCTCACCCATGGCTATGGCCGCGCGCGCCGCGAACGCACCGGAACTGTGGCCGCATGCGCTCGCCTTCGCATGGCAGGCGCTGTGGGTGGCGATCACGCTCAGCATCGCGGCGCGGCTGTTCCGGCGCGGGGTGCTCAAGTCGGGGAGTCCGAAGCGCGGGAAGAAGGTCGCCCTTCAGGGATAAAATTGAAACCGAGCACCGTCTGGTGTATATAGGTCTATGCGAGTGTCAGGGCTTTCCCTGGTTCACGGGAACCCCCGCCGCTGCAACGGTGGGGGTTCTTCGTTCAGGGGAGACGCTGCAACGCCTCCCCCTCCCGGTACGCTTACTTTTGACGCGCGACTTCAATCACCTTGAGGATCAAGGTGGCGAAGGCAAACAGCGCCATCAGCAGAACGCACACTTCTGCGAGTGTCATGTGTGGTTCCTTGGTTCAGGCAGCGGGATTGCTGCCGACAACCAAGCTATCCCAATTCATTTCGAAGTTGAATCGATCGACCTCAGTGCGTCGCGCCGTCGATCGCGTTGCCCGTCCGGTCCACGCCGTTGGCCAGCGCGTCGCCGGCGTCGTCCGCGCCATCACGGATCGCGCGGCCGGCGGCGTCGGCGCGGTTCTCGATCCGGTCGCCCAACCGATCGGCCGCATTGGCGAGCGAGTCGCCGGTACGATCGAGCGAATTGTCGACGCGGTCCTCGGTGCTCGGGGAGCAGGCGGCGAGGCCCAGCGCGAGGGCAGGCAACAGAACGGACAGAGTCTTCGGCATATGGTCTCCTGGGTGTCTAGCCAGCGGGCGCACACGCGCGTAGAGGGCCGCCATGCAACACCGCATCGCCCTCGCCTCGGATCACGCCGCCTACGTAATGAAGGCAGAACTCGCCGATTGGTTGCGTAGCCTCGGGCACGACGTGCTCGATCTGGGCACGAACGGGCCGGACAGCGTCGACTATCCGGACTATGGCTACCGCCTCGGCAAGGCGATCGAAGCGGGCGACGCTGCCTTCGGCGTGGCGCTGTGCGGATCGGGTATCGGCATTTCGATCGCGGTCAACCGCAACCCCGCTGCGCGCTGCGCGCTCGTCTCCGAGCCGCTGTCGGCCAGCTTGGCGCGCCAGCACAACGATGCCAATGTCATCGCGCTCGGCGCGCGGCTGGTCGGCATCGAGATGGCCAAGGCCTGCATCACCAGTTTCCTCGAAACGGCTTTCCTCGGCGACCGCCATCAGCGTCGCGTGGAGAAGCTTGGCAACCCCGAAAGGAGCCCCGCATGAGCACCAATCCCGTAACGGCAGGCCTTCAGCCGGATGGCTTCTTCACCAAATCGCTCGCCGACGTCGATCCGGCGGTGTTCGCCGGCGTCGAGCATGAGCTTGCCCGCGAACAGTATCAGATCGAGCTGATCGCCTCCGAGAACATCGTCTCCAAGGCGGTGCTTGAGGCGCAGGGCTCGGTCTTCACCAACAAGTATGCCGAGGGCTATCCCGGCAAGCGCTATTACCAGGGCTGCCACCCGTCCGACGAGGTGGAGCAGCTGGCGATCGATCGCGCCAAGCAGCTGTTCGGCTGCGGCTTCGCCAACGTCCAGCCGCATTCGGGCGCGCAGGCGAACGGCGCGGTGATGCTCGCGCTGACCAAGCCGGGCGACACCATCCTCGGCCTCAGCCTCGATGCCGGCGGCCACCTGACGCACGGCGCCCGCGCGGCGATGAGCGGCAAGTGGTTCAACGCGGTGCAGTACGGCGTGCGCCCCGACGATCACCTGATCGACTATGACCAGGTGCTGGCGCTCGCCAAGGAGCATAGCCCCAAGCTGATCATTACCGGCGGCTCGGCCTATCCGCGCCAGATCGATTTCGCCCGCTTCCGCGCGATCGCGGACGAGGTCGGCGCGACGTTCATGGTCGACATGGCCCACTTTGCCGGCCTGGTCGCCGGCGGCGTCCACCCCACGCCGTTCGGCCACGCCCATGTCGTCACCACCACCACGCACAAGACGCTGCGTGGGCCCCGTGGCGGCATGATCATGACCAACGACGAAGCGATCGCCAAGAAGATCAATTCGGCGGTGTTCCCGGGGCTCCAGGGCGGCCCGCTGATGCACGTGATCGCCGCCAAGGCGGTCGCGTTCGGCGAGGCGCTGCGCCCCGAGTTCAAGAGCTATGCCGCGGCGGTGGTCGAGAACGCCAAGGTGCTGGCGGCGACGCTCAAGGAGCGCGGTGCGAACCTCGTCTCGGGCGGCACCGACACCCACCTGGCGCTGGTCGATCTCACCCCGCTGGGCGTGACCGGCAAGGACGCCGACGAGGCGCTGGAGCGCGCCGCGATCACCTGCAACAAGAACGGCATCCCCAACGATCCGCTGCCGCCGATGAAGACCAGCGGCATCCGCGTCGGCTCGCCGGCGGGCACCACCCGCGGCTTCGGCCCGGCCGAGTTCCGCGAGATCGGCAACATGGTCGCCGACGTGCTCGAAGGCCTTCGCACGAAGGGCGAGGCGGGCGACGCCGCGGTCGAGGCCGATGTGAAGGCCCGCGTCCGCACGCTGTGCGAACGCTTCCCGATCTACGGCGGCTAAGTGCGCTGCCCATTCTGTTCCAATGAAGCCAGCCAGGTAAAGGATAGCCGCCCCACCGACGACGGGGCGGCTATCCGCAGGCGCCGGCAATGCGAGGCGTGCGGTGCGCGCTTCACCACCTTCGAGCGCATCCAGCTGCGCGACCTCACCGTCGTGAAGAGCGGGGCCAATGGTAATGAGGGGCGCCGCGAGCCGTTCGAGCGCGAGAAGCTGATGCGTTCGGTCTCCACCGCCTGCCGCAAGCGGCCGATTCAGCCTGCCCAGATCGAGCGGCTGGTCTCCGGAATCCAGCGGCAATTGGAAACGACGGGCGAAAGCGAAATCCCCTCCCAGCGCATCGGCGAGCTGGTGATGGAGGCGCTCAAGGGCCTCGATTCGGTGGCCTATATCCGCTTCGCCAGCGTGTATAAGGATTTCCGCGAGGCGAAGGATTTCGAGGAATTCGCCGGTAACGTCAGCGAGGTCGGCAAAAGTTGAATTCCCCCGTGATCGTGCTCGTCCGCCCGCAATTGGGCGAGAATATCGGCAAGGCCGCGCGCGCCATGCTCAACTTCGGGCTGACCGAGATGCGGCTGGTGAGCCCCCGCGACGGCTGGCCGAACCCCTCCGCAGGTCCCGCGGCGAGCGGTGCCGACATCGTGCTCGAAAAGGCGCAGGTGTTCGAGAGCGTTGCCGATGCGGTGGCGGATTGCACGCATGTCTATGCGACGACGGTGCGCAAGCGCGGCGTGACCAAGCCGGTGGTGACCCCCGAGGTCGCCGCGCGCGAAATCCACGGCGCCGCCACCCGCAGCGCGATCCTGTTCGGGCCGGAGCGTTCGGGGCTGGAAACCGACGATGTGGCGCTGGCCCGCACGATCATCACCGTGCCGATCAACCCCGAATTCGGCTCGCTGAACCTCGCCCAGGCGGTGATCCTGGTCGCCTATGAATGGTCGAAGCATGTCGGGCTGGAGAGCCCGCCCGCGGTCGACCTTGATCCGCCGGCGCCGCAGGAGGAGCTGGACGGGATGATCGGCCAGCTTGATGCGATGCTCGACGATTCGGGCTATTATTTCCCGCCGGACCGTGTGCCCTCAACCAAGCGCACGCTGCGCACGCTGCTGACCAAGCCGCGCTGGTCGAGCCAGGAATTGCGCACGCTGCGGGGCGTGCTGTCCGCGCTGGATGGCCGGAAGCGGCACCGGGCGGAGTAAGGGCGAGCGCCCGCAGTCCGCCCGCAAGCTCACCGCCGTCATTCCGGCGAAAGCCGGAATCCATTGGCATCGTCGGCGTAGCTTTCGCTTTGGCGTAGTAGCGAATGGATCCCGGCTTTCGCCGGTATGACAGCTTAGTTGAGAGCACGCTGCTCCTCCTCCGCGCTTGAAGGAGGAGCAGTGCATCCTTAGCGGCGCGGCGGGCCCTTGCGGAAGCCGCCGGGCTTGCCGTTGGCGTTGCTGCGGTTCGGCGGACCGCGACGCACCGGGCCGTCGGCACGTGCGCCGGGCTGCGGCGCATCGGTCGCACGCTCGATGCGGATGCCGTCGTCATCGTCGCCGGCGGTGCGCGCGAACTTGTCGACCGCTGCCGAGAACTTCGCCGCCAGCGGTGCCGGGATCTGGAAGTGGGTCTCGTTCGCCGCGATGCGGATCGCGCCGACTTCGTTGCGGGTGATGTGCCCGCGGCGGCAGATCAGCGGTAGGATCCAGCGCGGATCGGCATTCTGGCGACGGCCGATGTCCATGCGGAACCACACCGTATCGTCGAAGCCGGGGCGATGCCGCTCCTGCTGCGCCGCGCGGCGTGCTTCGGGCGTCGCTTCGATCAGCTCTTCGGGCTCGGGCAGCTGCGAGCGGTGCGCGCGCACGAGCGCCGCGGCGATCTCGGCCGGGGTCTTCTCGGCGAGCAGGCGCTCGGCGAGTGCGATGTCTTCCTCATCCGTCTCGATCGGCTGGAGAAGTGCGGCGATCAGTCGTTCGCGGTCTGCCGCGCGGATCTGCTCGGGGGTGGGCGCGTCGATCCACACCGCCGGAATGCGTGCACCGTGCAGCATCTGCTCGACGCGGCGGCGGCGCGGATAGGGGACGATCAGGACCGCGGTGCCCTTCTTGCCCGCGCGACCGGTGCGGCCCGAGCGGTGCTGGAGCGTCTCGGCATCGCGCGGCAGTTCGACGTGCACCACCAGCGTCAGCGTCGGCAGATCGATGCCGCGGGCGGCGACGTCGGTGGCGACGCAGACGCGCGCACGGCGGTCGCGCAGCGCCTGCAGCGCATGGTTGCGCTCGGACTGCGAATGCTCGCCCGACAGCGCCACGGCCGCGAAGCCGCGCTCCATCAGGCTGGCATGGAGGTGACGGACATTGTCGCGGGTCGCGCAGAACAGGATCGCCGTTTCCGCCTCGTGGAGGCGCAGCAGGTTGATCACGACATGTTCGATATCGGCCGGCGCGACCGTGACCGCCTGATAGCTGATGTCGCCGTGTCCGCGGTCATCGCTCTTGGTGGTGATCTGGAAGGCGTTGCGCTGGTAGCGCTTGGCCAGCGCCACGATCGGGCGCGGCATCGTCGCCGAGAACAGCAGCGTGCGGCGGTCTTCCGGCGTCGCGTCGAGGATCGCTTCGAGCTCTTCGCGGAAGCCCATGTCGAGCATTTCGTCGGCCTCGTCGAGCACCGCAACGCGCAGGCTGGACAGGTCGAGGGCGCCGCGCTCGAGATGGTCGCGCAGACGGCCCGGCGTGCCGACGACGATATGCGCGCCGTGGTTGAGCGTGCGGCGCTCCTTGGAGGCGTCCATGCCGCCCACACAGGTGGCAATGCGCGCGCCGGCCGGGCTGTAGAGCCAGATCAGCTCGCGGCTGACCTGCAGCGCCAGCTCACGCGTCGGTGCGATGATGAGAGCCAGCGGCGCGCCGGCGGGCGGCAGCGTCTCTTCGCCGGCGAGCAGTTCGGGTGCCATGGCGAGGCCGAAGGCGACGGTCTTGCCCGAGCCGGTCTGGGCGGAAACGATAAGGTCGCGGCCCGCAGCCTGGTCTTCCAGGACGGCGGACTGAACGGGGGTCAGCGTGGAATAGCCACGCTGTTCCAGCGCCTCGGCGAGGCGCGTCGGTAGATTCGAAATAGACATTGAGACCCTAAAAATTGGGGCTACGCGCGGCGCACCGCAAGCCCGTACGACAGTGGCAGGCGCGCCCCTCTAACCTCGCGCGCGATCGATCAGCCAGACGGCGAGCGTGAGGGCGAACCCCACGGCCAGTCCGGCCAGCAGCCCCATCGTCGCTTGTCCGCGTACGGCTCCGGCTACTGCGCCGACGAGAATGCTCGTCGTCAACAGGAAGCCGCCGGCCATCGGCGTGCGCGAGGAAGTGGACTGCATGGGGCCCTTTGCCACGAAATGCGCCTTTGCGCCAGCCCAACCCTATGGTTGCCTGTTCGTTCACCAGCCTCGTCCACCCGAGCGGAAGGGAAACCGGTGTATCAGCGCGATACGGGCTAGGGGGCTCGCCCTTGTGTTGGAGTTGGAATGGACGTCTATCCCTATCTGAGCGATCGGGACGCCGTGGCGCAGGCGGCGGAGCTGATTCGGCGGTTCGGCGAAGACGCCGGCGGAGAAGCCGCAGCGCGCGCCGATGCGAGCCGGGACCGGGGCAACGTCATCCATTTCTGCCGCTGGCGCCAGATCGAACGGCTGGTGGTGCTGCTCTCTGTCCCCAAGGCGCTGGGAACGGTACACTAGGCCCCGGAGCGTTCCGCTTCAGGAGCCGCGCGGCGGGCGCAGGGTGAGGGTCCGCCGGAACAATCCGATCCCGCCTTGCTCGAATTCCACGGTCCATAGGTCCGCGTGGCGATGGGCGCAGATGAACCGGGCCCGCGGGGGACCGTTCCTGGGCACGACGTCGCTTGGGTTGAACGGCTGATTGCGCCCGGCCATCGGCGACGGCAGTTGCCGGCGGACCCAGGCGGGCAGGGCGGAAGGCTCAACCACAATCGGGCCCTTGGAGACCGAACAGGCGGGGGAGCCGATGCCGGTCGCCAGCAGCAACAGCAACGGCAGCGGGGGCATCGACATCAGCATATCTCCGTGCCGGTTCGGGGTTGTGCCGAGGCGCCTTCAACCCTGACCTGGACAACTGGAGCCAAGCCGCTACCACGGCGTTTGCTTCCACGCACCCCTTTCGCGAGGTACGCGTGACCACACCCCAAATTCTGTCCCTCCTCGTGCTCGCGGGCATGATGCTGCTCTTCATGTGGGGAAAGCTGCGCTACGACATGGTCGCGGTTCTGGCGCTGCTGGCGGCGCTGGCGGTGGGCGTGGTGAAGCCCAAGGAGGCGTTTACCGGCTTTTCCGACGACATCGTGATCATCGTCGCCTCCGCGCTCGTGCTTTCCGCGGCCGTGCAACGATCCGGGATGATCGAGCGCGCGATGCTGCTGCTGCAGCGGCGGGTGACGCGGGTCCGTTCGCAATTGCTGTTGCTCAGTGCCAGCGTCGGTTTCGCCTCGGCCTTGGTCAAGAATATCGGTGCGCTGGCGATGATGATGCCCGTCGCGTTCCAGATGGCCAAGCGGTCCAAGGCTTCGCCAGCCACCTTTCTGATGCCGATGTCGTTCGCCTCGTTGCTCGGCGGGCTGATCACCCTGATCGGCACCTCGCCCAACATCATCGTCAGCCGCGTGCGCGAGGAGATGACCGGCCAGCCCTTCGGCATGTTCGATTATGCACCGGTCGGGCTGGGGCTGACGATCGTGGGCCTGATCTTCCTGCGCTTCGCCTATCGGCTGATCCCGCGCGACCGCCGCGCCGCGCCGACGCTGGGCGAGGCGATGGACATCGAGGATTATGTGACGGAGGCGGCCGTACCCGATGGCTCTGCAGCCGTGGGCGAGACGGTCGCCGCATTCCGGGAGCGCCACGATCACGCCGTTGCCGTCACCACCATCCTGCGTGGCGGCATCCGCAGCACGCCCTTCCCCGACAACCGGCTGCAGGCGAACGACCTCTTGATCCTCGCCGGCGCGCCCGATGATCTGGAGCGCGTGATCGCTACCGATGCGCTGGTGCTGGAGGGGCAGGATCGGCCCCAGCCCGATGGCAGCACCGGCGAAGTCGGCGTGATCGAGGCGGTGATCGGCACCGACTCCGCGTTGATCGGGCGCACCGCCGGACGGCTCGGCCTGCACGAGCGCTTCGGCGTAAACCTGATCGCGGTATCCCGCCAGGGAGAGCGCCTGTCCGCCCGGCTCGGCGATATCGAGCTGCGGGCCGGTGACGTGATCGTGCTGCAGGGGCCGCTTGACCTGCTGTTCGAGCGCCTCGGCGAACTCGGCTGCCTGCCGCTGGCCCAGCGCGAGCTGCGGCTGGGAAGCGCACGCAAGGGCCTGTTGCCACTCGCGATCCTCGCCGTGGCCATGGCGGCAACGGCAACCGGCTATGTGCCGGTGGCGGTCGCCTTCTTCGCGGCGGCGGGGCTCACCATCCTGCTCGGCGCGCTGCCGGTGCGCGAGGCGTACGACCATATCGAATGGCCGATCCTGGTGATGCTCGGCGCGCTGATCCCGGTCAGCGATTCGTTGCGCACCACGGGCGCCAGCAAGGTCATCGGCGATCAGCTCGGCCATCTCGCCGCGACGCTGCCGCCCTGGGGTGCGGTGGCGATGATCCTTGCGGCAGCGATGGCCGTGACGCCCTTCCTCAACAATGCCGCGACGGTGCTGGTGATGGCCCCGATCGCCGCGACCTTCGCCGGTGAGCTCGGCTATCGGCCCGAAGCGTTCCTGATGGCGACGGCGGTGGGCGCGGGCTGCGACTTCCTCACGCCCATCGGCCACCAGTGCAATACGCTGGTGATGGGGCCGGGCGGCTACCGGTTCGGCGACTATGCGCGGCTCGGCGCCCCCTTGTCGTTGCTGGTGCTGCTGATAGGCACGCCGCTGATCATGGCCGTATGGCCGGTGCATTGAGGATGGAGTCTCCATGGAACAGATGATGCGCTTCGAGCAGACCGGTGGTCCCGAGGTTCTGCAATGGGTCGAGGTCGACCTTCCCGAGCCCGGCCCCGGCGAAGTGCGGCTTCGTACGGAGGCTGCAGGGCTCAACTTCATCGACGTGTACCACCGCACCGGCGTCTATCCCGCACAGCTGCCCTCGGGCATCGGAGTCGAAGGCGCAGGCGTGATCGAGGCGGTGGGCGAGGGCGTTGCAGGCTTCGCGGTCGGCGATCGCGCGGCGACCTTCGGGCCGGCGCTCGGTTCCTATGCGACGGCGCGCAACCTGATGGCGGACAACCTGTTCAAGCTGCCCGACGACATCAGCAGCGAAACCGCCGCGGCGGTGCTGCTCAAGGGCTGCACCGTCGAGTTCATGGTCGAGCGCGCCGCCAAGGTGCAGCCGGGCTGGACCGTACTCGTGCACAGCGCGGCGGGCGGCGTCGGCCAGCTCGCGGTCGGCTGGCTGAAGGGCATCGGCGCCACGGTGATCGGCACCGTCGGCCATGAGGCCAAGGTGGAGAAGGCCAGGGCGGTCGGCTGCGACCATGTTGTGCTGTCGCGCGGGCAGGAGGATGTCGCGGCACGCGTGAAGGAAATCACCGGCGGCGCGGGCGTGCCGGTGGTTTTCGACGGGATCGGCAAGGCGACCTGGGAGGCATCGCTGGGATCGGCAGCGCGGCGCGGCCTGATCGTCAGCTATGGCAATGCCAGCGGGTCGGTGGAGGGCGTCAAGCTCGCGACGCTGAACCAGCATGGCAGCCTGTTCGTCACCCGGCCCAAGCTGTTCGACTATTACGCCACGCCCGAGGAGCGGGAAGCGGGGGCCGCACGGCTGTTCGCCATGCTGGGGAGCGGCGCCATTAAGCCCGAGATCGGCCAGCGATTCGCGCTCCAGGACGCGGCGGAAGCGCACCGCGCGATCGAAGGCGGGCGGACGACGGGATCGACGGTCCTGCTGCCGTAATGCAAATCCGGGAAGGGGCAGCCTCCGCACCCCTCCCTCCCGCGGGAGGGGTGTTCGCTAGCGGCGCTTGCTCAGCGCCGCGACACAGCTCGCCTGATCGAGCGGGCTGCCGTCGCGTTGTCGCGCGTCCACCCAGGTGACGGTCGCCGCCCCGGCGCCATGCTCCGGCGGGTAGAGATAGGCGTCGAGCACGCAGATGGGCCCGACGAACTGCAGCTTGCGGCCCTTGCCTTCGGTCACGTCGAGACGCGGCTGGCCGAAGCGGGTTAGCAGCTGGGGGGCGCTCAGCCCTCGGATCGGCGCAAGGTTCGACGGCTGCTCGGGCACCGGCACGCGGCCGGGCACGGCCAGCGGTCCCGCCGGCCGAGCGGGCGGCACCGTACCCGAACAGGCGGCGAGCAACAGCGCCGCGAGCGGCACCGATGGCTTGACGATACGCATGGCGTTCAAACGGTTTTCCCTTGGTTGCACTCTACCCGGCCTCTCTCTAGGGCGACGCCCATTGCAATTGGAGCCCTGAACCTTGACCAACCCCAGCTACGACGTGGTCGCGATCGGCAACGCCATCGTCGACATTCTCGCCCAGGCCGACGACGCCTTCATCGAATCGATCGGCGTGCCCAAGGGCTCGATGCAGCTGATGTTCTCGCCCGAAGAGGCCGATGCGCTCTACGCCAAGATGGGCCCGGGTCGCGAGGTTTCCGGGGGTTCGGCGGCGAATACCGTAGCAGGCATCGCGGCACTGGGCGGCAAGGCCGCGTTCATCGGCCAGGTGGCCGATGACCAGCTCGGCGCCGTGTTCGCGCACGACATCCGCGCCGCGGGCGTGCATTTCGACACCGCGGTCCGCCCCGGCCAGCCGACCACCGCGCGCTGCCTGATCTTCGTGACGCCGGACGGCCAGCGCACGATGAACACCTTCCTCGGCGCCTCGCAGTTCCTGCCCGCCGCCGCGCTGGACGAGGCGATGATCGCAAACGGCGCGATCCTCTATCTCGAAGGCTATCTGTGGGATCCGGAAGAGCCGCGCGCCGCGATGCGCAAGGCGATCGAGATCGCCCGCGCCGCCGGCCGCAAGGTTGCCTTCACCTTGTCGGACGTGTTCTGCATCTCGCGCCACGGCGACGATTTCCGCAAGCTGATCGCCGACGGCCTGATCGACATCCTGTTCGCCAACGAGGCCGAACTGCTCGCGCTGTGCGGGCATGACGAGTTCGAAGCGGCGGTGCAGCACATCCATGGCAAGGTGCCGCTACTCGTCGTCACGCGCAGCGAGAAGGGTGCGATCGCCCTGCAGGGCGACGAGCGGGTGGAAGTCTCCGCCGAGCCGATCAGTGCGCTGGTCGATACCACGGGCGCTGGCGACATGTTCGCCGCCGGCTTCCTGCACGGCCAGGCGCAGGGCAAGGGGCTGCAGGAATCGCTCCAGCTCGGCGCGATCTGCGCGGCCGAGATCATCCAGCATTATGGCGCCCGCGCCGAGAAGGACCTGAAGGCGCTCGCCGCCGCCAAGATCGGCTGATCGCGGCAATCAGCCAAAGAAGAAGGGCCGAAGGATCGCTCCTCCGGCCCTTTCTTTTTGTGCCTGCGATCCGAGGATCAGCGGGTGCCCGGCACCGGCGGCTCCAGATCCTCATAGGCATCCGGGCCATCCCGATCGTCGATCCCGCGGCCGACATGGCTGCGCGAGCGGCTATAGCCGAAATAGACCAGCAGGCCGATCGCTGCCCAGATCAGAAAGAGGATGATGCTCTTATGATCGAGGCTGATGAACAGGTAGAGGCAGCCTAGGATCGACAGCGGCGCCATCACCCACACGGCGGGCGTGCGGAACGGCCGGTGGCGGCCCGGATCGGTGCGACGGATCACCAGCACCGCGATCGAGACGGCGGCGAAGGCGAACAGCGTGCCCGAGTTGGAGATGTTGGCGAGCTGGCCCACCGGGAAGAACGCCGCGAACAGCGCCACCGCGATGCCGGTCAGGATGGTGATGACGTGCGGCGTGTTGAACTTCGGGTGGATCTTCGAGAAGGCGGCCGGGAGCAGGCCGTCGCGGCTCATCACGAAGAAGATGCGGGTCTGGCCGAACATCATCATCAGGATGACCGAGGGAAGGGCCAGGCCGGCGGCGAGGCCGATCAGGTTGCCGATCTGCGGCCAGCCGATTTCGCGCAGCGTGAAGGCCAGTGCCTCCTTCGAGCACACCACGTCCTTGAAGCCCTGCGCGGCGCGCGCGGCACACTGCGCGGTCAGTTCGGCGCTGCCTGGGTCGAGGGTCGCGCCTGTCGGGCCGACCACCGGCTGGGTGCTGAGGCCCGGCGCACCGATCACGCCAGCGGCGACGAGGATGTAGAAGATGGTGCACAGGCCGAGTGAGCCGATCAGGCCGATCGGCATGTTGCGTTGCGGGTTCTTGGTTTCCTCCGCCGCGGTCGAGACCGCGTCGAAACCGACATAGGCGAAGAAGATCGACGCCGCCGCCATCGAGATGCCGACGAAGCCGGTTGGCGCGAAGGGCGAGAATTGCTGGTTGTTCATCACCGGGATCGCCAGGATGATGAACAGGGTAAGCGCAGCGACCTTGATCGTCACCAAGATCGCGTTGATCGTGGCGCTTTCCTTGGTGCCGATCACCAGCAGCCAGGTGACCAGGCCCGCGATCGCCATCGCCGGCAGGTTGATCAAGCCGCCGTCGAAGGGCCCGAGCACCAGGCTGTTCGGTATGTCGATATGGAACGTATGCTCGATCAAGCCGATCACATAGCCGGACCAGCCGACCGAGACGGCCCCCGCCGCGACGGCATATTCGAGGATCAGCGCCCAGCCGACCATCCAGGCGACCAGCTCGCCCATCACCGCGTAGCTATAGGTGTAGGCAGAGCCCGAGACCGGCACCATCGCCGCCATCTCGGCATAGCAAAGCGCCGCGAAGGCGCAGACCAATCCGGCGATGATGAACGAGATCATCATGCCCGGCCCGGCCTTCTGCGCCGCTTCTGCGGTCAGCACGAAGATGCCGGTGCCGATTACCGCGCCCACGCCCAGCATGGTCAGCTGGAAGGCGCCGAGCGAGCGATGGAGCGATTTCTTTTCGGCTGTAGCGAGAATGGCATCGAGAGGCTTTACGCGCCCGAATATCATTTCCTGATCCCCTATGCGGCGAGCGTTGCGCCGCCCCCTAAATGGTAAAGGCGGGAGCCTAACTCCAAATGCGGGGCGCGCAATCCCTTACCGCGTGCCAGTGCGAAACAATGTTGCGCTTCGGCGCAATTACCGCGCGAGCATCGGGCCGAGCGGCTGCCCCGCGAAGATATGGACGTGCAGATGCGGCACTTCCTGGCCGGCATCCAGCCCGGTATTGGCAAGCAGGCGGTAGCCGGGCTCGACCAGGCCCGCCGCGCGCGCCACCGCGCCCACCGCGCGGACGAAGCCGGCGATTTCGGCATCGGCGGCATTGGCGGAGAAATCGTCCCAGCTGACATAGGCGCCGGTGGGGATCACCAGGATATGGTGCGGCGCCTGGGGCGCGATGTCGTGGAAGGCGAGAGCGTGCTCGTCCTCATAGACCTTCTTCGCCGGGATCTCGCCGCGCAGGATCTTCGCGAAGACGTTCTGGTCGTCATAGGGCTTGGTCGGGTCGATCGGCATTGGGTGCTCCGTAGTTCAGATCCTCCCCGGCACGGGGAGGGGGACCATGTGCGCCAGCACATGGTGGAGGGGCCGCCGCGGAACGCGGCGGTGTCCTGCGCTGCGAGCGGGCTCCGCGCCTTGCGGCGCGGCCCCTCCACCACGCGGCTGCGCCGCGCGGTCCCCCTCCCCGTACCGGGGAGGAATGGAGAGAGCCGCCGGTCTCACGCCCCCCGCGCCGCCTTTTCGGCGATCCCGGACACGCCCTCGCGCCGCGCCAGCTCGGCGCGAACGTCGTCGAGGCCGAGCCCCATGTCCGCCAGCAGCACGAGCAGGTGGAAGAGCAGGTCCGCCGATTCCTTCACCAGCTCGTCGGAATCGTCCTGGATCGCGGCGATCACCGCCTCGGTGGCTTCCTCGCCCAGCTTCTGCGCGATCTTGGCGCGGCCGCGGGCGGTGAGCTTGGCGACATAGCTGGTCGCGGGGTCGCCCAGCCGGCGGTCGCGGATGGTCTGTTCGAGCGTGTCGAGAAGGTCGGCCATGGTCTCCGGCTGCGGGAGCGGTGCGGCGCTGTCAATCCTGGGGCGCGGGATTGCGGGGCTTCCCTTATGGTAGCTGCGAGCGATTCGCGGCAGCAGGGCAGGATGACGATGGTGCAGGAACGCGAATCGGGGGCAGGGCAGGGGCGGCTCTCGCGACCCTTGTGGCTGGTGCTCGGATTGGTGTTCGTCGGCCTTGGCTTTATCGGCGCGCTGCTGCCGCTGATGCCGACGACGATCTTCCTGATCCTCGCCGCCGGCTGCTTCGCCCGCTCCTCGCCGCGGCTGGAGGCATGGCTGCTCGACCATCCGCGATTCGGCCCGACGCTGGTGGCGTGGCGCGAGCAGGGCGCGATCCCGCGCAAGGGCAAGGCGATGGCATGTGCGGGCATGGCGCTCGGCTACGGCCTGTTCGCCTGGGGCGCGCGGCCGGGGCCCTGGCTGGCGGTCGGGGTAGCGGCGGCGATTCTGGGGTGCGCCTGGTATGTGCTGAGCCGGCCTACGGCGGTGTAACGGGGTATGTCTGGGATCGGTGGTTAGCTGCCAATCTGCTTAGGGGCGTTCGTTCTTGAAGCAGACCGTCCATTCCAGCGACGACCGATGATGATCAACACTACTGGTGTGATGTAGAAAAACGCTGCGATGGCCGCCCAAAGCGCGATTCCCTCAGGCGTGCTTTCGTCATTAAACGTGGGCCACAGAGGGAGCTCTAAAAGGAAGGCGCTAAGCAAGCAGATCGGAATTGCTGTTGCCAGCCAAACGGCGGTAATCAGCCGGAAAAGCCAGATTTTGATCTGCGAAGGGCCGTTGGTCACCACGGCAGAATGTCCGCTTGTTGGATTACAGTCCGGCTGATTCAGCGGCGGGTACTGGGGCGGAAGCGGACGTGCCACCTACCCCCTCACCGGAATCCCCGCCGCTGCCAGCGCGGCATGCGCCTCGGCGATGGTCGCCTGGCCGAAGTGGAAGATCGACGCCGCCAGCACCGCCGAGGCATGGCCGTCGCGGATGCCTGCCACCAGATCGTCCAGCCCGCCGACGCCGCCCGAGGCGACCACCGGCACCGTCACCTGGCCCGCGATGGTGCGGATCAGGTCGAGGTCATAGCCGTCGCGGGTGCCGTCGCGGTCCATCGAGGTGACGAGCAGCTCGCCCGCGCCCAGTTCGGCGAGGCGCAGTGCGTGCTCCACCGCGTCGATGCCGGTTGCGCGGCGGCCGCCATGGGTGAACACCTCCCACCGCTCGTCGCCGGTCCGCCGTGCGTCGACCGAGGCGACGACGCACTGGCTGCCCATCCGGTCGGCGATCTCGGCGACCACTTCCGGCCGCGACACCGCGGCGCTGTTCACCGCGACCTTGTCCGCGCCGGCCAGCAGCAGCGCGCGGGCATCCTCGACGCTGCGCACCCCGCCGCCGACGGTGAGCGGCATGAAGCACACCTCGGCGGTGCGGCGCACCACGTCGAGGATCGTGCCGCGCGCCTCGTGGCTGGCGGTGATGTCGAGGAAGCAGAGCTCGTCGGCGCCCGCCGCGTCATAGGCGCGGGCCTGCTCGACCGGATCGCCGGCGTCGCGCAGCTCGACGAAGTTGACGCCCTTGACGACGCGGCCGTTCGCCACGTCGAGGCAGGGGATGACGCGGGCGCGGACGGTCATCGCCCGGCCTCGATCGCCTCGGCCAAGTCGAGCCGGCCGTCATAGAGCGCGCGGCCCGAGATCACGCCGTCGATGCCGTCGCTCACGTGCTTCCGCAGCGCATGGATGTCGTGGATGTCCGTCACGCCGCCGCTGGCGATCACCGGGATCGAGACGGCACGGGCGAGCGCCACGGTCGCCTCGACATTGCAGCCCTTGAGCAGCCCGTCGCGGCCGACATCGGTGAAGAGCAAAGCGGCGACACCCGCATCCTCGAAGCGGCGGGCGAGATCGACCACGCTGACGTCCGACACATCGGCCCAGCCATGCGTCGCGACCATGCCGTCGCGGGCGTCGACGGCGACGACGATCTGGCCGGGATGCGCGCGCGCGGCTTCACGGACCAGCTCCGGATTCTCCAGCGCGGCGGTGCCGATCACGACGCGGGTCACGCCCATGTCGAGCCAGCGGCGGATCGATTCATGGTTCCGGATGCCGCCGCCGAGCTGCACCTTGGCAGGCGTCTTCGCGAGGATGTTGGCGACCGCGAGGCCGTTGACCGATTCGCCCGCAAAGGCGCCGTCGAGGTCTACGACGTGGAGCCACTCGGCGCCGGCCTCGGCGAACAGCGCGGCCTGGGCGGCGGGGTCGTCGCCGTAAACGGTGGCGCGCGCCATGTCGCCTTCGGCGAGGCGAACGACCTGGCCGGCCTTGAGATCGATGGCGGGGAAGATGTGCAGGGTCATAGGGATCTCAGGGCTTCCAGGCGAGGAATCGTTCGAGCAGCGCGATGCCGTAGCGCTGGCTCTTCTCCGGGTGGAACTGCAGGCCGACGATATTGTCGCGGCCGATCGCGGCGGTCACCGGGCCGCCATGTTCGGTGGTGGCGAGCACCGCGTCGCCGTCAAAGGCGAAGCTGTGGAGGAAATAGGCCTCGCCACGCTCGATCAGCGGATGGTCGACGGTGGGGACCACATCGTTCCAGCCCATGTGCGGCACGCGCAGCTCGGGGCTCGCGGGCAACTGGCGGACGGTGCCGGGAATCCAGCCGAGCCCGGCATGGCTGCCCAGCTCCTCGCCGGTGGTCGCGAGCAGCTGCATGCCGACGCACACGCCGAGGAACGGCACCGCGTCGCGCAGCACGCGGGTTTCCAGCGCCTCGATCATGCCGGGCAGCGCGCGCAGGCCGGCGGCGCAGGCGCCGAACGCGCCGACGCCGGGGAGCACCACGCGGTCGGCGGTCAGCACGACTGCGGGGTCCGCCGTCACCGCGATGTCGGCAGCGCCCGCCGCCTTCAGCGCATTGTGCACCGAATGGAGGTTGCCCGCGCCGTAATCGATCAGCGCGACGGTCACTGGCCGAGCGCTTCCAGCCCCGGTGCGAGGATGCTCGGGG
This sequence comes from Sphingomonas sp. R1, assembly GCF_025960285.1. GTDB lineage: Bacteria > Pseudomonadota > Alphaproteobacteria > Sphingomonadales > Sphingomonadaceae > Sphingomonas. The sequence continues at coordinate 1,899,967 of NZ_CP110111.1, read as the reverse complement.
CGACTTCGATGAAGTCATAATCGGCCGCACCGGCGATGGCGAAGGGATCGCCCGCAGCCCAGGCCTTCACCTCGTCCAGCGATCCCTGCGCCATGAAGAAGCCGCCGGTCACCGGCACCTTGCGGCCCGCGACGAGCAGGCGGCCATCGGCAACGCCCTGCTTGAGCCAGTCGACATGCGCGGGGCGCAGCACGTCGATCTCGGAAATGTCTACCTTGTAGGTCAGCAGCACGAGGATCATCACAGCACTCCCTTGGTCGACGGGATGGCGTCCGCCTTGCGCGGATCGATCTCCACCGCCTCGCGCAGCGCGCGGGCCAGGCCCTTGAAGGCGGCTTCGGCGATATGGTGGTTGTTGCTGCCGTAGAGCGTCTCGACGTGCAGCGTCAGCCCCGCAGTCTGGGCGAAGCTGTGGAACCAGTGCTCGAACATCTCGGTGTCCATCTCGCCGAGCTTCTTCTGGCTGAACTCGGTCTTCCACACGAGATAGGGGCGGCCGGAAATGTCGATCGCGACGCGGGTCAGCGTCTCGTCCATCGGCGACAGCGCGTCGGCGTAGCGGCGGATGCCCTTCTTGTCGCCCAGCGCCTTCGCAATCGCCTCGCCGATCGCAAGCCCGGTATCCTCCACCGTGTGGTGCTGGTCGATATGGAGGTCGCCCACGGTCTTCACGTCCATGTCTATCAGCGAGTGACGGCTCAGCTGCTCGAGCATGTGATCGAAGAATCCGATGCCCGTGTGGATGGTGTAGATGCCGGTGCCGTCGAGGTTGACGGTCACGTCGATCGAGGTTTCGCTCGTCTTGCGGCTGATGGTCGCGGTGCGCATGGCCGTGCACATAACGCCGATGACGACGCATGCAATCTTGACCCCAACTTTTCAGCCGCTACCCAAGGGGCATGACCGGCAACGTGCCCGATAGTTTGATTCCGTATGACGAAATCGTGCAGGAAGCCCTGCGCGCCGTGGTGGGCCGTGTGCTCGGATCGGTGGCGCAGACCGGCGGCCTGCCGGGGGCGCATCATTTCTACATCACCTTCAAGACGCAGGCGCCCGGGGTCGACATCCCGCAGCGGCTGATGGAGCGGTTCCCGGACGAGATGACCATCGTCCTCCAGCACCGTTTCTGGGACTTGACGGTGGACGATCGGAAATTCTCGGTGGGGCTCAGCTTCAACCAGATCCCGTCGATCCTGACGATTCCGTTCGCGGCGATCACCGGCTTCCACGACCCGGCGGTGAACTTCGAGCTGCGCTTCCAGGCGAGCGAAGGCCCCGAAGGCCCCGAGCCGCACGAGCATGACGACGCCGAGAATGACGGCGAGGGCCCCGTGGCCAAGCCGGTCGAGGACGGCTCGAACGTCGTCTCGGTGGACTTCAAGCGGAAGAAATAAGCTTCGGACGTTTCCTCCGCCTCGCGGGGGAGTGAAGTGCAGTTGCGGTAGCGTGTCCCGGCGCCGCTACATCAGCCCTTTCGCGCGCAGGCTGGTATGGCCCTCGCTGCCGATGATGATGTGGTCGTGCACGCCGATGCCAAGCGGCTTGCCGGCCTCGATGATCTTGCGCGTCACGTCGATGTCGGCGCGGCTGGGGCTTGGGTCCCCGGACGGGTGGTTGTGGACCAGGATCAGCGCCGCCGAGCCCAAATGCAGCGCGCGGGCGATCACCTGCCGTGCATAGATCGGCGCCTCGTCGATCGAGCCCTCGTTCATCAGTTCGTCGCGGATCAGCAGGTTGCGGCTGTTGAGATGGAGCACGCGTACTCGCTCGATCACATGCGGGGCCATGTCCGCGCGCAGGTAGTCGAGCAGCGCCTGCCAGTTGGCGAGCACCGGCTTCTCGCGCACCCGCCCCTGCAGCAGCCGCAGGACTGACACATAGACGATTTTCAGCGCCGCGACCTGGGTGTCCTTAATCCCCTCGATCCGCTGTATTGCCTCCGGATCGGCCGCCAGCAGGCCGGCCAGTCCATCAAACTCCTTCAGCAGGGTCTTGGCGAGCGGCTTGGTGTCCTTCCGCGGAATGGTGAGCGCCAGCAGATACTCGATCAGTTCGTGGTCGAGCAACGCATCGGGGTCCCCCTCCAGCAGACGCTGGCGTAGGCGTGCGCGGTGACCGCTATTATCGGGCGGATCGGCGGACATTCCCGCAACTATGCAGATACGGAAGGCTCTCGGCAATGTACGCTCCGCGCCTGCTCTGCCGCCATCTTGCGCTGCATCGCAATGACTGTAAGTCGCGGATTTCCGCGGGTGCGAAGGCGATGCTGCCGCATGAATCGGTGATGAAGCGCGACATGCCGCAACGGTTGACTCGGTCGATTGGTCTTCCTAAAGCGCCCGTACATCGCGGCCATCGGCTTGCGGTGCTGTATGTCGCCCGCCCGCTGCGCGGCGGCTTTTTCATATCTGGATCGCCGTGCTCGCTTTGTCTGACGACCCTATCCGTTCCGACCTCGACCGTCGCATCGCCGATGCGAAGGCGGCGGTGCGCGAGGGTCAGACGCCGGTGCGCAAGCCCGAAAAGGGCTATAAGCAGGGCTCGCGGGTGCTCGCCGAACTGATCGGCGCACCGCTGGGCGGCGGGGTGATCGGTTTCGCGCTGGATCGCTGGCTGGGAACGAGCCCCTGGGGGCTTTTGATCCTGCTGGTGCTCAGCGTGATCGTGGCGTTTCGCAACATCTACAAGATTTCGAAGGAGCGCGCAGAGTGAGCGCCGGCAAAATCGATCCGATGGAGCAGTTCAAGGTCGAGCCCGTACTGGGCCGGCATATCGACCTGTTCGGCTATGACATCTCCTTCACCAACTCGGCGCTGTTCATGTTCGTGGTCGCCGCGCTGCTGTTCATCTTCATGGTGGGCGGCCTGCAGCGCAAGCTGATCCCGGGCAAGTGGCAGCTGATGGTGGAAGGCGCGGTCGGGTTCATCGACTCGATGGTGAGCGTGAACATCGGCAAGGGCGGCAAGAAGTTCGCGCCGTACATCTTCTCGCTGTTCTTCTTCATCCTGTTCGCCAATCTGGTCGGCGTGCTGCCGCTGGCGGTGCTGCCGGGGCTGCACACCTTCGCGGTCACCAGCCACATCACCGTCACCGCGGTGCTGGCGTTCTTCTCGTTCGGCATCGTCCTCGCGGTCGGCCTGATCAAGCACGGCTTCAAGTTCTTCTCGCTGTTCGTGCCGCACGGCGCGCCGGTGTGGCTGATGCCGGTGATCGTGCCCGTCGAGCTGATCTCGTTCCTGGTGCGTCCGTTCTCGCTGGGTCTGCGACTGTTCGTCGCGATGACCGCCGGGCACATCCTGCTCGAGGTGTTCGGCAGCTTTGTCGTCCAGGGCTTCGCCAGCGGTACGCCGCTAGGCGGCGTGGTCGGCGTGCTGAGCTTCGCGATGATCGTCGGCGTCAGCGCGCTCGAGCTGCTGGTCTGCGCGATCCAGGCCTATGTGTTCGCGCTGCTGACCTCGCTGTATCTCCACGACGCGGTGCACCTGCACTAAGTCGATCCGTTTCGAATTATTGTTTTTACCGAATTATCTAGGGAGCTAGAAATGACTGATCTGGGTGCAATGTACATCGGTGCCGGCCTGGCTGCGATCGGTATCGGCCTCGCCGCGCTCGGCGTGGGCAACGTGTTCGGCTCGTTCCTCGAAGGCGCGCTGCGCAACCCGGGTGCGGCAGACGGCCAGCAGGGCCGCCTGTTCATCGGTTTCGCCGCGTCGGAACTGCTGGGCCTGATCGCGTTCGTCGTCGCGATCCTGATCCTCTTCGTCGTCAAGTAAGCAGAACGGAGGCCTCGGCCGATGCCCCAGTTAGATCAGATTTCGGAGATCTACGCTTCGCAGGTCTTCTGGCTCGCGATCGTATTTGCCCTGATCTACTTCGGGATCGGCAAGGCGATGGTGCCGAAGATCGAGCGGACGATGGAAGATCGCGCCGCCCGCATCTCCGGCGACCTCGCGGCAGCCGAGGCGGCGCGCGACGCCGCCAAGGCTGCGGACGAGGCCTATCAGGCGGGGCTGGAAGCTGCCCGTGCCGAGGCGCTGCGGGTGACCGCCGGCGCCAAGGCGCAGGCGGCGACCGCCGCCGAAGTCAAGCTCAAGGCTGCCACCGCGGCCGATGAAGCACGGCTCGCGGACGCGACCCGCAGCATCGCCGAGCGCGAGCAGGCAGCGATCGGCGAGATCGAGGCGGCGACCGTCGAGGCCGTCGAGGCGATCGTTGCCCGCGTGTCGGGTGTCGCGGTCGACCGCGCCAGCGTCGAACAGAAGGTAAAGGCGGCGCTCGCCCATGGCTGAACAAGCTCATTCCCTCAACGCCGAGGTCGGTACCGTGGAACTCCATCATGAGCCGGCGGTGTTCGGCATCACTGCGCCCGGTTTCGTGGCACTGTCGATGCTGGCGGTGGTCCTGATCATCCTGGTCAACAAGGTGCCGGGCATGATCGGCGCCATGCTCGACAAGCAGATTTCCAAGATCCGTACCCAGCTCGACGAAGCGTCGAAGCTGCGGAGCGAAGCCGAGGCGATGCTCGCCGAGGCGAAGGCCCGCACCGCGTCCGCCGATGCGGATGCCAAGGCGGTCGTCGCCAACGCCCAGGCCGAAGCGGCTGCGATGCAGGCAAAGGCGGAAGCCGATGCGGCCGAGCTGATCGCCCGTCGGACCCGGATGGCGGAGGACAAGATCGCGGCTGCCGAGCGCACCGCGATTCAGGCGATCCGCGCCAAGGCCGCCGATGCCGCCACGAGCGCCGCTGCGGCGGTGATCGCGGAGAAGCACGGTGCCGAAGCCGACAAGGCGCTGGTCGACAAGACCATCGCCGGGCTGGGCCGGCTCAACTGAGCTGGCCTGCCGCGCCGCCCATGCTATGGGGCGGTGATGGCGGAACAAAAATCCTATCGCTGGCTGAGCGCCGGTGCCCTGGTGGCACTGGCGCTCGCTGCGTTTGTGGCGGTGGTGGCAGTGCGCCACGCGGCCAGCGATCATGCGCGCACCACGGACGTGGAGGTCCGCGCGGACGAGACGATGCGCCGGATCGAGGCACAGGTGGATCAGCTCGAGAACGAGGCAGGGGCGCAGTAGGGCGCACGCGGCATCTCCTCTCCGCCTGGGGCGGAGCCATCGCGTCCGGCGCTATCATTCCGTCATCCCGGCGAAAGCCGGGATCCATTGCCGTGGACGCTCGGGGGAAGAACCGCCAGCTCCGTGCGAATGGATCCCGGCTTCCGCCGGGATGACGATGTTTTCCGCGGCGTCGGCGCGCCTGAGATTGGGTGGCATCCCGACGCTTGCCCCCCTACATCGGCGGCAATGAACGACCCTAATTCCCCCGAGCGGTTCAACGAGGAAAAGGCCACCTACGCGGTCCGCGGCGCCGAGACGCCCGACCTGGAGGCCGGCGTCGCCGCGATCCGCAACGTATTGCAGACGCTGCCGATCCGCCCCGGCGTCTATCGCATGCAGGACGCTCGCGGCGACGTGCTCTATGTCGGCAAGGCGCGCGCGCTGAAGAACCGGGTGACCAACTACACCCAGGTCAATCGGCTCTCGAAGCGCCTTCAGCGCATGGTCGCGCAGACCCGGTCGATGACGATCGTCACGACCAACAACGAGGCCGAGGCGCTGCTGCTCGAGGCGCAGCTGATCAAGCGCTATCGGCCGCCCTACAATGTGCTGCTGCGTGACGACAAGTCGTTCCCGTTCATCCTGCTGCGCCAGGATCACGACTTCGCCCGCGTCCAGCTGCATCGCGGTGCGCGGCGCGCCAAGGGCGATTATTTCGGGCCGTTCGCTGGCGCGGGCCAAGTGCGCAAGACGCTCAATGCGCTGCAGAAGCTGTTCCTGCTGCGCAGCTGCACCGATGGCTTCTTCGCCAGCCGCGACCGGCCGTGCCTGCTCTACCAGATCCGCCGCTGCTCGGCGCCCTGCGTTGGGCGTATCGACAAGGAGGGCTATGCCGAGCTGGTCAGCGACGCGCGGGACTTCCTCCAGGGCAAGTCGACCAAGGTCCAGGCCAAGTTGGGCGAGCAGATGCAGGCGGCCGCCGAGAATCTCGATTTCGAGCTGGCCGCGATCCTGCGCGACCGGCTGAAGGCACTCACCTTCATCCAGGGCAGCCAGGCGATCAATGCCGAAGGCGTCGGCGATGCCGACATCTTCGCGCAGGCGTGCAAGTCGGGCGTGATCGGCATCGAGGCCTTCTTCATCCGCGGCGGCCAGAATTGGGGCCATCGCAGCTTCTTCCCGAGCCACACCCAGGATGTGCCCGAGGACGAGGTGCTCGCCGCCTTCCTGATGCAGTTCTACGAGGAAGTGCCGCCCGCGCGGAACGTGTTCGTCGATCGCGAGCTGCCCGAGGCCGAACTGCTCGCCGAGGCGATGAGCGAGCGCGCCGGGCACAAGGTGGCGCTCTCGGTCCCCCAGCGCGGCACCCGCCGCCGGCTGCTCGACCAGGCCAAGCGCAACGCCGAGGAAGCGCTCGACCGCCGCCTCGCCGAGAGCACGACCCAGGCCAAGCTGCTCCGCGAAATGGCCGACCTGTTCGACCTGCCCGAGCCGCCCAACCGCATCGAGGTCTACGACAACAGCCATATCCAGGGCACCAACGCGGTCGGCGCGATGATCGTCGCGGGGCCCGAGGGCTTCCGCAAGAGCCAGTATCGCAAGTTCAACATCAAGCGCCCCGAGACGATCGCCGGCGACGATTACGGGATGATGCGCGAGGTACTCAGCCGCCGCTTCGCCCGCGCGCAGGACGAGGATCCCGATCGCAGCCAGGGCGACTGGCCGGACCTGGTGCTGCTCGACGGCGGCAAGGGCCAGCTCAACGCCGCACGCGCGGTGCTCGAGGAGATGGGCATCGAGGATGTCTGCATGGTCGGCGTTGCCAAGGGGCCGCATCATGGCCGTGACGGGCGCGAAGTGTTCCACCTGATGGACGGCAGCGAGCGGATGCTCCCGGTCAACGCGCCCTTGCTCTTCTACCTCCAGCGGCTGCGCGACGAGGTCCACCGCTTCGTCATCGGCGCGCACCGCGACAAGCGCGCCAAGGCGATCGGTGCCAGCCCGCTGGACGAGGTGCCCGGAATCGGCCCGGCGCGGAAAAAGGCGCTGCTGATGCACTTCGGCACGGCGCGGGCGGTGCGCAACGCCAGCCTGGAGGACCTGCAGAAGGCACCCGGCGTCTCGGCGGGCGTGGCGCAGCAGGTCTACGACTTCTACCACTCACGGTAGGGGCGCGCCGGGTCAGGAGCGATCCGGCACCAGGCTGTCGACGGCGCGAAAGGCGACCGCCCAGTTGTAGACCGCCTCGGCGATGTAGAGCTTGAACTGGTTCGGATCGACGGTGACCTTCTTGGCGTTGCCGAAGCAGTTCGGGGCGGATGCGATCAGCAGTGCCTCCAGACGGCCTTCCTTCGGCGAGCCTTCCGGCAGGCGAACCAGCTCCAGGGATTCTTGTGGGCGCAATTGCACGACGCAGGAAACTACGTCGAAATAGCGCTGGTCGTCGGGGGTACGCATCCGAACCTTTGGCAGCTCTCGCTTGAGGAAGCGCAGACGGACCTGCTCCTGCCGGAGATCGTCGCGCGTGAGCTGCAGGTCCGCTGCAAATCTGGCCAGCGCGTATTCAAAGAGTACCCCACGGTCGAACACGCTGCGGCACAGTTTCGTGCCCGCGATCGGATTGCAGTCGCCATAATAGGGCGACGCCGGCTGGGGTTCGTGGAACATCGAGCCGTGGCAGGCGGCGCCCTGCCGGATCAGGCGATCGAGCGACCATCTCGCTCGGATGTCGTTGGCGGCCCGGTCGATGGTCTGGCGCAGGAGCTTGGGGTTTATCTCGCGCATGCAGCGCACGAACCGCCGCGCTTCCGAAATGCCGCTGGCGCTCTCGACGCGGTCCGGTTGGTTCGGATTCGGATTGACCCGTATGGGCAGGTCTTGGATGGCGGGCGCCTTGCCTTCTACGACGATCTGGCTCTTTTCCTCCGGCGGCGGGGTGGTCTGCGCGAGACATGGCGTTGCCATCGCGAACGCCAACCAGCCCAGGACTGCTTTCGTCATCATACCGTCCCCCCGGTAGCTGTTCATACAAGTTGATCGCACGCGCGTGAACACAAGATTAATTTAGAGGTGCCCACTTTCGTCTTTGGCCGCCGCATGTCAGACGCTGATCGATACATGAATCACCGCGTCCGTGGTGATTGATCCGGGGGATGACGATGTCGCGTACCGCGTTGCTGGTGGTGTTGCTTTCCACCAGCGGGATCGCCCATGCCGGCGACAAGCCGCTTGTCCAGCCGGTGCCCGATTGGGTGAAGCTGGCGCCCGCGCCGGACACGCGCACGCTCACCGACGACTCGCCGCTGCTGCTGATCGGCGACGTCCAGTCCCGGCTCGGCGATGGCGGCAGCTGGACCTATGTCGAGCGCGCTACCCGGCTGGCGACGATCCAGGCGGTGTCGCAGGCCGGCACGATCAAGATCGACTGGCAGCCCGCGCATGGCGACCTCATCGTCCACGGCGTCGACATCCTGCGCGATGGCCAGCGGATCGACGCGCTGAAGGGCCACAGCTTCACCGTCCTCCAGCGCGAGGCCGGGCTGGAGCGGATGATGATCGATGGCCGGCTTACCGCGACGCTGGCGGTGGAGGGGCTGCGACCGGGTGACGTGCTCGACGTACGCTATTCGGTGACCACCAAGGATCCGGCGCTGGCGGGCAACAGCAGTGCCGGCGGCCCGATCGTCTCGCAGCCGCTCAAGATCGGCTTTGCCCGCACGCGCTTTCTCTGGCCGAGCAGCGCCAAGGTGCAGTGGCGGGCCTATCCCGTCGGCGCGACGCCGGCGCAGAGCGACGTGGGCGGCTGGCATGAGATCGTGTTCACCCAGCCGCTGCCACGCCAGCCCGATGCCGCGCCCGGTGCGCCCGGCCGCTTCGCCCGACCCGCTTTCGCCGAAGCGTCGACCTTCGCGGACTGGCAAAGCGTCTCTCGGGTTTTCGCGCCACTATACCGCACCGATGGACTGATCGCACCCGGCAGCCCGCTCGCGGCCGAAGTCGCGAAGATCGCCGCCGCGGAGAAGGATCCCCGGCGACGCGTGGCCGCGGCTCTCGCCCTGGTGCAGGGCAAGGTGCGCTATCTCTATCGCGGGATGGAGAACGGCAATCTCGTGCCGCAGGCGCCGGCACAGACCTTCCTGCTCGGCTATGGCGACTGCAAGGCGAAGACGCTGCTGCTGCTCGCGCTCCTCCACGCGCTCGACGTCGACGCGGAGCCCGCACTGGCCAATCTGGGGGCGGGGGACCTGGTGTCCGCGCGATTGCCCTCGGCGGCGGCGTTCAATCACATCTTCGTCCTGGCACATCTGGGCACGGAAACGCTGTGGCTGGATGGCACCGGCACCGGCACGCGGCTGGAGGATCTGGACGACGTGCTGCCCTTTGACTGGGTGCTGCCGCTGCGCACCGCGGGAACCGGGCTGCTCGAGGTGCCGAACCGCGCGCCGGTACGGCCGAACAGCATCGCCGCGTTCGACATGGACCTGCGCGGCGGGATCAACATCCCTGCGCCGATCGATGCCGAAGTGACGCTGCGCGGCAGCGTTGCAGTGTCGCTGCGCGCGCTGCTCGGGGCCGCGCCGAAAGCCGAACAGCGGCGCTTCCTGCAGGGCTTCATGCCCGGCGCGGCGAGCGACGTGCTGGTAACCGATGCGACGGTCCGCTTCGACGATGCGGTCGGCACCGCCACGGTGAAGCTGCGCGGCATCGGCACCCAGCGCTGGGGCTATGGCGATCTTCGCTACCGCACCCAGCTGCCGATCGGCCGCGTGCCGGAGTTGCCCGATCGCTCGCGCGCGATCTGGAAAGACGTGCCGGTCGCAACCGGTGAACCCGGACGGACCCGCACCACGCTGCGCTTCCGCCTCCCCGACGGCGGCCGGGACCTGATGCTGGATGGCGGCAATGCCTTCGATCTGGCGCTGCCGGGCGGGCGGCGCCTCACCGCGAAGGCGGTGCTGGCCGGCGAGGCGCTGACGCTGGAGACCGAGCAGGCACAGGCCGGCGGCGAAATCGCACCCGCCGACCTGCCCGCCGCGCGTGCGGCGATCGCCGACTTCCGCAACCGCCGGATCAGCGTGCGCACCGCGCCACGCTACCCTTCTCCCTGGCACGGCGTGGAGGCGGCAAAGCGCGCGCATCGCTATGACGAGGTGCTTGCCCGATACGCCACCTATATCGGTGAACGTCCGGACGAGGCGGATCGCTACGTGGTGCGGGCGCGGTTCGAGAACATGATCTTCGAGCGGCGGCCGGCACTGGCCGACTACGACAAGGCGATCGCCATCGCGGCCAAGCCGGAGACGCTGGCGCAGCGCGCTGCAGTGCGCGAGGCGCTGGGCGATCGCGCCGGGGCGATCGAGGACCTGCGGGCGGCACAGTCGCTGGTCCCGGGCAATATCGAGGTGCTTGGCCGCCTCACCCTGCTGCTGGCCGAGGATGGGCAGCAGGACGCGGCGTTGGCGTTGCTCGATCCCAAGATCGCAGAGGAGGGCGAAAACCTCTCCGAGCTGCTCTCCGCCAAGGCGACCGTTCTGGCGCGCGCTGGTGACGGCGCGGCGGCGCTCGCCGCCATCGATCGGGCGATCGGCGAGAAGCCGGGCAACGGGCGACTGCTCAACAACCGCTGCTGGCTGAAGGGCACGCTCAACCTGCAGCTTGACGGCGCGCTGAAGGATTGCACCCGTGCGATCGAGCTGAGCGACCAGAACGCCGCGATGGCGCTGGACAGCCGGGCGATGGTCTATTTCCGCCAGGGCCGGCTCGACGAGGCAATGGCCGATCTGAATGCGGCGCTGGAGCAGCGCCCCAATGCGTCGGGCACGCTGTTCCTGCGCGGCGTGGTGGCTGCGCGGCAGGGCAGGGCGAAGGAAGCCGCGACCGACCTGGCGGATGCACGGCTGCTCGATCCGCAGGTCGACGCGCGCTACGCCCGCTGGGGGATCAAATCCTGACGGCCGGCGTCGCTTGAAGGAAAGGGTTGAGCGGCGAGTCCGAACCGGTACATTCTTCCCCACGGATATCTGGGGGATTGGGAAGAATGCGGGGGCGTAAGCTGTTGGTGGCCGTGCTGTTGTCCACGGCCGGAGTGGCGCATGCGGGGGACAAGCCGCTCTATCAGGCGGCGCCGGGCTGGGTGAAGGCGGCGCCGGCGCCCGATCCCAAGCGCACGGCGGAAAGCGATCCGATGATCGTGCTGTTCGACGAGCAGGCACGGATCGCCGACGGGCAGGTATGGACCTATTTCGACCAGGCGCAGCGCGTCGTCTCGGCACAGATGCTGAGCAATGTCGGCACGGTCACGCTGCCCTGGCAGCCGGACGCTGGCGACCTCATTATCCACCGGGTCGAGATCATCCGCGGCGGCGAGCGGATCGACCTGGTCGCCGCCGGTCAACGCTTTCAGGTGCTGCGCCGCGAGCAGCAGCTGGAGCAGTGGCAGATCAACGGCACACTCACCGCCAGCCTGGCGGTCGAGGGTCTGCGCGTCGGCGACGTGCTGCGGCTCAGCTATTCGACGACGCACAAGGATGCGGCGCTGCAGGGCAATGCCCAGGCGTTCCTGCCGCTATTCGCCGATCCGATGCGCGCCCAGTTCGCCCGCGCCCGCCTTTCCTGGCCGAAAAGCAGCAAGCTCGGCTGGAAGGTGCACATGGCGGGCAATGCGGCCAAGCCGGTGACCGAGGGCGATGACCAGCTGATCGACATTGCCATGCCGCTGGCAAAGCAGCCCGAAATTCCCGCCGACGCACCGCCGCGGTTCAAGCCGATGACGCTGATCGAGGCATCGAGCTATGCCGACTGGCAGGCCGTATCGAAGGTGATGGCGCCGCTCTATCGCACCGAGGGGCTGATCGCAGCCGGCAGCCCGCTCGCCGCCGAAGTGGCGAAGATACGCGACAAATCGCCCGATGCACGCACTCGCGCGGCGCTTGCGTTGCGGCTCGTGCAGGACGATGTCCGCTATCTGTTCGTCGGGATGGACGGCGGCAGCTACACGCCGCAGGCGCCAGCCGAGACCTGGTCGCGCCGCTATGGCGACTGCAAGGCCAAGACGTTGCTGCTGCTGGCGCTGCTGCGGGCGCTGGACATCCAGGCGGAGCCGGTGCTCGCCAACACCGAGGCGGGCGACGTGGTGCCTGCGCGCCTGCCGGCGCCGGGCGCGTTCAACCATGTGCTGGTCCATGCGACGATCGACGGCCAGAGCCTGTGGCTGGACGGCACCAGCAGCGGTGCGCGGATTGCCGATCTTGGCGATGTGCCGCCGTTCCGCAACGTGCTGCCGGTACGGCCGGACGGCGCCGCGCTGATGGCGCTGCCGGTGCGTGCGCCCGGGCGGCCGACCTTCGAAGCGGATATCGACATGGACCAGCGCGCCGGCCTCGACCTGCCGACGCCGTTCACGATCCAGCTGCTGGTGCGCGGCCCGCTGGCCGAAGCGATCCACGCCGGATCGGGCCAGGCGACCAAGGAACAGCTCGACCAGATGGCGACCAGCTTCGCCAGCGGCTTCCTCAGCGATTCGCTGATCGCCGATCGCAGCATCGCCTATGATGCCGAGTCCGCCAGCGCGACGATCCGCATCCGCGGCATCGCGGGCTCGCCGTGGCATCGGGAGGACGGCCGGCTGCGCGCGGTGCTCGACAAGACGATCAGCAGCCTTTCGTTCGAGCCGGATCGGGCCCGCCCCGAATGGCAGGACATCCCCGTGGCGGTGAACGAGAATGGCAGCGCCGTGGCGCGCTGGCGGATCCGATTGCCGGCCGGCAAGGGCTTCACCTTCGATGGCGACCAGACCCTCCCCGCGACGCTGGCGGGCCGTGCCCTGTCGCGCAAGGTGACGCTGGGCGAGGGCGAACTGCGGATCGAGGATCGCAGCAGCCCCGATCTGGCGGAGGTGGCGCCCGCCAAGGTTGCCGAGACCAAGGCGCAGGTCGCACTCGCCAAGACGCGGTTGCTCACCGCGCTGGCGCCGGAGAATACCGCACCGCGCTGGAAGACGGTGATGGAGGCCAAGCGCAGCGGTGCGCTCAAGCCGCTGCTGGACGTCTATGCCGCGGCGATCGCGGCCAATCCCAAGGAGGTCGAGCCCTGGAGCAGCCGCGCCAATTTCCACGCCGGCATCTGGGAGTGGAAGGCCGCGCTGGCCGATCTCGATCACGCCATCGGCATCCAGCCGAGCGTGGCGCTGTACAGCCAGCGCGCGGGCATCAAGTCGGCAATGGGCGACGACAAGGGGGCGCTTGCCGACGCGCAGGCGGCGAAGACGCTCGATCCGGGCGATAGCGGCGTTGCAAGCCTGCTCGCGACCTACACCGCCAATGCCGGCCAGCCGGACGCTGCCGTGCAGATGGCGGCCGAGCGGGTCGCCCGCGGCGGCAGCGAACGGAACGGGTTCGTCGCGCTGCAGGCGCAGCTGCTGGGTGATTCGGGCCATGCCGCCGATGCGGTGGCGGTGCTCGATCCGGTGATCGCCAAGGCACCGGGCAATGCGATGCTGCTGAACAGCCGCTGCTGGATCAAGGGGACGGGGAATATCGGCCTGGACGGTGCGCTGAAGGATTGCACCAAGGCGATCGAGCTGGCCGAACAGCCTGCCTCGATCCTCGATAGCCGCGCCATGGTCTATTTCCGCATGGGGCGGATGGACGATGCCCTCGCCGATCTCAACGCCGCGCTGGACGTCGCACCGCTGCAGAGCTCCAGCCTGTTCCTGCGCGGGGTGATCCGCGGCAAGACCGGCGACAAGGCGGCGGCGGAGGATCTGGCGGCGGCGCGGATGATCTGGCCGCGGGTCGATGGCGACTATGCCCGGTTCGGGATCAAGCCTTGAGGCTTTCGTGAATTCTTCATGATGGCTGGGCTAGGCCGGATCTCGACCGGCCCCGGGCGGGGCGCGAGCGAGACCCGGCATGCCCCTTGTGTTCCTGACGATCGATACCGAGCTGATGTGGCGCCACCACGTCGCCGGTCTCGATCCGGCGGAAATGGTCGCGCGGTCCTTCGAACCGGCAGGCGTGGGCGTCGGCTGGCAGCTCGAGCGGCTGGCGGCGCACGGCCTGAAGGCCTGTTTCTTTGTCGATCCGATGCCGGCGCTGGTGCACGGGCTCGCCCCGATCACCGCCGTGATTCAGGCGATCCGGGCGGCGGGGCAGGAAGTGCAGCTGCACTTGCACCCCAACTGGACTGGCGCCTGCGCGCGCGATCGCACCCGGCTGCCGGGCCGGTTCGAGCTGATCGATTATGGCCCGGCGGAACAGGCACGCCTGATCGCCCAGGCCCGGACGCTGCTGATGCAGGCGGGCGCACCCGCGCCGATCGCGTTTCGCGCCGGCAGCTATGCCGCCAATGATGCGACGCTGACGGCGCTTGCCGCGCAGGGCTTTGTCTATGATTCCAGCCATGACGGCTCCGAACATCCCTGGCCGAGTGCGATCGGGCTCGCCCCCCGCCACATCGCGCCGGTGCTGCACCAGGGCATGATCGAAGTGCCGGTGACGTTGATCGACGCCGGCGCGCGACTGCGCCATTTTCAGATATGTGCGCTGTCGGTGCGCGAGATGCAGGCGGCGCTCGATCATGCCGTGCGGGCGCGCCATGCGGCGGTGACGATCGTGAGCCATGGCTTCGAACTCGCCAACCGTGCCGGCACCCGGCCCAATGGGGTGCATGTCCGCCGCTTCGAAGCACTGTGCCGGATGCTGGCGGCGCGGCGCGCGGTGCTGCCCACCGCACATTTCGCCGATCGCCCACTGCTGCCGCTCCACCAGACGGATGCGCCGCTCGTCTCCAGCTATCTGCGGACCAGCCTGCGCCAGGCCGAGCAGCTCTGGTCCAATCTGATCGAGGAGCGGGCGGGGTGAGCGCCGTCGTCCCGGTGCCGCTGCGCTTCATGATCGGCGCGCGCACGCTGCTCACGCTGCGGCCCCGGCTGGTGCGAGTGGCGCTCACGTTGCGCGAGGCACGCGAGGGGCAGCCTGCCGCCCTCCCGCGTCTGCCGGCAGACGCGCAGGGATATCTGCTCACCTCGCTGCCCGAAGCCCAGATCGCCGCGATGCGGAGCGAGGGCATGCTGGCCCTGGTTCGGCAGCGCTACACGCGCAGCTTCGTGGACCTTTCCGCCGGCTTCGATCACTGGTTCAGCGGGCTTTCCGGCAACACGCGCCAGGGGTTGAAGCGAAAGGCCAAGCGGCTCGCGGCGGCGTCCGGCGGGGCGCTCGACATACGGCGTTTTCGGTCGCCCGACGAACTGGCCGCCTTCCATCCGGTCGCGCGGGCGCTGTCGGCACGCACCTATCAGGAGCGCCTACTGGGGGCAGGCCTGCCAGAGGATCTCGCGATGTTGCAGCAACGCGCAGCATGCGATGCGGTGCGTGCGTGGCTGCTCTATCTGCGGGCGCGGCCGATTGCCTATCTCTGCTGCACGGCGGTTGGCGATACGCTGCTCTACAGCCATGTCGGCCATGATCCCGACGCGGCGGCGCTGTCGCCCGGCGCCGTGCTGCAGCTGGAGGCGCTGCGTGACCTTTTCGAGGATCGTTTCAGCTGGTTCGACTTCACCGAGGGCGAGGGGCAGCACAAGCGCCAGATGGCCAGCGGCGGCATCGCTTGTGTCGACCTGTTGCTGCTACGCCCCAGGCTCGCCAACCGGTTGCTGCTGACGGCCTTGGGCGGCTTCGACGCCAGTATCGCCTTCGCGAAACGTGCGGTACGATGGGTGGGTGTCGAGGCGATGGCGCGGGGTCTGCGGCGGGGCGCCCGCGCCCCGGCCGCAGCGCCGGCGGGTTCGCCTCAATCCAATGGTACGCGGTCCACGCGGGCAGCGGAAAGGCCGTAATAGTTCGAGACGCGATCGGCATAGGCCTGGGTGAATTCGGGCGCGTTGCTTGCCCAGCTCGGCCCGCCTTCGAGCACGCGGCGGTCGATCGTGACCACATAATCGTCGCCCGTCACGTCGTAGGACACGAGTTCGAAAGGCAGGGGGTAATAGCTCTTGCCCATGCCCAGGAAGCCGCCGAGGCTGAGGACGGCGTACAGCGTGCGACCGCTGCCCTTCTCCACCATGAAGGCCTGTACCTGCCCCAGCGAGTCCCCATCGCGGCTACGCACCTTGAGCCCTTCGACGCGGGCGGTGACGAGCAGGCTGGTGGTTTCGGGCGAATCGGACATCAACGGCATTCCTTCTGGACACATGCTTGCTGCGCGAGGAATGCACGAGCCCGCCCCGTCGTTCCGCAGACGGGATGACTCTTGGGGAAGGCTCAGCGCTGCCCGATGGCGGCGGTAGCGGCGGCGCGCTCTGCCGGCGTCATGCGGCGCTCCAGGGCCGCTGCGGCATTCGGTGCCGCCGCATGGCGCAGCGCCGCAGCGCGCTTCAGCCATAGCCAGGCCTGCACCACCTCCCGGTCGCCGCCCTCCCCCTGGATCTGCATCGCCGCGAGGTCGACCATGCCGTCGGCGTCGCCGCGCCGTGCCCCCTGCTCGAACCAGCGGCGGGCGGCGCCTGCGTCGCGGGCGACCTGCTTGCCCTCGTAGAAATAGGTGCCGAGCGCGGTCATCGCGCTCGCGCTGCCGGCGAGCGCAGCGCGCTTGTAGAGGCCGAGAGCGTCCCCGGCATTTGCAGCAACGCCCTGCCCGAGATCATACGCGCGGGCCAGCGCATACAGGGCGTCGGGATTTTCGTGGCGGGCTGCCGCGCGGTACCAGGCGAGCGCTTCCGCCGGGTTGGCCCTCACGCCGTCACCGGCTTCCAGCAAGCGGGCCAGCGCTACCTGCGCGGCGGGCAGGTCGAGCCTGGCCGCCTCGCGGTAATAGGCGGCCGCTTTGGCAGGATCGCGCGGCACGTCGACCCCATCGCGATACAGGTCGCCGAGCATCTTGGCGGCGGGCACATGCCCCACCGCCAACGCGCGGGCGAACCATTTGCGGGATTCCGCTGCGTCCCTGGCAATGCCGCCATAGCCGGAGCGGTACATGTTGCCGAGGATCACCGAGGCCTCGCCCGAGGCGGTGTTGAGCTCGGGCACGCCGGGGTTGAACATCGGCGTGTCGGTGATCGGGCTGAAGCGGGCGGTGGCCGCCTTTTCCAGCCAGCGGATGCCTGCGGCCGGATCGCGCAGCGCCGGCGGACCCATCAACAGCAGCTTGCCGATATACAGTGCCGCCTCGTCGCCCCCGGCGGCCAAAGGAAGCTTGTTGGCGGCACGCTTGAACCAGATCAGGGATTCGGCAAATCGCCGCTGGTCGAACAGCAGGAGCGCGATCGGCAGCGTGTCGTCATGGGCGATGCGCGAGGCGGCGGTATTGGTCTTTGTGGTTGGCCCGGCGAATTCGATGGGGATGCTCGACGGGCGGCCGGACACCTCCGCGCTGCCGCTGTTGGGCTGATAGCGCGCGGCACAGGCGGCCGCGACATCGTCGGCCGACGCAGGGCTCTGCGCAACGGTGCCGGTGCTTGCCGCCTCCGCGCTGCCGTCTGCACCTGCATCGGCGGTATAGCCTGCGGAGGCGAGCAGGCCGGAATAGAGGATGGAGGCGCCGAAGCGGCTCTTCGGTGGCTTGGGCAGCGGCGCACCCGGCGGCACCAGCGGCGGCGCGCCATAGTCCGGGTTTCGCGGCAGCCGCGTGGGCAGGAACACCGGCGGTCCCAGCACGCCGTTCGTGGCAGCGGCGCCGTTCAGGGCGGCGAAATAGGGATTGCGCGCGAGGATCTCGCAGGTCGCCCAGCGCGGGGCCTCCGCGGCCGGCATGCGCTGACCGCGAACGATGAGTTCGTCCTGCTTCTTTGCCTCCGCGGTCTGCCCGGTAGCGGGCGGTGCGAGAAAAACGCTGCTGCCGGCAAGCAACAGCACGGCCATGCCGCCGAACGTCCGATCCGTCCCCATGGTCCTGCCTCGCATTGCGCCGAAGCGCGGTGGGCCTTGGGACGAACTAGGTCAGAAGCGCGGGCGCTTGTCCAGCGGGATCACCTGCGCTTGCCGAACCAGATCACGTGGCGCGGGCCCTTGCCGTTCTGGCGGGCGCGGACGGCGACTTCCTCGACCTGGAACCCGCTGTCGCGCATCCTGCGAGCGAAGGCCGGGTCGGGCGCTGCCGACCACACCGCGAGGATGCCGCCGGGGCGGAGCGCTTGCCTCGCGAAATCGAGGCCGCGCATCGAATAGAGGCTGTCGTTGCCCACCCGGGTCAGCCCGTCGGGGCCGTTGTCGACGTCGAGCAGGATCGCGTCATAGGCATTCTGCCCGTCGGCGATCACCCGCCCGACATCGTCGAACACCACCTTCACGCGCGGATCGTCGAGGCACCCGTTGGTGAGCGCCGCCATCGGCCCGCGCGCCCAGTCGACGATCTTGGGGACGAGTTCGGCCACCGTTACCCTGGCGTTGCCACCGAGCACGCCAAGCGCCGCGCGGAGCGTGAAGCCCATGCCGTATCCGCCGATCAGCACCCGCGCCTCGCGCTTGCCGAGCCGTTCGAGCGTCATCACCGCCAGCGCTTCTTCCGAACCGCTCATCCGGCTGTTCATCAGCTCATTGCGCTCGAGCACGATCATGTGATCGTCGCCCCGGCGGAACAGCCGCAGCGGTTCGCCGCCGGGGACGTCGGCGGTATCGAGCAGTTCGCGGGGCGTCATGCGACAACCTTTTTGCTGTCATCCCGGCGGAAGCCGGGATCCATTCGGCACTCCGGTCCGGCAAGAGCCGTGACGGTGACCCCAATGGATTCCGGCTTTCGCCGGAATGACGGCTGGTAGGACGGACCCACTGCTTCCAAGCTCAACCGAGCGCCGCCTTCAGCTTGGCGAAGAAGCCGCTCGACTGCGGGCATTCCTCGCCCGTTTCGGTCTTGCGGAATTCCTCGAGCAGTTCGCGCTGCTTGGCCGTCAGCTTGGTCGGCGTCTCGACCTCCAGCCGCACGACGAGGTCGCCGCGGCCGCGTCCCTGCAGCACCGGCATGCCGGCGCCGCGATGGCGCATCTCGCGTCCGGACTGGGTGCCGGCGTGGATCTTGATCACATGCTCTTCGCCATCGAGCCCCGGAATGCGGATCTCGCCGCCCAGTGCCGCGGTGGTGAAGCTGATCGGCGCATTGGCGTACAGCGTCGTGCCCTGGCGCTCGTAGAGCGAATGGCGCGTCACATGGAGGAAGATGTAGAGATCGCCCGCCGGTGCCCCGCGCGCGCCGGCCTCGCCCTCGCCGGTCAGGCGGATGCGGGTGCCTTCGTCGACGCCGGGCGGAATCTCGATCTTGAGCGTCTTGGTCTTGTCGGTCCGGCCCTCGCCGCGGCAGCTGCGGCAGGGCTCGGCGATCACCTCGCCGGCGCCGTGGCAGGTGGGGCAGGTGCGCTCGACCATGAAGAAGCCCTGCTGCGCGCGCACCTTGCCGTGGCCGGCGCAGGTGGTGCAGGTCTTGGCCTTGGTGCCGGGCGTGGCACCCGAGCCGTTGCAGCTGTCGCAGGGGCCAGAGACGTCGATGGTGATGTCGGTCGAATGGCCGTGGAACGCCTGCTCGAGCGAGATTTCCATGTCGTAGCGCAGGTCCGCGCCGCGCCGCTGGGGCCGGCCGCCGCCGCGCCCGCCGCCCATGAATTCGCCGAACACGCTTTCGAAAATGTCGCTGAACGCGCCGAAATCGCCCTGGCCGCCGGCATGGCCGCCGCCGCCGTTCTGGAACGCGGCATGGCCGAAGCGGTCGTACGCCGCGCGCTTCTGGGGATCCTTCAGGCAGTCATAGGCTTCGCTGATCGCCTTGAACTTCGCCTCGGAATCCTTGCACCCGGCATTCTTGTCCGGGTGATATTTCATCGCGAGCTTGCGGTAGGACGACTTGATCGTCGCATCGTCCGCGCTGCGCTCGACTTCGAGCAGTTCGTAATAATCGACTTCGGTGGTCATCCAGCAAGCCCTCTCCCCATCAAGGGACAGGGAGAGAGACCAAGCCGATGCCGGATCGCATCGACCATGCCCGCTCCCCCCATCCCCGGCCCTCTCCCCGGCGGGGAGAGGGAGGGGCGTTCGTTACGCCTTGTTGTCGTCCACTTCCGAGAACTCGGCGTCGACCACTTCCTCGCCACCGGCTTCGCTGCCGGCCGCGGCGCCCGCGTTCGGCGAGGAGTTTTCGGCAGCCTGCTTCTCGTAGATCGCCTGGCCGAGCTTCATCGCCACCTGGGCGAGGTTCTGGGCCTTGGCGGTCATCGCATCGGCATCGCCGCTCTCGATCGCCGACTTGGTCTCGGCGATCGCCGCCTCGATCTCGCCCTTCAGCGCCGCGTCGACCTTGTCGCCATTCTCCTGGAGCTGGCGCTCCGTCGTGTGGACGAGGCTTTCGGCGTTGTTCTTGGCTTCCGCCGCGGCACGACGCTTCTTGTCTTCCTCGGCAAACTTCTCGGCATCGCGCACCATCTGCTCGATGTCGCCGTCCGAAAGGCCGCCCGAGGCCTGGATGCGGATCTGCTGTTCCTTGCCGGTGCCCTTGTCCTTGGCGGACACGTTGACGATGCCGTTGGCGTCGATGTCGAAGGTGACTTCGATCTGCGGCACGCCGCGTGGTGCCGGCGGGATGCCGACCAGGTCGAACTGGCCGAGCATCTTGTTGTCGGCCGCCATCTCGCGCTCGCCCTGGAAGACGCGGATCGTCACCGCCTGCTGATTGTCATCGGCAGTCGAATAGACCTGGCTCTTCTTGGTCGGGATCGTGGTGTTGCGATCGATCATGCGGGTGAACACGCCGCCCAGCGTCTCGATGCCGAGGCTCAGCGGGGTCACGTCGAGCAGCAGCACGTCCTTGACGTCGCCCTGGAGCACGCCCGCCTGGATCGCCGCGCCGATCGCGACGACTTCGTCCGGGTTCACGCCGGTGTGCGGCTCCTTGCCGAAGAAGTCCTTCACGATCTGGCGGACCTTGGGCATGCGGGTCATGCCGCCGACGAGCACGACCTCGTCGATCGCATCGGCCTTGACGCCAGCATCGGCCAGCGCCTTGCGGCACGGCTCGAGGGTGCGCTTGATCAGGTCATCGACCAGCCGCTCGAGATCGGCGCGGGTGATGTTCTTCACCAGATGCTTCGGACCGTTCTGGTCGGCGGTGATGAAGGGCAGGTTGACCTCGGTGGTCTGCGCCGAGCTCAGCTCGATCTTCGCCTTCTCTGCCGCTTCCTTCAGGCGCTGCAGCGCCAGCTTGTCCTTGGTCAGGTCGATGCCTTCGACCTTCTTGAACTCGTCGGCCAGATACTGGACGATCGTCGAGTCGAAGTCCTCGCCGCCGAGGAAGGTGTCGCCGTTGGTCGCCTTCACCTCGAACACGCCGTCGCCGATTTCGAGGACGGAGATGTCGAAGGTGCCGCCGCCAAGGTCATAGACCGCGATGGTCTTGTTGTTGTCCTTGTCGAGGCCATAGGCGAGCGCCGCCGCGGTCGGCTCGTTGATGATGCGCAGCACTTCGAGGCCAGCGATCTTGCCGGCGTCCTTGGTCGCCTGGCGCTGGGCGTCGTTGAAATAGGCCGGCACGGTGATCACGGCCTGCGTCACGCTCTCGCCGAGGTAGGATTCGGCGGTTTCCTTCATCTTCTGCAGGATGAAGGCCGAGATCTGCGACGGGCTGTATTCTTCGCCGCCGGCCTTGACCCATGCGTCGCCGTTCGGACCGCGCGCGATCGTGTAGGGCACCAGCTCGGTGTCCTTCTTGGTCACGGGGTCGTCGAAGCGGCGGCCGATCAGGCGCTTCACCGCGAAGATGGTGCTGTCCGGGTTGGTCACCGCCTGGCGCTTGGCCGGCTGGCCGATCAGCCGCTCGCCATCCTTGGCGAAGGCGACGATCGACGGCGTGGTGCGTGCGCCTTCGACATTCTCGATGACCTTGGGCTTGCCGCCTTCCATCACGGCGACGCAGCTGTTGGTCGTGCCCAGGTCGATACCGATAACTTTAGCCATGGTCCTCGTTGGCCCCCACAATCGAAACAAAAGGGTTTAAAAGCGTTATCCGGATTCCGGCCCCAGAAGAGGCGACCGCCGTCCAGATGTCCGAGGGGGGATATAGGTGCGTCGTGCCTTGCCGCAAGACGGCAGGGTTTCTACAAGATTTCCCAAATCAAAGAGGGAGGATGGCGAATGCGCACTCTGGCGGGGCTTTTGACGGTTCTGGTGCTGGGGGCGTGCTCGCCCCAGGCGGACGGCGTGAAGGTGGACGGCGCCTGGATCCGCTTGCCCGCCGTGGCCGGCCAGCCGGGGGCGGCGTATTTCACACTGCATGGCGGCCGCGAGGCGGAAACGCTCGTGTCCGTGTCCACGCGCGCCGCGGACCGCGCCGAAATGCATGACAGCACCAAGGATGTCGGCGGCATCGTCAAGATGACCCAGATCGCCAGCCTGGATCTGCCGGTGGGCACTCAGGTGAAGTTCGCCCCGGGCGGGAAGCATGTCATGCTGTTCGGCGTGGTCTCGAACGTCCACGCCGGCGAGAAAGTGCCGCTGACGTTGCGCTTCGCCAGCGGCCACCAGGTGACGGCGGTTGCGGACGTCGCGGTGCCCGGCGGCGAGGCACGCTAGAAGACCTTTGCAGGTTTCTTTGTCCCCCTCCCGCATGCGGCAGGGGGACGAGAGGTGCACAGGGTTTTAGAACGACAGCCGCGCGCGGCCCAGCACGCGGTTGCCCGCGTGCCGCAGGTCCGCATAGGGCGAGGATACGGCGCGATGTGTGTCGATGTCCGTGCCGACATAATCGACCCCCAGCGTCAGCGGGCCGGTGACATGTTCCACCCCGATCCGCCAATCGGTGTAGTCGCCGGCGGGGCGCAGGCGGGCGGCGCGTGCATCGTCGGTGCTTCCCGTCGTATGGCCCACCGCGCCGGAGACGGTGAACGGCGTCGACGGGATGCCGACCGCGGCGCCCGCATGCACATAGAGATTGTCGCCGCCGATCGGTCCCTGGTCCGGCGCATAGACCGCGCCGCCGTTCAGGCGCAGCGGGCCGAACGAGAAGTTGCCGTCCGCGCCGACTTCGACATAGTCCATGTTGCGGGCAGCGCCGGTGAAGACATGGCCGGTGACGAACCCGCGCAGATTGACCGCGCCGATGCCGAAGCGGCGCCCGGCCTCCAGATCGAACACGGTGTCCGCCCCGGCATGCCGGCTGGACTCACGCACAATCGCCACCCGCGCCGAAGCATCGAAGCCGAGAATGCCCGCCGCGGCGTCGGCCGAAGCGCTTAGCTGGTTCTCGCTCCAGCTGAGGCCGCGTCGGCTTTCGTCCGTCGATAGTTCGACGCCGCCTGAAACCTTGGGCAGCACCTGTGCCTGGGCGGCGAGTGGGCAAGCGAGCGCCGCAAGCGCGGCGAGGGGTAGCGGGATACGCATCAACTGGTACCGGTTCCTATCTGGTCGAGTTCGGCGCGCAGCACCCGGTCATCCTGGCCGGCGAGCGCTTCCACGGCGCCTCGCATGTCCCTGGTTGCGCTGGCAATGTCCTTTGTGATGGCGGCGCGGTTGGCGGTGCACCAGCCGGGACGACTGCCGGCGGCGATAGCATCCTTCCGCAGCGCGCGCTGCAGCGTGCCGGATGCGTGCTGGGCCCGGCGATCCACCATCAGATCGACCTGCCATCGGCAGCGCAGCGTCGAGCTTCGGCCGCCCGGACCGGCCACGCCGAGCTGCGTTTGGCGAATGTCGAGGCGGGGCCGATACTCGGCGTGGACCGGGCCGGCGGGATGGTCGATGCGCACGCGGTGCGGGATTTCGGAGGGAGGGGCGGCGAACAGAAGCCCCAGAACGAGGATCATGGCTCTTCTCCTGCGGTCGCCCCGGCTGTCGCCGCCGGTGGCCGGCCGTCTTTGCGCGCGGTGCGTTCATCAAGGCAAGTTACCAAGTGTTTCCGGCAGCTTGGCAGCCAACGCTGCCGATACAGCCATCGTACGGCTTGTGGGGACGGGCAGCAGGCCTACATCGCGCAGGAACAAGCGGAGAAAAGCAGTGACGAGCACGCGCACCGAAACCGATTCGATCGGCGCGATCGAGGTTCCCGCCGACGCCTATTGGGGCGCGCAGACCCAGCGATCGATCCAGAACTTCCCGTTCGGGACCGAGGAGCGGATGCCGATCGGCATCGTCCACGCGCAAGCCATCGTGAAGCAGGCAGCGGCGCGCGTAAACGTGAAGCACGGGCTCGACCCCAGGATCGCGCAGGTGATCGACCAGGTCGCGCAGGAAGTGATCGACGGCAAGCTCGACGACCAGTTCCCGCTGGTGATTTGGCAGACCGGCAGCGGCACCCAGACCAACATGAACGTCAACGAGGTGATTGCCGGCCGCGCCAACGAGATCCTCACGGGAAATCGCGGCGGCAAGAACCCCATCCATCCCAACGATCACGTCAACATGGCGCAGTCGTCGAACGACAGCTTCCCGACCGCGCTGCACATCGCCGCCGCCCGGGCAGTGACGCTGGACCTGTTCCCGGCGCTGGAGCGGCTGCACACCGCGCTCGACCGCAAGGCGCACGATTGGGACCATATCGTCAAGATCGGCCGCACCCACCTCCAGGACGCGACGCCGCTGACGCTGGGCCAGGAATTCTCCGGCTATGCCGCGATGCTCGCCTCGGCGCGGGCGCGGTTCCAGAGCGTGCTCGAGCTGGACATCTTCAAGCTGGCGCTGGGCGGCACGGCGGTGGGCACGGGACTCAATTCCCCGCCACACTATGCCGAGGACGTGGCGGCGGAGATCGCCAAGATCACCGGGTTGCCCTTCGTCTCGGCGGCCAACAAGTTCGAGATGCTGGCGACCAAGGACCAGCTGGTGAACCTGTCGGGCGTCTGCAACACGCTGGCGGTCTCGCTCACCAAGATCGCCAACGACATCCGGCTGCTGGGCTCGGGCCCGCGCTCGGGGCTGGGCGAGCTGGAGCTGCCGGCGAACGAGCCGGGCAGCTCGATCATGCCGGGCAAGGTCAACCCGACCCAGAGCGAATCGCTGACGATGGTCGCCGCGCAGGTGATCGGCAATCACGCGGCCGTCACCGTGGGCGGCATGCAGGGTCATTTCGAACTCAACGTCTTCAAGCCGCTGATCGGTGCCAATGTGCTGCGCTCGATCACCCTCATGGCGATCGGCATGACCAACTTCGCCGAGCGTGCGGTGGACGGCGCGGTCGCGAACGAGGCGCGGATCAAGGAACTGGTCGATCGCTCGCTGATGCTGGTAACCGCGCTGGCCCCGGCGATCGGCTATGACAACGCCGCAAAGATCGCCAAGAACGCGCATGAGAAGGGCCTTACGCTAAAGGAATCGGGGCTGGCGCTCGGGCTGGTCGACGAAGCGACCTTCGACCAATTCGTCCGCCCCGAGACGATGATCGGCCGGTAACGAACTGCGGCGAGCGGCGGGAACGCCGCCGCCGCACCACCGTTCTTGCGACGAAGGAGAAGACGATGATCGGCAAGTTGATTGCGGGCTGGATCGGCAGCAAGATCGACCAGCGGGACGGCGAGGGCGGCACCCTGGGTGCGGTCGTTGGCGTCGCGACCTGGGAAGTCGCCAAGCGCGTGGTGCCGGCGGCATTTGTGCTCGGCGCGGGCGCGATGGGTGCCGCCTATCTCAAGCGCAAGCTTACCACCGAGCACGGTCCCGATACGGGCCTCGGCGCGTGATGCGCTGCGGCACTCGGGCTTGACGGCCCGGGTGTCGCTACGCCAAAGGCCCGCATGGCCCATACGCACCAGAACGACCCGCATGGATTCCATCGCCGCGGGGTTTTGTTTGTCCTTTCCTCGCCCTCGGGCGCCGGCAAGTCGACGATCGCCCGCAAGCTGCTTGCGGCCGAACCCGACCTTGCGGTCTCCGTATCGGTCACGACCCGCGAGCCACGTCCGGGTGAGGTGAACGGGGTCGACTATACGTTCGTCGACGTCGAGCGGTTCCGCGAGATGGTCTCACAGCACCATTTCATCGAATGGGCGCACGTCTTCAAGCATCGCTACGGCACGCCCAAGGGGCCGGTCGATGCGGTGCTCGCCACCGGCCGCGACATGCTGTTCGACATCGACTGGCAGGGCGCGCAGCAGCTCCACCAGACGATGGGCGGCGACGTGGTGCGCGTGTTCATCCTGCCGCCGTCGATGGCCGAACTCCACCGCCGCCTCGAAGGTCGCCAGACCGATTCGCCCGAGGTGATCGCTCACCGCATGGCGCGCGCCTCGAACGAGGTGAGCCACTGGGACGGCTATGACTATGTCCTGGTCAACGACGATGCCGACAAATGCTTCGAGGCGGTCCACACCATCCTCAAGGCCGAGCGCCTCAAGCGCTCGCGCCAGACCGGCCTGATCGGCTTCATCCGCGGCCTGATGAAGCGCGGCGACCCGACCGGGGAATCTTCCGACGTCCTTTGAGGCGCCTTAGAGAAGGCTGAGAAATCGTACCGCTGCGTCGAAATCGGCGCGGCGGACGTTGCGCGCGCGCGTGGCGAGCTCGTCCTCGCCCCATTGCTCCGCCTGCCAGTCTTCGTCGAGCTGGGCCGCGCGCCACACGGTGTCGCGATCGGCCGCGCCTTCCAGCAGCGCCAGCGCCGCGACCAGCGAGCCGCTGATCGTCACCACCGGGCTCAGCGCCGCGAGACGGAACGGATCGAGCGCCGCGACCACCTCCTGCAGCCGTGCGATCGTCGCGGGCGGCTGGGGGCGGTGCATGATGCCCGCCGTTGTCTCGAAATGTGCGTCGTAGCGGGTGCGTGCCCAGTCGAGCAGCGGATCCCACTGGGCGGCCTGGCGCTCGACAAGCGGTTCCGGCATTTCCGCGCGGTAGCAGAGCAGATCGCTTTCGCCATAGCGGGCGAGGTCCGCCGCGAAGGGCGCAGGGTTCGGCGCGATCTGGTCGATCGCAGCGTTGGCGAGGCCGGTCAGCGGCATGGCGCGCGGATCGAGCTCGTCGCCGACACTGCGCCACTCCTCGGCCACCGCTTCGGCCAGCTGGGGCGTCGGCAGCGTCAGCAGCGCGCGGGCAGGGGTGCGGACCGGGCGGCCATCGAGTTCGATCGCGCCGTCAGCGATCGTCACGGTCTTCCAGAAACGTTTCATGCGTCGGGGGGTGTCCTCCAGCGGCGGGCGAGCATCTTGGGGATCGCCGCCATGACCCAGAACGAGGCGAGCATCAGTGCGATGCCCAGCATCGTCAGTTCGGTGGTGTGCGAGCGACCCAGGAGGAGCAGTGCCAGCACCGCGCCGGCCACCCCCACCAGATTGGCGCCCATCATCAGGAAATAGCGATTGCGCGCGAGGCGATCGGCGTCGGTCACAGAGCCTCCAGTCACAGGGCCTCCAGATGCGCCGGAATCGCCGACGCATGCTCCACGACCCGCACTGCGCCGGCCGCGTGCAGATCATGGGGGGTGTGGTAGCCCCATGCAACACCCAGGGGATGCGCTCCGGCTGCGACGGCCATCGCCATGTCGAAGCTGGTATCGCCGATCATCACCGTGGTTTGCGGGGCCGCGCCTGCTTCGGCGATCGCGGTCTCGATCATCGAGGGGTGCGGCTTGGAGGGGTGCCGGTCGGCGGTCTGCAGCGTGACGAAGCGCTGGCGCAGGCCATGGGCTTCGAGCACCCGGATCAGCCCGCGATCCGACTTGCCGGTGGCAACGCCGAGCAGCCAGCCATTCGCATCCAGCGTCTCGATCGCTTCGAGGATGCCGTCATAGAGCGGCTCGTCCTCGATATGGCCCGAGGTACGCAGCGCGAAATAGGCGCGCTTATAGTCCTCGGCGAGAAGGCGGTGGAGATCATCCTCCGCCTCCGGCAGCAGCTGGGCGATCGCCTCGACCAGGCTGAGACCCACGATCCGACGGATCGCGGCGCGGGCCGGGGGCTCGAGCTTCTGGCCGGCGAAGCAATGCTCCATGGCGAGGCAGATGCTCGCCTGACTGTCGACCAGCGTGCCGTCGCAATCGAACAAGGCGAGGCGGTTCATCGCTGCTTGCCGGCCGCCGTCACTTCGCCTGCCCGCGGCCCCGGCGTTCGCCGCGGCGTTCCTTGCGGTAGGTCTTGGCGTGCGCCTTGGCCTTTTGCTTGAGCAGTTCCTTGCTCATCGGCGGGGGACCATCGTCGATCTCCAGCGCATTGCCTACCGACAGATCGAAGCCCAGTGTGTGCATCGACTCCGCGAAATGGTGCGGCAGCTCCGCCCGGACGTCGAGCCGGCCGCCATCGGGATGGTCGATGCGGATGCGCCGCGCATGGAGGTGCATCTTGCGGCTGATACCGCCGGTGAGGAACGCTTCCTGCAGCCCGTATTTGCCGTCGCCGACGATCGGGTGGCCGATCGCCGCCATGTGGACGCGCAGCTGGTGGGTGCGGCCGGTGAACGGCTGGAGCTCGACCCAGGCGCAGCGATTGCCGGCCTGCTCAATGACCCGGTAGCGGGTGCGGGCGGGCGAGCCCTCTTCCATGTCGACCTGCATCTTCTCGCCGCCGGTGCCCGGCTGCTTGCCGATCGGCAGCTCGATGAAGCCGTCCTCGATGTCGGGTACGCCCATTACGAGCGCCCAGTAGATTTTCCGCGCGGTGCGGCCCGAAAAGCTCTTGGCGAAATAGGCCGCCGCGCGCGCCGAGCGGGCGATCAGCAGCGCGCCCGAGGTATCCTTGTCGAGCCGGTGGACCAGCTTGGGCCGCCCCTCCGCCTCGAACTGCAGCGCGTCGAGCAGGCCGTCGACATGCTCGAACGTCTTGGTGCCGCCCTGCGTCGCCAGGCCCGGGGGCTTGTTGAGCACGATCGCCGAGGCGTCGCGGTGGATGACCATGGACTGGGCCAGCTCGACCTGCTCGGCGCTGAGCGGCGGGCGGTTCGATTTGGGACGCGCCGCCGCGGCAGGCTTGGCCGGTTCGGCCGGGGGCACGCGGATGGTTTGGCCCTCGGCGATGCGGTCGCCGGGCTGCGCTCGCGATCCGTCGACGCGGAGCTGGCCGGTCCGCGCCCAGCGCGAGACGAGGTTGAAGCTCACGTCCGGCAAATGCCGCTTGAACCAGCGATCGAGCCGGATGCCGTCATCGTCGAGGCCGACGGTGAACTGGCGGACGTCGTTCTCGCCGCTCATGCCGTCACCGCCCGGGCAAGCGTCATGCCGACCGCCAGCGCGCCGATCGCGCCGATCACCGAGGCGAGGACATAGCCAAGCGCGACGAGTGCATCGCCGCGCTCGATCATCGCGAAGGTCTCGAGCGAGAAGGAGGAGAAGGTGGTGAAGCCGCCGAGCACGCCGACGCCGAGCAACAGGCGGGCCTGTTCGGCATTCTGGCCGAAGCGCAGCAGGCTGGCGCCGAGCAGTCCCATCAGGAAGCCGCCGAGGATGTTGACGGCAAGGGTCCCCCAGGGGAAGGCCGGGCCGAGCAGCGCTAGCCCCAAGCGGCCAACGCCGTAGCGGGCCGCGGAGCCGATGGCCCCGCCGAGCATCACGAGAAAAAGATTGGGCATCCCGCGCCCCTAGCGCGAATTCCGCGAAAGGGGAACCGTCGTGGTGTCGGCCGTCAGGAGGCGGGGGCTGCAGGAAGGGACAGGCGGGGCGTGAGCGCTTGACCTTCCACGAGCGGTGCGGCCTGCTGCCAGCAGGATTTCCAGCTATTGCTCGCATTGTGCCACCATGTCGCGAAATCGCCGGCGTCCTGGCTGACGCTGATATCGGTGAAAAAGCCCGCCTGCGTCGTGGTGCCCTTGATCGTGACGGTGGACGAGTCGGAGACGATGACGAAGTCCCGCACGGGCGCGAAGCGGGCGGGCGGGATGGCCCAAAGCGCGGCGAAGGCCGGGGCCACCTTGGCGCAGGTTGCGCCGTCCAGCCAATCGTGAACCTGGGTGTCGGTGGCGACGCACTTGCCGTCGGCGCCCTGCTTTCCGCACCAGCGGCGGTCGCGGCGCACGCGCTCCGCAACCAAGCGTTGGTCCGTGGCGCCGCCGGGCACCATGCCGAAGATCACCGTCTCGTCGACATGATTGCCGAGGCCGCCGCCGACATTCGTCACGGTGTACTGGACGTTGAGCGTCCGCTCGCCCGGCGCTGTGCCAGCGATCAGGAGGGCGAGCGATAGAGCCGGGAACGACATGACAGACCTCGTGGCGCAGCGTGCGGATCACGGCCGGCATATCACGGCCAGGCTGGCGGACGAAGCGCAGGCAATGCGCAACCAAAAGACGGTGTGCTGCCTTGATAGTACAGCGTGGGTGCCCCACATGCCGCCCATGTTGAACGCAATTTCGCTGCTGATCGGGCTGGTGGCGCTGCCCTTTGCGCTGGTGGGGATCATTCCCTTCCCCTTCGTGCCGCTGGTCAACTGGATCGCCTTCCCGATCGCGGTTACCGGTACGGTGGTCGGCATGCTCTCGCGCGGCACGGCGGGGCGGAACCTCAACCTGCTGATCCTCATCCTCAGCGGCGCGCGGCTGATGCTGACGGGCGGGTTTATCTAGGCAAACAAAAAGGGGCCCGGCGAACCGGACCCCTCTTCGTGCGCGCTGTACGACGTCAGCGGCAGCGGACGTTGCCGCGGTCCACCGACTGGCCGAGCGCCGCACCCGCCGCTGCACCCAGCAGCGTGCCGAGCGTCGCGTTTCCGCCCGACGACAGCGCATTGCCGAACAGGCCGCCAGCGACACCGCCGACGATCAGGCCGGTCGTGCCGTCATTGCGACGGCAATAGTAGCGACCGTCGCGTCCGCGATAGATGCGGTCGTTCCGCGTCAGGCGGCGCTCCTGATAATAGCGGCCGTCACGGTAGAAATTGTCGGCATAGTAGCGCCGCTGGCCCGGGGCAGGGCGGTTATAGTCGTAGTTCCGCCAGCGGCGCCAATCGCCGCGATCGCCCGGCCCGCGGCCCCGATTGTCCCAGCGACCGTCACGATCGCGGTCGCGGCCATGATCGCGGTCCTGCCAATGGGCGTCGCGATCCTGCCAGTGGCCATAGCCCTGCGCCATCGCCGGTACCGTGGGCAGGGTCAGGGCCGCCGCCGCGGCGGCAACGAACAACATGCGCATCGAGCAACTCCTTGTCGTTTTCGATGCGTGCCGAACGTACGCACGCGGCAGCAGGTTGCGTGAACGTGAAACTACGCCCGGTTCATTCGGCGTCCATCGACGGGACACGCGCATCGCCCGGATAGGCGAAGAGCAGGTCGCTGCCGACCGATGCTTCCAGTTCGACATGGCCTTCCAGCGTCAGGCATTCGCCCGCCTTGAACGCGGTGCCGTCGACCACGCCTTCGCCCTTCACCGGGATCAGCCAGCCGGTGGTGCCTTCCGGCAGATCGAAGCGGCGATGCCCACCTTCCCAGCGCTCGAGCACGAACTTGGGGCCTTCCACCAGGATGGTGCGATTGGGCGCCACCGCACCCGGCATCGGATGCGGCACGAAGGGCACCGGCTCCGAAACGGCGATACCCTCGTCCAGATGCAGTTCGCGCGGACGGCCATAATCATAGAGGCGGTAGGTGGTCTCGCTGTTCTGCTGAACCTCGATCAGCGTGATGCCCGCACCGATCGCGTGCACCGTGCCCGAGGCGGAGTAGAAGAAATCGCCCGCCTTGACCGGCTTCCAGTCCAGCATGTCCTCGATCGAGCCGTCGAGCGCGCCGGCGCGCAGCGCCTCGCGGGTCGTGGGCTGCTTGGTGCCGAGCGCGATCGTCGAATCGGGCTGGGCATCGAGAATGATCCAGCATTCGTCCTTGCCGCGCGGCAGGCCCACGGCCTGCGCCTGCTCGTCGTTCGGGTGGACCTGGACGGACAGTTTCTCGCTGGTGAACAGATATTTGATGAGCAGGTCCGGGGTCGAATTGCCCGGCGTCTGAAACCACACCTCGCCGACCGGCTCGCCATCTGCGGCGGGATCGGCGAAGCCGGGATACAGGCTGTGGCGGCCCCAGGGTTTTTCGACGCGGTGGGTGGCGAGAAGCGTGGCGGGCACGGAAGATCCCCTTCGATTACGGTCACGGAAACGGGAGCGCATGTGGCCCGAAGCCGGTTCCGCCGCAATCCCGCCCCGAAAAGGATTGTTTGCAGCCACGGGCCCGGTCTAAGAACCCCGCCATATGCGTAGTCCTCTGCCTCGCGCGCTTGCGTTCGCGCTCCTTCCGGTGTTCGCCCTTTCCGTCGCCGGCTGCGCCAAGCGCGGCGGGGTGAAGGATCTCCCCTATGTCGCGCGCGACGTCGGCACGCTGTACAGCACGGCCAAGCAGAAGCTGGACCAGCACCAGTACAAGCTCGCTGCCGCCCTGTTCGACGAAGTGGAGCGCCAGCATCCCTATTCGGTCTGGGCGCGCCGCGCGCAGCTGATGGGGGCGTTCAGCTACTATCTGAACCGCGACTATGCGGAGGCGATCGCCTCGGCGCAGCGCTTCCTGGCCGTCCACCCGGGCAACCGCGATGCGCCCTATGCCTATTATCTGATCGGCATTTCCTATTACGAGCAGATCAGCGACGTCACGCGTGACCAGAAGATCACCCAGCAGGCGCTCGATTCGCTGGGCGAGCTGATCCGCCGCTATCCCAATTCGAAGTACGCGGCCGATGCCCGCCTCAAGCTGGACCTGGTGCGCGACCATCTGGGCGGCAAGGAAATGGAAGTGGGCCGCTTCTACGAGACGCGCGGCCAGTGGCTGGCGGCGGTGCTGCGCTTCCGCAACGTGGTCGACAACTACCAGATGACCACGCATGTGCCCGAAGCGCTGATGCGTCTGACCGAAGCCTATCTGGCGCTGGGCGTGCCAGAGGAAGCGAAGAAGGCCGCCGCGGTGCTGGGCGCCAACTATCCGGGTACCGACTGGTACAAGCATGCCTACAAGCTGATGCAGGAAAACGAGGACAAGGTGGCTGCCGCCGCCAAGGCCAGCCCGCCGGCCAAGCCGAAGAGCTGACAACCCGCGTAAAACCACTTCCGTTCTTCCTCTGTTCCTGCGATAGGGGGCCGCGATGCTGACCGCGCTATCCATTCGCGACGTGGTGCTGATCGAGGCGCTGGACCTGGAGTTCGGCGAAGGTCTAGGCGTGCTGACCGGCGAGACCGGGGCGGGCAAGTCGATCCTGCTCGATGCGCTGGGACTGGCGCTGGGGGCGCGCGCCGACAGCGGGCTGGTACGCAGCGGCGCCGCGCAGGCGGTCGTCGTCGCCAGCTTCCTGCCGCCCGCAGCCGATAGCCAGATCGCCAGTCTGTTCGCCCAGAACGGCATGGAACTGGAGCCCGGCGAGCCGCTGTTGATCCGGCGGCTGGTCAAGGCCGATGGCGGCAGCCGCGCGTTCGTCAACGACCAGCCGGCCTCGGCGGGGTTGCTGCGCGAACTGGCACCGCATCTCGTCGAGATCCACGGGCAGCATGACGATCGCGGGCTGCTCAACCCGCGCGGGCACCGGCTGCTGCTCGACGCCTTCGGGCGGTGCGATGTCGGGCCGGTTGCGATCGCGCACCGGGCCTGGCGCGCGGCCGAGGATGCGCTGGCGGTGGCGCGCGCCGAACAGGACAGTGCCGAGCGCGATCGCGAATGGCTGGAACATGCCGTCACCGAACTCTCCGCGCTCGCGCCCGAGGAAGGCGAGGAGGAGCGGCTCGCCGAGCGCCGCGCCGCGATGCAGCGGGGCGAGAAGATCGCGACCGACCTGCAGGGGATCGCCGATCTGCTCGAGGGCTCCGACGGCGGCCTTGCGCGGCTGCGGCACGCGGCGCGCATCCTGGAGCGCGTGTCGGACGATCATGCCGCGCTTGCCGAAGCACTGGCCGCGATCGACCGCGCGATCACCGAAGGCAGTGAGGCGCAGGCGCAGGTCGATGCCGCGGCCGAAGCGCTCGCCTTCGATCCCGCCGCGCTCGAGGCGGACGAGGCGCGGCTGTTCGACCTGCGTGGCCTGGCCCGCAAGCATCGGGTGCAGCCGGACGAGCTGCCTGCGCTGCTGGCCGAGCTGTCGGGCCGGTACGATCGCCTTGCCAGCGGCGGCGCGGGTATCGCCAAGCTCGAAAAGGCCGCCTCGGAGGCGCATGCCCGCTATCGCGAGGCGGCGCAGACCCTGTCTGCGATGCGCACCATGGCGGCGGCGCGGCTGGACGCGGCGGTCGCTTCCGAGCTCAAGCCGCTCAAGCTTGATGCCGCGCGCTTCCGCACCGTGGTCGAGCCGCTCGACGAAAATCAGTGGACGGCCGCCGGCATGGACCGGGTGGAGTTCGAGGTTTCGACTAACCCCGGCGCACCCTTCGCCCCGCTGATGAAGATCGCCAGCGGCGGCGAACTGTCGCGCTTCATCCTGGCGATGAAGGTTGCGCTGGCCGAGGAAGGCGGCGCGCGCACGCTGATCTTCGACGAGATCGATCGCGGTGTCGGCGGCGCGGTGGCGGACGCGATCGGCGAGCGGCTGGCACGGCTGGCCCAAGGGTCGCAGCTGCTGGTGGTGACGCACAGCCCGCAGGTCGCGGCACGCGGGGCGCGGCACCTGCTGATCGCCAAGAGTCACGACGGGATCGTCACCCGCACGGGGGTCACGCCGCTGACGCGCGAGCAGCGCCGCGAGGAAATCGCGCGGATGCTCTCCGGCGCGGAGATTACCCCCGAAGCGCGCGCCCAGGCGGAGCGGCTGCTCGCGGCCTGAACCTGAACGAACCTGTCCCGCTTGCGACAATTGGTGACGCAAAACCACGGTTGATGGGACAAAATCGCGACATCGGCGTTCCACAACGGCTCTCGACCGCAGGGGCGGTCCAGTCGAAATGAGGAGTATCCGATGAAGAAGTTCATGCTGCTGATCGCAGGCCTTGGTGTTGCCGCTGCCGCTGTTCCCGCCTCCGCCGCGCCGGCGTTCCAGGGTGGCTGGCAGAACATCAACGCCCGCCAGGATCGCATCGAACAGCGCATCAACCAGGGCATCCGCTCCGGCGCGCTCAGCCGCCGCGAGGCGACCCAGATCCGCAACGAATATCGCAGTCTGGTGCGCATGGAAGCCCGCTACCGCGCGTCGCGCCCGGGCCTGACCCCGCAGGAGCGCCGCGACCTCGACCGCCGCTACGACGCGCTGTCGGCCAAGGTCCGCTACGAGAAGCACGACCGCAACAACCATCGCCGCTGAGGCGATCCACGGCCCCCGCTTCCTGGAAGCGGGGGCCCTTCGCTTATCCGCGTGGCGGCGAAAGGCGCTGGAGCAGCAGGCGCCACAACGGAATGGTCGCCAGCGTTGCTTGCGCGGCCCACGGGAATATCAGCGCCATCCCGAAGGCCGTGATCGTGCCGAGCAGCGTCGCCACCCCTCGCTGGCGGATCACCCGGCAGTGCGCCTTGGCGATCCGCTCCCCTACGACGGGCTGCGTGGTGGCAATGCGCTGCACCCAGATATTGGCCAGGGCGATCAGCATCATCCAGAAGCAGTAGAGCGCGGTGGGTACCCGGTGTCCGTAATATTCGGACGAGAAGGCGGTGAAGAACGGGATCGCCGCCACCGCGCTGAGCATGCACAGATTCGGCAGGACCAGCCTGGGCGACCAATGGCGCGCGCAATCGAAGGCACGATGATGCCCGGCCCAGAAGGCACCAATCACGAAGAACGACACGAAGAAGCTGAGAAACTTCACCCATAGCTGGGCGAGCGCCTGCAGGAAGGCGCCGTCGGTGAGCGGCGGATGAATCTCCGGCACGTGGATTTCGATGATCAGTAGCGTGATCGCGATCGCGAACACCGCATCCGAAAAGAAGATCAGCCGTTCCAGCGCATGGCCCGGGCCATGCGATTCCGGCGCGTGCGTGCTCTGCATGCGATGGTCCCCCGTTTTCCCCGCCTGCCCGTGTAGCAGGCGATCAGCCGTCCGTCTTGGGGGGCGTGCGACGCGTGCGCGGCTTGGCCACCGTGTCGGCGGTCTTGCGGGTGCGGCGCGGCGGCGGCGCCTTGGCGGGCTTGGCTGCGCTCGGTGCTTCGGCAGGGGCTTCGCTCGGGGCTGCCGGCTCGGCTGCCCGCTTGCGGATGCGCTTTACCGCGGAGGGCGCAGCCGGCTCCGCGGCGGCTGGCGCGGCGGCTTCCGCAGATGCCTGCGTCGGTTCCGGTGTCGGTTCGGGGGTCGGCGACGGGGCGGATTTCGGTTCGTCGCCCTTGATCCGGTTGGCGAGCGCGACCAGTCCTGCCGCGATCAGATCGGCGACCACCGGGTGCTTCGCCAGCGCGGTCAGCTGACGCCGCGCATCCTTGGGCAGTTTGATGCCGCCGATGACCTTGGGCAGCAGCGACGACGTCTCGCCGTTCTTCTTCGCTTTCTTCGCTTTCTTGTCGGCCATCACGCGTCTCCGGTGCCGGGTTCAAGCGACCAGCTTCCGCCAAGCGATTCGCGCTGTCAATCGCAGGGCCGATCAGTGATGGGTAGGCTCGTCCGCTTCCCATTCGAAGACGATGTCGAACTCGGTCTGCACCGGCATGGTCGCGGCGCGGCGGAGCCGGCGGGGGAGGAGCGTCTGCGGCGGCGGCTGCCGGCGCGGGGCGCGATAGGGCTTGGGCTTCTGCATCGTCGAATCCTTCCAAGAGGCAGGCCGGGAACCCCCGCCGCTTCGTTCAGGTTCCGTGACGATCTGCAACCATCCGCGCCAGGAAGCCGTGCAATCGTTCGCTGTTGGCTTCCCAAGTGAAGGGTGCGGCCACACCGCGCACGTCTGCCTGGGCAGGGGGAGCGTGGAGCAGGCCCGCGATGGCGGCGGCGAACGCGGTAGACGTGCGATCGACGATGCGACCGGCGGCGGGCGTCGTCACCACCTGGCGCGCACCGCCGACATCGGGGATCACGATCGGGGTGCCGCTCGCCAGCGCCTCGAGCCAGGCATTGGCCAGCCCTTCCGAGGCGGAAGCCAGCGCCATGACGTCGGCCGCGGCGAGCAGTTCCGCGACCCGCTCGGGTGGGATGGCGCCGAGCAACCGGACGCGCGCCGAAAGACCCATCGCATCGATCTTCGCGGCGAGGCGGCCTGCTTCCGGGCCCTGCCCGGCGATCGCGAGATGGACGCCGGGCAGCGTCGCCACCGCATCGATCAGCAGGTCGTGCCCCTTGAGCGGAATCAGTGCGCCGACCGAGGCGACCAGTGGCGCGTTGAACCCGAGCGCACGCTTGGCCTCGCCACGGTCCCGCGGCGCGAAGCGCGTGAGGTCGACGCCGGTGACGATGCACGCGATCCGCTCGGCGGGCATGCCCAGCGCAATCATGTCGTCCCGCAACGGCAAGGATACGGAAAGGAGGCCATCCGCCGCCTGACCGGCGCGGACGATCTGCCTGGCGATGCCGGGGCGGCGGGTCCATTGATGAATGTCCGAGCCGCGCGCCTTGATCGACACGGGCACATCGAACGCCTTGCCCAGCGCAATCGCGGCGGGGCCGTCCGGGAAGAAGAATTCGGCGCTGATCACGTCAAAGGGGAAGCTGCGCCGGAGTTCGGTGAGTGTCGGCCGCAGTGCCCTGGCGATCAGGCCTGCGTGAAAGGCACCGCCGGTGCCAGGCAGGTTGAGGAAGCGGGGACGGTGGACGGTCAGCCCGCGCCAGTTTTCCCTGATCGGCTGACGGCTGAGCGCTGCGTAACGCGGGTGGCGATCCAGCGGGAAGGTCGGCAGCCCGCGCGGCGCGACCACCTGCACCTCCACCCCGTCACGCGCAGCGAGTGCGCGCGTCTGTCGCTCCACGAAGATGCCGAAATTGGGCCGTGAGGCGTCCGGAAACAGAGTGGAGAGCACGAGAACGCGAAGCATGCCCGGGGCTATAACGCCCCAGGGTTAATGCTTCAGCGTCTGGCCGTCGGCGTTCAGCGACAGTTGCGGTCACCGCCGCGTTCGATCGCGCGTCCCGCAAGGGCACCCGCAACACCGCCCAATACGGTACCCGCAGTGCGGTCGCCGCTGGTGTCGATCGTGCGGCCCAGGAGCGCGCCGCCCACCGCACCGATCACCGTGCCGGTGGTGCCGTCCGGCTTGCGGCAATAGCGGCGGCCGTCGCGGCCCTGCCATTCGCGATACGCATAG
This sequence comes from Sphingomonas sp. R1, assembly GCF_025960285.1. Lineage (GTDB taxonomy): Bacteria > Pseudomonadota > Alphaproteobacteria > Sphingomonadales > Sphingomonadaceae > Sphingomonas. The sequence continues at coordinate 1,861,930 of NZ_CP110111.1, read as the reverse complement.
CGTCGACGGTCGTCGCGATAGCGGCGATTGTCGTGGTCGCGGTAATAGCGATCCTGGCCGATCGTGGCCTTGGCCTCAGCCTGGGCAGCCGGCAGGACGACCGCGGCGGGAACGGCAAGCGCCGCGGCACTGAGCGAAAGAAGAAGGGTACGCATGTCTAACTCCCCGATGGGTTCTGAATGAAATGAACGTGTCGGATTTAGGTGCGGTTGCATGAACCTGATACTACGTGGCGTTCAGCGAACCGGCAGGCAGGAAGACAGGCAGTGGACGAAGCGCGCGCGATTATCGAACGGCTGGGCCTCGCCCCGCACCCGGAAGGCGGCTGGTATCGCGAGACATGGCGCGCGGCGACCACGACCGGGACGCGGTCCGGCGGCACCGCCATCCTGTTCCTGCTCGAGGCCGGGCAGCGCTCCCACTGGCATCGGGTCGATGCCGACGAGCTGTGGCTGTGGCACGCCGGAGCGCCGCTCGATCTACGCATCGGCAGCGATGTCCAAGGCCGGGTCGAGACGTTGCGGCTGGGGGGTGACGTGCTGGCAGGGCACGTGGCGCAGGCACGGGTGCCCGCAGGCCAGTGGCAGGCGACCGAGGCGCGGCAGGGCTGGGGACTGGTCAGCTGCATCGTCGTGCCAGGCTTCGAGTTCACCGGGTTCGACCTGGCGCCGCCGGGCTGGTCGCCCCCCGGCGCCTGATCACTTATCCCCGTTATCCACAGGTTCCACAGGGCAGCGTCACGGCGCCGCACTTGGTGCGACTCGCCGCGGGTGCGAGCATCCTCAGACGTGGGGGGTGAAGGGGCGCAGGTAAAACTGCCTTCTTACAGTCTCTTGCGGGTTCGTTTCGGCGTGGCTGCAACGGGAAGCCGCCCGGGCGGACAGGAGCGAACGTCGCCCGCGTCCTGCGCGCGGGGTTCGATCCGGCGGCACGACCCGCGTCCCTGCCCAAGCGGGAGGTGCCGGCCGCCGATGGCTCGCGCTAACGCTCTCGGGCGCGGTTCGCGAGGATCGGCGACATGGGGGCTGGCGGCAACGCCGGCCCCCTTCAGCAGGGAATTCTCCCCGATTGGCAGCGGCCCGCGCTTCGCGCATAGCGTCAGCATCGGTGATCGGGAGTGCGGCGCGTGGGCAGGATTTTCGAGCGCTTCGCGCAAAGCGTTGCAGGCTGGGCGGGCCGCCCCCCGGCCTTTGTCTTCGCCTTTCTGGTTATCCTCGTCTGGGGTGTCAGCGGACCGGTCTTCCACTGGTCGGACACGTGGCAGCTGGTGATCAACACCGGCACCACCATCGTGACGTTCCTGATGGTGTTCCTCATCCAGAATGCGCAGAACCGCGATGCCGCCGCGTTGCAGGCCAAGCTGGATGAAGTGATCCGCGCCATTGCGGGGGCCCGCAACGAGTTCATCGGCATCGAGCATCTCAGCGAGCGGCAACTGCTTGCCATTCGCGACCGTCTCGAGCGCGAATGCGGCGCGAGCGATCCCGCGCGGCACGAGGCGATCGAGACGGTGATCGGGCGACGCTGATCCGCGCCGCCCGACCCGGGTCAAGCGAGTTCCCAGTCCAGCGCGATCTCGGCCTTGAGCAGCTTGGACACGGGGCAATTTGCCTCCGCGCCCTTCGCCAGCGCCTCGAACTGCTCCTGACTGATGCCGGGAACTTCCGCGCGCAGCTTCAGGTCCGAGCGGCTGATCTTGAACCCGTCGCCATCCTGATCGAGCGTTACCGCCGCGGTGGTTTCCAACGTGCCGTCGCTATACCCCGCCTGCGCGAGGGCGAAACTGAGCGCCATGGTGAAGCACCCCGCATGGGCGGCAGCGATCAGCTCTTCGGGGTTGGTGCCCTTCTCGTCGCCGAAGCGGGTGTTGAAGCTGTAGGGCGTCGCCTCCAGCACCCCGGAGGGGCTGGTGAGCTGCCCTTTGCCGGCCTTGCCGAAACCGGTGTAGCGGGCGGTGGCGGTGCGCGTCGTCATGGCAGGGCTCCTGGTGTGAAAAGCGGGCCGGGGGATCGACCCCGGCCCCTTTCTATCAGCGGCAAGTGACGTTGTTGTTGTTGCGGTCGATCGAGCGACCAGCCGCTGCGCCAGCGGCGGCGCCGAGCAGCGTGCCCAGCGTCTGCGAACCGCCTGGTGCAATCAGGTTGCCGAGCAGACCGCCGGCCACACCGCCGACGATGAGGCCGGTGGTGCCGTCGTTGCGGCGGCAATAATAGCGCCCGTCCTGACCGCGATAGACGCGGTCGTTGCGCGATAGGCGGCGCTCGCGATAGCGGTTGTCGTCGCGGTAATACCGATCGGCGTAATAGCCGTTATAGGCGGGATCGGGGCGGTTGTAATCGTAGCTGCGATAGCCGCTATAGCCGGCGGAGCTGGCGCCGTAGCCGTCTTCCACGCAGCCGGAAACGAGCGTGGCCGCAGCCACCATGCCTAGAGCGAGGATGCGCATCGTATCTCTCCTGATCCTGGTTCGGAATGTTGGGGCAATGCACAGCCGCGTCTAAGGTTGCGCGGCCGTGCAGCTGGCAGTGTGTCAGGACGGGGCAGCGTCGACCCGGCGCAGGTCGTCGGCCTGGCCGGCAACCAGCGTCGGGGCGGAGCCGCCGGCAAGCGCCGGGCGCAGCGCCTCGCGCTCGCTTTCGGGAACCGGCGCGGAAGGATCCGGACGGAAGTCCTCGATCGCGCGGGCGGAGCCGTCGGGGTGGCGGTCGCCCATCAGATCGGTGGGAACGGTGCCGGGCGCCGCGTCCGCCGGCTTGCGGTTGCGCAACAACCCGACGGCAAGCGCGCCGACCGCGCCAAGCCCGGTCGCGGCGATCGCGGCGATTCCCACCTTGCCGACGCCCGACTTCTTCCGGATCTTGGTGGCCGGCTTGGCAGCGCGTGGTGCACGCTTCGGACGGGCCTTGGGGGCCGGTTTTGCCTCGGCGGGATCCGCCTTGGTGTCGGATGCCGTCGCGGGCGTGGCGGCAGCGGCCGCCTTCGGCGTGCGCTTGCGCGGCGTGGTGGACTTCGGGGTCGTCTTGCTGGCGGTGGCCATCGAAATCTCCTTTCGGTTACGGCACGGTCAACGGGCCGAGCGCAGGGGTGTTCCGAGGGCCGTGCCGATGAGCGAAACAGCGATCATGGCAGCGGCTCGCAGGTGCATTCCGCGCTTCCGCGCCGTTGCCGCGTACGGCGAACCATAGAAATCGCGCATATGCCCGCTTCGCGGGTGAACTTGCTCCCAAATCCTCCTATCTGATTCCCCATGCCGTCTCGCTTCGCCTCCGTCCCCCATCGGCGCGCCCTGATCGATCGCCGTGCCGTCGCCGAACGCCTCGCTGCCCTGGAGGCGCGCGACACCGCCGCATTGCGTCAGGCCGGCACGGCCGAGTTGAAGGCCGCGCTCGACAGCGGCCGGGCAGAGATTGCGCGGCGGCTGGGCGAGCATCCTTCCCGTGGGCTGGAGGCGGCGGCGGCGGGCGCTTTCCTGACCGACCAAATCCTGCGCCTGCTGTGGGATTTCACGGTCGAGCGGCTCCACCCCAATGCCAATCCCACCGCTGCCGAGCGCATGACGCTGATCGCGGTCGGCGGCTATGGCCGGGGCGAGATGGCGCCGCATTCGGACATCGACATCGGCTTCCTCACCCCCTGGAAGGTCACCGGCTGGAGCGAGCAGGTGATCGAGTCGATGCTCTACTCGCTATGGGACATGCGGCTGAAGGTGGGGCATTCCTCGCGCTCGCTCGACGAGATGGTGCGCCAGGCCAAGGCCGATGTGACGGTGTGCACGGCGCTGCTCGAGGCGCGCTACGTCTGGGGCGATACCGAGTTGTATGACGAGGCGGCGCGGCGCTTCAAGGCCGAGGTCCAGGCGGAAAGCGCGCGCGGCTTCATCACCGCGAAGCTGGAGGAGCGCAACACCCGCCACAAGAAGATGGGCGACAGCCGCTACGTCGTCGAACCCAATGTCAAGGAAGGCAAGGGCGGCCTGCGGGATCTGCACACGCTCTTCTGGATCGGCAAGTTCGCCTATAATGTCCGTGAGCCGGCCGAACTGGTCGAGGCCGGGCTGCTGACCCCCGCCGAATATCGACAGTTTCGTCGCGCCGAGAATTTCCTGTGGGCGGTGCGCTGCCAGCTGCACCTGATCACCAACAGGCCCGAGGACCGGCTGACCTTCGACGTGCAGCGCGAGATCGCCGATCGGATGCGCTTTGCCGACCGGCCCGGCATGTCCAAGGTCGAGCGCTTCATGCGCTATTACTTCCTGCAGGCGAAGGTTGTGGGCGACCTCACCGGCGTGTTCCTCGCGCATCTCGACGAGAAGTTCGCCGCGCGCGGGCGCCGCTTCGGCTTCCCGGCGCTGTGGCGGGGGCGGCGCAAGCTCAAGGGCTTCGTGCTGGAGCGCGGGCGGCTGGCGCTGCCGCGGGACAGCTTCTTTCGCGAGGATCCGGTGCGACTGATCGAGCTGTTCGCGCTTGCCGACCAGCATGAGGTAGAGATCCACCCGCTGGCGATGCGCGCCGCCGCGCGCGACGCCAAGCTGGTCGACGACGTGCGTACCGATCCGCGCGCCAACGCCCTGTTCCTCGACGTGCTGACCTCGCCGCGCGATCCCGAGACGGTGCTGCGCTGGATGAACGAGGCGGGCGTGTTCGGCCGCTTCGTGCCGGACTTTGGCCGCGTCGTCGCGCAGATGCAGTTCGACATGTACCACCATTACACGGTGGACGAGCATTCGATCCGCGCGATCGGCCTGCTCAGCAAGATCGAGAAGGGGCAGCTGAAGGAAGACCATCCGCTCGCCAGCGGCATCCTGCATCAGCTCGCCTCGCGCCGTGCGCTCTATGTCGCGGTGCTGCTGCACGACATTGCCAAGGGGCGCAGCGGCGATCATTCGATCCTGGGCGCCGAAGTCGCCGAGCGGCTGTGTCCGCGGCTCGGCCTTACCGCGGCCGAGACCGAGATGGTCGCGTGGCTGGTGCGCTGGCACCTGCTGATGTCCGCCACCGCGTTCAAGCGCGACCTGGCCGATTTCAAGACGATCCTCGATTTCACCGCGCAGGTGCAGAGCGCCGAGCGGCTGCGCATGCTGCTGGCGCTGACCGTGGTCGACATTCGCGCGGTGGGGCCGGGGGTGTGGAACGGCTGGAAGCGTCAGCTGCTCGGCGGGCTGTACGAAGCGGCCGAGGAAGTGCTGCGGCTCGGCCACAAGCAGCGCGGCCGCACCGAGCGGATCGCCGCCAAGCAGGAGGAGCTGGCCGCAACGCTCGGTTGGGACGCGACGCGGATGGAGGCGTTCAAGAGGCGCTTCACCGAAAGCTACTGGATCGCCGAACCGGTCGACGTGCTGGCGCGCAACGCGGTGATGGTGGCGGCGGCGGGCAACGCGACGCTGCATGTCGAGGCACAGGTCTATCCGGACCGCGGCGCGACGCTGGTGACCGTCTATGCATCGGACCATCCGGGCCTGTTCTATCGCATCGCAGGCGCCATCCATGTGGCCGGCGGCAACATCATCGATGCGCGGATCCACACCACGCGGGACGGCATGGCGCTCGATAATTTCCTAGTGCAGGACCCGTTCGGCCAGCCCTTTGACGAGGAGGCTCGGCTCAACCGGCTGAAGACCGGCATTGCCGATGCGCTCGCCAATCGAGGCCGCCTCTCCGAACGGCTGAAGACCAAGGCGCCGGTGCGGCCGCGTGCCGATGCCTTCTCGATCGAACCCAGCGTGTTCATCGACAACAAGGCATCGAACCGGTTCACCGTTATCGAGATCAATGCGCGGGACCGTCCGGCATTGCTCTACAGCCTTGCGAACGCGCTGTTCCAGTCGAAGGTGACGATCCATTCCGCGCATGTCGCAACCTATGGCGAGCGCGCGGTGGATACCTTCTATCTGACCGACCTGATCGGCGATAAGATCAGCGCGTCGTCGCGACTCAAGTCGATCGAGCGGCGTCTGCTGGAGGCTGCGGCCGGCGAGGAGATCGCCCAGGCCGCCTGATCGGGGGAACGGGCATGCCGGTGGTCGGACTTGGGGGCTATTTCTTCCGCGCGCAGGATCCGGAGGGGCTGAAGGCCTGGTATCAGGAGATGCTTGGTGTCGGTGGTGGCTGCGGCACCGATGCCGAAGGCCAGGCGAGCCCGTGGTTCTGGTATCCGGAGCCGGGGGGCATCGTGTTCCAGCCGTTCGCGGCGGACAGCAGCTATTTTGCCGCCGACAAGCAGGCGATGCTCAATCTGCGCGTGATCGATCTCGACAGCTTGCTGGAGCAGCTCAACGCGGCAGGCATCGCGATCGAGACGCGGGCCGAATGGGATAGCCCCGAGACCGGCCGCTTCGCGCGCATCCATGATCCGGAAGGCAACCCCATCGAACTGTGGGAGGCGCCGGCCGCGTGACCGGCGCGCTTGCCCCTCAGCCGCGCGTGTTGACGGCGTAGAGCGCGACAGCCGCGGCGTTCGAGACGTTGAGGCTTTCCACCTTGGGCGAGATCGGCAGGCGGGCCAGTTCGTCGCAATGCGCCTCGGTATTCTGGCGCATGCCCTCGCCCTCGGCGCCCAGCACCAGCGCGACGCGGCCTGCACCCATCACCTCGCCCAGCGTCGCCTTGGCATGGCCGGTGAGCCCGACGCGCCAGAAGCCGGCTTCGGCGATCTCGTCCAGCGCGCGCGACAGGTTCACCACGCGAACCCAGGGGACCACTTCCAGCGTGCCCGCGGCCGAGCGGGCAAGGGTGCCGGTCTCGGGCGGCGCGTGCCGGTCCTGGGTGACGATGCCGAGTGCGTCGAACGCCGCCGCCGAGCGCAGGATCGCGCCGACATTGTGCGGATCGGTGACCTGGTCGAGTACCAGCAGCGGGCGCTTGTCCTCCCCACCCTGGTCGAGCAGATCGCCCAGCCAGATTTCCTCGAGCGGGTCGACTTCCGCCACCAGCCCCTGGTGCGGCGCATCGGCCGGCACGAGGCGGCCAAGATCGGCCGCCTCGGCATAGGTGATCGGGATGACCGGGGGCAGGTCCAGCGCCGACAGCGCCTCGCGCGTGCCCCAGATCTTGCGCACCGTCCGCTCGGGGTTGGCGAGTGCCGCGAGCACCGCGTGGCGGCCGTAGAAACGCGGCCGCGATGCAGATGCCTGGCTGGGACGATGGCCTCGACGTTTCATCAGTGTGCAGACTCCGGGAAGGTGTAGAACTGATCGGCCGGGGTGGGCGCGGTCGCAAGCGGCACGCGCGGCAGCGGCTGATCGCTGTTGGCGGCGTTGATCAGGAATTCGGCGAGGATCAGTGCGCCCTGGCGCATGTCGTCGGCCTTCAGATGATCGAACGTGTCGACGTCCGTATGGTGCACCATGGAGCCATAGTCGAGGGGGTCCTGGATGAACTGGAACGCCGGAATGCCCACCGCGTCGAAGAAGACATGGTCGGTGCTGCCGGTGCGCCGCGACGAAACCTCGATCGCGCCCATGCTGCGAAACGGCGCGAACCACTGCTCGAAGATCGGCATCACCGCGGTATTGCCCTGGGCATAGATGCCGCGAATCTTGCCCGAGCCGTTGTCGAGGTTGAAATAGGCAGCGAGCTTGCCGTGATCCGGCCCCGGCGTGATCGGGAAGGCACGGCTCCAGGTCATGTAGCGCACCATGCCGCTCGCGCCGGCATCGACCGGGCGCTTGGCAACGTGATTCTCGACATAGGCCATCGAGCCGAGCAGGCCCTGCTCCTCGCCCGCCCACAGCGCGAAGCGGATGGCGCGCTTGGTCTTGATGCCCGATGCCTTGATGATGCGGGCGGCCTCCATCACCATCGCGCTGCCCGCACCGTTGTCCGCTGCACCGTCGCCCATTGCCCAGCTGTCGAAATGCGCGCCGGCCATCACATAGCCGGCCTTGGGATCGGTGCCGGGGATGTCGGCGAGGACGTTGTAGGCCTTGGTGTCGCTGTCGTCGAAATGGTTGACCGCATCGATCTCCAGCGTCGGCTTGGCGCCCATCTTAGCGAGGCGGGCGAGGCGACGATAATCCTCGGCGGCGATTTCGATGCCGGGGATCAGGCCCGACTGGCCGACCTGGAACTGGCTGTTCTGGCCGTGCACCAGCTTGCCGTTGCGGCTCGACATGATCGCGTAGCCGATCGCGCCCTCCTCCTTCAGGAACGCATCGCGCTTGGCGCCGAAGGTGAGGCGGGCGGGGTTGAACGCACGATTGCCGCCGCCGCTGCCGTTGAGCAGGTCGTAATTGTCGCGCTTGGTGAGTTCGTCGTCGGTCCAGCGCTTGAACGGCGCCTCGGTTGCTTCCTCAAGCTCTCGCGGCTCGCTGATCAAAACGACCTTGCCTTTGAGCTTGCCCTTGAACTGGGCAAAGGCGGCCTCGTCGGCGAGCGGGGCGAGCACGACCTCGCCGGTGACGGCGCCGCTGGTGCCCGGCGTCCAGGGCAGGGGGGCGGCGATCAGCTGGAGCGGGCGGGGGGCGACCATGCGCACCGCCAGTTTCTCGTTCCACCAGCCGCGGCCGAACTCGAAGCCTTCCTTGTGGACATTGACCAGGCCCCATTCGCGGAACTTGGCCTGGGTCCAGTCCTCCGCTTTGCGGATGCCGGGCGAGTTGGTGAGGCGCGCGCCGATCACGTCCGTCAGGTACTGCGCGATTCGCATCACCTCGCTGTGGTTGGTGCCCTGGTCGATCACACGGTCCGTCGGCGTGGTCTGGATCGTCTGGGCAGCGATCGGCGCACTGGCGAGCAGCGCGGCGGTGAGAGCGAGCATGGAACGACGCATTGGTTTCCCCCCAAAAAGTGACGCCGGGACGCTATGCGCGCAAAAGAGTGCACGCAAGGCGTTGACAGCTGCGATCCGCTTCGGCATTGGGCCCACCTCGCTCGCAAGCGGCGGTCTCCATGGATAGGTGGCCGAGTGGTTAAAGGCAGCAGACTGTAAATCTGCCGGGCTTCGCCCTACGGTGGTTCGAATCCATCCCTATCCACCACCGCCGCTGCGAGCGATCCCCTCCCAGGATCGGCTCTACGGTGCACAGCGCTGTTCAGCGCTTGCCGTACAGGCTTAGCGTGCGATCGCGATATTCGATGAGCTGGAGAAGATGATCCAGTTCGCGGATTCGCTGGACCGACGCGCCCTCGCGAATGGATGCCTCAATCTGTTCCAGAAGATAGGCGGCGCTGCCGGCACCGTGGGTGAGGTAGATCGCTTCGGCGCGCTCGAGGAGCGTAGAGAGCGGCGTCACCTGGCGATCCTTGCAAGCGAAGTGGGGTCCTTATCCAAAATGGACCTATCGGCGCAATGTTCCGATTCGTTGTGATGCAAACAAAGGCACCTACCGGTGTGTCCCGTGTCGGGATAACTCCTGACTTGTCGGAGCGTACGCAAAAATCCAATGTGGATCTAAAGATACGCGAGTTTTTGACAGAATGGACGAACGGGGTTCAGGGATAGCGGCGGCGTGCGCGCATCTGGTGGATGCGATCGCATTGCTCGACCGCCTTGGCGAGGATGCCGAGGCGGCGCATGTCTCGCTGTCCCTGGAGCGGCTAGCCTCCAGGCATGGGGTTACGCTTCCGGCCGCGCCGCCACGCGATTGAGGATACGGTCGAAGAAGCGCTCCAGCGCATCCGCCGTTTCGCTGCTCAGTTCCAGATAGGTGAACCGACGGTCGCTCGGCAGGCTGCGCTTGTGAACCATGCCGCGCCGCGCGAGCGCGTTGATCCAGCGAAGCGCCGTCGTGGTCGGCACGCCAGAGGCGGTGCAGGCGCCCGAGGTCGAGACGTCCCGCCCTTCCGCGCGGCTGACATACAGCGTGAGAAGGATGTTGAAGGCGGGGTCGGCGAACAGATCAGTCGCCACTTCGCGCTCCAGCAGCTCGCGGCACCACAGCATCAGCCGAGCGAGATCCACGCGGCCAAGCCGCGGCCTGTTAGTGTCCTCCAACGTCGCGTTAACAGCCGGCTCTCCAGCGAGTTGCGTGAACAGCTGCTTGATTTCGCTGAGCCGAGCGTCGACTTCCTGGAATAGTTCGGCGCTCGGCACCCCCAATTTCTCCCTCATCGTCCCACAGGCTTAGGCAGGGATCGGTATCCGATCAACATATGGACGTCGTTACGATAGCTTAAACTTTCGACGATGCGAATATATGCCCGTTGGGGTAGGAAGCGTCCTAGAATACCGCTGCTACCAACTGCTGGAAAGCATCGGCTCGGTGGCTCATTGCATGCTTTGCGGATGGATCCATTTCGCCAAAGGTCTGCGCATGCCCCAGCGGCACGAACATGGGATCATAGCCAAAGCCCTTGTCGCCGCGCGGCGGCCAGACCAGTTCGCCATGGACTCGGCCCTCGAACCACTCGACATGCCCATCCGGCCAGGCGAGCGCGAGTGCGCACACGAAGTGCGCGGCCCGGCTGGATTCCGGCGGCAACGCCGCCAGCTTGTTCTGCACGCGCTGCATCGCCAGGCCGAAATCGCGGCCTTCGAAGGGGGCGACCGGCTCCAGCCCGTCCATCCCGGGCGCGGCGGCCCCCCAGCGCGCCGAATAAATGCCGGGCGCGAGGTTCAGCGCTTCGACGCACAGGCCCGAATCGTCGGCCAGCGCGGGCAGTCCGGACAGGTCGGCTGCCTGCAGCGCCTTCAGTTCGGCATTGGCGACAAAGCTGGTGCCGGTTTCCTCCGGTTCGGGCAGGTCCAGCTCGGCGGCCGACACCGGCTCGATCCCATAGGGACCGAGCAGCTCGCGGATCTCGCGCACCTTGCCGGCATTGTGGCTGGCGATCACCAGCTTGCCGGGGACAAGCTTGCGGATTGCCTGGGGGACGTCGCCCTCGCCGCTCATCCGACCGCCTTCAGCTGGGCGTCGAAGATGCGCGTGCAGCCGATGCGGGCGAGGCGAAGCAGGCGCAGCAGGCCTTCCTCGTCATAGGTCGCCCCCTCGGCGGTCGCTTGCGCCTCGGCGATGTTGCCGTTGGCGAGCAGCACGAAATTCGCATCGGCATCGGCCGACGAATCCTCGGGGTAATCGAGGTCGAGCACCGGCGTGCCCTGATAGATGCCGCAGCTCACCGCGGCGACCTGGGTGGTGATCGGATCGACGGTGATCGCGCCGTCCGCCATCAGCTTGTTGACCGCAAGGCGCAGCGCCACCCAGGCGCCGGAGATCGCCGCGGTGCGGGTGCCGCCATCGGCCTGGAGCACGTCGCAATCGAGCGTGATCTGGCGCTCGCCGAGCAGCTTGAGGTCGGTCACGGCGCGGAGCGACCGTCCGATCAGGCGCTGGATTTCCTGGGTGCGGCCCGACTGCTTGCCCTTGGCCGCCTCGCGCTGGCCGCGGGTATGGGTGGCGCGGGGCAGCATGCCGTACTCGGCGGTCACCCAGCCTTCGCCCTTTCCGCGCAGGAACGGCGGCACGCGCTCTTCGACGCTGGCGGTGACGAGCACGCGGGTGTCGCCGAAGCCGATCAGCACCGATCCTTCGGCGTGGCGGGTGAAGTTCGGGGTGATGGTGATTTCCCGCATCTCGTCGGGGGCGCGGCCGGATGGGCGCATTGGATTCAGTCTCCCTACAGGTCGAGCCGGGCACCTAGACCCTGATGGCGCGTTCCGCCAGTCTCGCACAAGCAAGGGGAGCAAACCATGCGGATCATGGTCGTACTGGTGGTCGCAGGCGCAATGCTCGGGGGCTGCATTCCGCAGGTGGCGCCGCAGGATCGGCCGGCGCCGGCCGGTCCTGCGCGTCCCGCACCCCCGCCGCCGATCGCCAGCGGCACCCCCGCTGCGCCGGCGGCGCCGGTCATCCGCGGCGAGATGATCCGCTACGCCACCAGCCCATGCTTCGGGGCCTGCCCGGTCTATGCGGTCACGGTGCGGCCGGACGGGACCGGCACCTTCGAGGGGCAGCGCTTCACTGCGGTTACCGGCGCACGCGACTTCCGCGTCTCGCCCGCACAATATGAGGCCTTCCTGACCCGACTCGCGCCTTATCGGCCGCGCAGCGGATCGCTCCGCTATGTGCCGGGGGAGCCGGCCTGCGGCCAGTCCGCCACCAACATGCCCTCCGTCGAGGTGCAATGGGACGGCAGGGCCGGGCATCGTGCCCTCTCTTTCTACTTTGGCTGCGACCGGGCGCGGCATCGGGCGATGGCGGACGCACTGGGATCTGCGCCCGATTTGCTGCCGATCACCGCCATGATCGGCGCGCGGCCTTGAAGCGGGTGCCTCCCAGAGCCTAGATACCGACCATCATGAGCACGCCGCCGATCCACGAGCTGACCGACCGCGCGCGCGACGTGTTCCGCATCGTGGTGGAATCCTATCTGGACAGCGGCGCGCCGGTGGGATCGCGCACGATCTCGCGCATCTCGGCGCTCAATCTGTCGCCCGCCTCGATTCGCAACGTGATGCAGGATCTGGAGGAACTGGGCCTGCTGGCGGCACCCCACACCAGCGCTGGCCGGATGCCGACCGAAAGCGGGCTGCGCCTGTTCGTCGACGGGATGATGCAGGCGAACGAACCGTCGATCGAGGAGCGTGCGGCGATCGAGGCGCGCGCCGGCATCGGCGGTCCGGTCGAGGACGCCATCGCCGAGACCACCGCGGCGCTCTCCGGGCTCTCCGCCTGTGCCGGGCTGGTGCTCGTGCCCAAGGCCGAGACCGTCCTGCGCCAGTTCGGCTTCGTGCCGCTGAGCCAGGACCGGGCGCTCGCCGTGCTGGTCGGCGAAGACGGATCGGTCGAGAACCGGGTGGTGGAATTGCCCGGCGGCGTCGATCCGATGTCGCTGCAGCGCGCCGCCAACTATATGAGCGCCACGCTTGCCGGGCTGACGCTGGCCGAGGCGCGGGGCCGCATCGAGCGCGAGCTGCGCCAGCAGCAGGCCGCGCTCGACGCTGCCGCCGCGGATCTGGTCGAGCGGGGCCTTGCGGTCTGGAGCGAGGACAGCGGCCGTCGCCCGGTGCTGATCGTCCGCGGCCAGGCCCGGCTGATCGACACCCATGCCGCCGAGGATCTCGACCGCGTCCGCCAGCTGCTCGACGAGCTGGAGGGCAAGGAGGAGATCGCTCGCCTGCTCGACAGCGCCCGGGAGGGCGAGGCGGCGCGGATCTTCATCGGATCCGAGAACAAGCTGTTCGCGCTTTCCGGATCGTCGGTGATCGCCAAGCCGGTGCGGTCGCTCGACGGCCGGGTGGTGGGTGTCGTCGGCGTGATCGGCCCCACCCGGTTGAACTATGCCCGCGTCGTGCCCATGGTGGATTTCACGGCGGCCACACTGGCCCGTTTGCTGGCCTGAAGAAAACAGGGAACCATGTCCGAGAACATCGAAAATACCGAACCGACCCAGGGCGAAACGCTTCGGGAGGAAACCGCGCAAGCCGCACCGGAAGTGGCCGAGCAGGACCGCGTCGCCGAGCTGGAGGCCCAGCTGGCCGAGGCGAAGCAGGCGCATCTTTATGTGCAGGCCGACATGCAGAATCTCCGCCGCCGCACCGAGAAGGAAGTGGCGGACGCCCGCGCCTATGCGGCGACCAGCTTCGCCCGCGACATCCTGTCGGTCGCGGACAATCTCGGCCGGGCGCTGCAGGCGATCCCCGCCGAACTGCGCGATGACGAGAAGATGAAGGGGCTGGTCGTCGGTCTCGAGGCCACCGGCCGCGAGCTGGAGGCGGTGTTCGGCCGCCACGGCATCTCCAAGGTCGTCTCGCTGGGCGAGGCTCTCGACCCCAACAAGCACCAGGCGATGATGGAAATGCCCGTCGCCGACAAGGAGCCCGGCACCGTGGTGCAGGAAATCCAGTCCGGCTACATGATCAAGGACCGGCTGCTCCGCCCGGCGCTCGTCGCCGTCGCCAAGAAGCCGGACTGACCGGCAAGGCCCCGCCCCGACCGGGCGGGGCCAAGCCCCACCGCCGTGCCTCAACAGGCGACGGTGCGTGCTTCCTTTTCCGCCTCGTTGAGCGCGCGCTGATTGGCGACGCGTTCGGCACGGACCGCCATGGCTTCCCAGGCGGCCTGCGAGCGGAGATGGCGGTCGCGGACATTGTCGAGATTGCACCCGGCGGCAGCGGACGCAGCTTCGTCGGCGCGGGCGCGGAACAGTTCGATCTCGGTCATCGGCGCGGTCTCCACCAGGGGTTCAAACGAAAACGGCGGCCCCGGGTGGAGCCGCCGTCTTGGGGGTCAGATCAGTCTGCCGCCTGGAGATTGACCGCGGCCATCTTGCCGCGACGATCCTGCTCCAGTTCGTAGCTCACGCGCTGGTTCTGCTGCAGCGTGATCATGCCGGCGCGTTCGACCGCCGTGATGTGGACGAAGGCATCGTTGCCGCCGGTATCCGGCGCGATGAAGCCATAGCCCTTGTCGGCGTTGAAGAACTTGACGGTGCCAGTGATGCTCATGAACGTTTTCCTTGTGTTGTCGGCGCGCCCCGTTCGGGCGGACCTCGCGCTTCAGGGGCAGAAAAGGAAGGAAAACGGAGCCGCAAAGCACCAGAGACCAACGATTTGCGACTTCAGCCCCTGTCATGTGGGCGCTTGGCCGACCGATTGCAATGCCACGCCCGCCGATTGCGACCGGCCGCGCCGCCCCGACGACGCCGCGCGCGACGCCTTGGTGCGGCGCTTGCGCGTCCCCGCAGGCCGCGCGGACGGAGAATCGCCCGCCCCGGCGCCGGCACCGCTTGGCCGCGGAGCTGCGTCCGGTGGCAAGGTCGACGCCGGCTCCACGGCCTCTGCCTCCTCGTCCGCGATATCGGCGAAAAAGGCGTCGCGTGCCGCCGCCGCCGCGACCCGCTGGGCCGCGCGCTCCTCGCGCAGTGGCGCCTCGATCGCCTCGCGCTCTTCGGCCGTAAGTGCGCGCGAATAGGCGGGATTGCCGTAGATCCCGTCCTCGTCGCCGTCGAACCCCGTCTCGGGCGGCGGGAAATGCGTGCGCCAGTCTTCCTGGATTTCGCACCACCAGACTGGCTGGTCCTCGCGCCAAGCGTGGTCGTGAAGTTGAGGAAGTTCATGCTCGTACGCCATGTCCGTGTCCTCCGCCGGCGGTGCCGGGGCGAGCACGAGCAGCCCTGCCGCCTCAGCGCGCGCCCATTGCTCGGCGGTCCAGTCGCCTCGCTGCGCCGGATCGAGATCGCCGATCGCCACCGCCGCGCCGGAATCTGCCTGCCCGCGCAGCCAGGCATCGGCACGTGCCAGCGCGCGAACCGGCGCGAGATCATCCGTCGCTGCTTCGACCGTATCAGCCGCCCCGGCCAGCCGCCGTGCCAGGAACAATCCCGCGCGCGCCGCGCCGCCGCCGCATCCCACCAGATCGAGATACTGCTCGAACTCGGCCGCAGCGAGCCGCGCGGCGGCATGATCGGCGGGGCCTTGCGACTGGTCCGCCAGCCGGTCCAGCCGGGTCAGCATGTGCGTCGCCAGCCGGTTGTCGTGGCGCTGGCGCGTGATGGTAGAGCCGTCGGGGCGGGTAATCGTCTCGACGCTTCCATGCACCGCGCGTTCGAGCAGCTTGTCCGCCAGGTGCTCGCGCGCGAGCAGCAGCGCCGCCTGCCAGCCCAGCGCGAACGCAGCTCCACGGGCCGAGCGCCGCAGCGCATAGGCCGAGCTGACCGACATGCCGAGCGCGAGGCAGGTGTTGGTGATGGTGTGCCCCTCCGCCAGCATCTCGAGGAATTTGCGCTGCCGCTCCGCTGTCCAGCCATCCGCGCGCACCCAGGGGGTTGGGGCGGGGCCGGAATCGATCATCGCATCGAGGCAGAACAGGTCGTCGCCCTGCGGATGGGGCGGGAGGATTTCGGCAAGGTCGGACATGTCGCGTCTCCTGGAAGTCCAAGGCGACTCGCCAGATATGTCGGAATGAGCGCTGTAGGAAAGCAATTTGTTTCTTATTTGTTCTCCTGAAGCGTTGCGGGCGGGCGTGCCCGTACCGCGCGCGGATCGGCCACCGCTCATCAATCGCGGGCGTCGATTATAATCCAGCAAGACATTTCGGATTGTTCGGCGATTGATCCAACCCGCGATCATAAATGAACGTTATGCAGTGACGGGGCTGATTATATGCAAGCGCCTCCACTATAGTTGGGGGATATGGATGTCGGACGCCAATACACTGCATATCAAGAACTATTTTGCTGGTACGGTCAGCGCAAGCGTCACCGACGACAACTGGAACTGCTGTGATTCGCCGAAGCCAGGGACAGTCATCGGTGAGATTCCGCAGAACGGGCAGGCGTCGCTGACCTTCTGCCGTACCGATGGGCACGGATGTAACGGTCGTCAGGGGCAGTTTCAGATATCGATCGACAGCAAAGACAGGATTGATCTGAACTTCGATTCGCATGGCGACATTGGAATTACGTCGGTACCGACCGCGTTCTTCGCACTTCTCGGCCAGAACTCCGACAACAGCTACACCCTGGTAGTCGGCCCGAACTGACCTGAGATCGTTCTGGAGGCCCCTTCGCGGGGCGGAGGAGCCTCCAGATCACCCACGTTGAGTGGTGCACACCGCCGTCGTGGCGGGGCACGGCGCCTGTTTGGAAAGCATTATCCGCTCAGGGACATCTTCGGCAACGATCTCGCCGCGCGTCACGCCAGCGAAATCCACCGCTGCAGCCGCACCTTGAGCAGCACTACCAACTCGGGCTGCATATATTGATAGTCGTCCGGCACCCCAAGCACGGCCAGTTCCTTGCCGTTGAGCAGCCGGCCGAACTTCTGCTGGATGCGCTTCTGGTGCGTGCGCTCCATCGAAAGGATTACGTCCGCCCATTCGATCAGGTCGCCGGTGAGGGGCTGCTCGGCATCGTTGTTGGTGCCCGCCGAGGTTGCCTCGACCCCCGCAATGCCCTGGCAGATCGCCTCCGCCGTGGGGCTGCGCAGCAGGTTGCGTGAGCAGACGAACAGGAGGCGGCGGGTGCCGCGCTCCTCCTCCCTCACTCCGCCGCCACCTTCGCCGCCTTCGCCTTCCGCGGCTTGAGCAACGGCGCCAGATACCGCCCGGTATAGCTCCCCGCCACCTTCGCCACCTGCTCCGGCGTGCCTTCGGCGACGATCTCGCCGCCCTTCACGCCGCCTTCGGGGCCCAGGTCGAGGATCCAGTCGGCGGTCTTGATGACGTCGAGATTGTGCTCGATCACCACCACCGTGTTGCCCTGTTCCACCAGCGCGTGGAGCACTTCCAGCAGCTTGCGCACATCCTCGAAGTGCAGGCCCGTCGTGGGTTCGTCGAGGATGTACAGCGTCTGCCCGGTGGCGCGGCGCGCCAGTTCCTTGGCGAGCTTCACCCGCTGCGCCTCGCCGCCCGACAGCGTCGTCGCCTGTTGCCCCACCTTCACATAGCCGAGGCCCACTTCGGCGAGCATCGCCATGCGGTCGCGGATCGGGGGCACGGCCTTGAAGAACTCGACCGCGTCTTCCACCGTCATGTCGAGCACGTCGGCGATCGACTTGCCCTTGAACTTCACCTCCAGCGTCTCGCGATTGTAGCGCGCGCCGTGGCACACGTCGCAGGTGACATAGACGTCGGGGAGGAAGTGCATCTCGATCTTGAGCACGCCGTCGCCCTGGCACGCCTCGCACCGGCCGCCCTTGACGTTGAAGCTGAACCGGCCGGGCTTGTAGCCGCGCGCCTGCGCCTCGGGGAGGCCGGCGAACCAGTCGCGGATGTTGGTGAAGGCGCCGGTATAGGTCGCCGGGTTCGAGCGCGGGGTGCGGCCGATCGGCGACTGGTCGATGTCGATCACCTTGTCGCAATGTTCGAGCCCGGTGATCTTGTCGTGCTTGCCGGCGAGCACGCGCGCGCCGTTGAGCGCCCTCGCCGCCGAGGCGTAGAGCGTGTCGAGCGTGAAGCTGGACTTGCCCGAGCCCGAGACGCCGGTGATGCAGGTGAAGGTGCCAAGGGGCAAGCTCGCCGTCACGCCCTTGAGGTTGTTGGCGGTGGCGTTGTGCACCGTGATCTTCTTGCCGTTGCCCTTGCGGCGCTTAGGGGGCACGGCGACCTCGCGGGTGCCGTTCAGGTAATCGGCGGTAACGCTGCCTTGCGTTGCTAGCACCTCCTCGAGCGTGCCCTTGGCGACGATCTCGCCGCCATGCACGCCGGCGCCCGGCCCCATGTCGATCACATAATCGGCGGTGCGGATCGCATCCTCGTCATGCTCGACAACGAGCACGGTGTTGCCGAGGTCGCGCAGGCGCTTGAGGGTGGCGAGCAGCATGTCGTTGTCGCGCTGGTGCAGGCCGATCGAGGGCTCGTCGAGCACGTAGAGCACGCCCGACAGCCCGCTGCCGATCTGGCTGGCGAGGCGAATGCGCTGGCTCTCGCCGCCGGACAAGGTGCCGGAGGTGCGATCGAGGTTGAGATAGTCGAGCCCGACATTGTTGAGGAAGCCGAGCCGCTCGTCGATTTCCTTGAGGATCGCGCGGGCGATCTCGCGCTGCTGCGGCGTGAAGGTCTCGGGCAGGGTCTGGAAGAAGCCGAGCGCGTCGACCACCGAAAGGTGCGTGGCATAGGCGATGTCCTGCCCCGCGACCTTCACCGCCAGCGCCTCGGGCTTGAGGCGGGCGCCGCCGCACACCTCGCAGGGGTGGCTGGCCTGGTACTTGCCCAGCTCCTCGCGCATCCAGGCGCTTTCGGTCTGCAGCATGCGGCGGTTGAGGTTGCCGATCACGCCCTCGAACGGCTTCTTGACGTCGTAGCTCTTGCGGCCGTCGATAAAGGTGAGGGTGACGGGCTTGCCGCCGGTGCCGTGGAGGATGATCAGCTGCACCTCGCCGGGCAGGTCCTTCCACGGCGTATCGAGGCTGAAGCCGAACTCGCGGGCGAGGCTGCCCAGCACCTGCATGTAATAGGGCGAGGGCGGGTTCGACTTGGCCCAGGGCACCACCGCGCCCTTCTTGATGCTGAGATCATGGTTGGGGACGACGAGGTCCTCGTCGAACTCGAGCTTCTCGCCCAGACCGTCGCACGCCGGGCAGGCGCCCTGGGGGGCGTTGAACGAGAAGAGGCGGGGCTCGATCTCGGGGATGGTGAAGCCGGAGACCGGGCAGGCGAACTTCTCGGAGAAGACGATGCGGTTGTCGGGGATGCCGACGCCCTTCATCTTCTTCTTCGCCTTGGGGCCTTCGCCCTCGGACGCGGCGTCGTCGCCTTCCACCCGAAACGCCTGGGGCGCCTCGCGCACCGCACTGCCCTGCAGCGCCTCGACCGTGGTATCCACCAGGTCGACATAGGCCAGCCCCTCGGCCAGCTTGAGCGCGGTCTCGAAGCTCTCGGCCAGGCGCGTGGCGATGTCGCCACCCACCACCAGGCGATCGACCACCACTTCGATGTCGTGCTTGAACTTCTTGTCGAGCGCCGGGGCTTCCTCGATCAGGTACATCTCGCCGTCGATGCGGACGCGGCTGAAGCCCGCCTTCTGCCACTCGGCGAGCTCCTTGCGATACTCGCCCTTGCGCCCGCGCACCACGGGCGCGAGCAGCAGCAGCCGGGTGCCCTCGGGCAGCGCGAGCACGCGGTCGACCATCTGGCTCACCGTCTGCGCGCTGATCGGCAGCCCGGTGGCGGGGGAGTAGGGCACGCCCACCCGCGCCCAGAGCAGGCGCATGTAATCATAGATCTCGGTGACCGTCGCCACGGTCGAGCGCGGGTTGCGGCTGGTGGTCTTCTGCTCGATCGAGATGGCGGGGCTGAGGCCCTCGATATGCTCGACATTGGGCTTCTGCATCAGCTCGAGGAACTGGCGCGCATAGGCCGAGAGCGACTCGACATAGCGGCGCTGCCCCTCGGCATAGATGGTGTCGAAGGCGAGGCTCGACTTGCCCGAGCCCGACAGCCCGGTGATCACCGTCAGCGTGTCGCGGGGAATGTCGATGTCGACGCCCTTGAGATTATGCTCGCGCGCGCCGCGGACGGAGATCGTGGTGAGTGCCATAGGGGAGGGTTCTAGCTTTGTTCTGAAAAGGATGCCAGAGCCCAGATAGGAACGCCTCCCCCGCTTCGCCACCCGTCCGCGGGGGAGGGGCGGGGCGGCACCTCTTCGCGCCGCGCCCCCCTCTCCATCAGTTGCGTTTGCCGACCGCGACACCCGTCAGTACCATGTCGTCGGTGCCGGCGGGGTTGCGCGTGTTGGCGCGGAAGGTGACGCCCAGCTCGTTCGCGGTTGGCCCGAAGAACGCGCCTGCCTGGTAGCCGGTCGCGCTGCTCAGCGTGCTCGCGCCGCCGATGAAGAAGTAGCTGAGCTTGATGTCGCCAAAGTCGAAGCTCGTCCCGTCGGTTCGGTTGACGCCGATCGGGCGCAGCGTTGCGGCCAGCGTTCCGTTGGCGAAATTGGCGACGAAGCTGGCGGCCCCGGTCAGATCGTAGAAATCGATCGGACGCGGCCCGCCCCAATTGCCGCCGAAGGCATGGGCGGAGCCGGCGGTGCCATAGAGGCGACCGCTATAGCTGGCCGTGCCGACGACCGGCATCTGGCTGGCCGGTGTGGTGACGCCGAAGGGAAGGAACGCCTCGAACACCTGCTGACGACCGGTGCCGACCAGCGAAGCGATGTCGAGCTTGGCAAAGCTGGCATAGGTAAGCGCCAGCTCGTCATTGCCGGTGCCTGGCTGATAGGTTGTCAGCCGCAATGCGCGATCGCCAACCTGCTTTTCATAGACGTTGAAGCGCGCGTTCGACTTGGCGGCAACCCGGTTGCTCGTGTCGAAGGCAGCGCCGCTGAGGTCGAGCCCGCGGTTGGCAAAGGCCGAGGGCAAGCCGATGGTGAACGTGTAGCGCCCCGCCGCTGGATCATAGACCAGGCTTTCGACGCGTTGATAGGAGAGGTCGGTCGCCAGCGTAGAGCCCGGCCCATTGGTCGCACGGGCCAGCAGCTGTCCGGTCGCGGGATCGCGTTCATAGGTCATGAAGGCGCCCGGCGCCTGAAACGTCGTCTGCGCGGTGAGATCGGCGAGCCCGGTGGCGGACTGGAGCGTACCCTTGCGGCCGAGGATGGCGCCGGTCGCGGCATCGCCGAACGCGCTGGTGACGGCAAAGGTCGCGCCGACTTCCTCGGCGGCGGGTCCGTAGAAGCGACCGTTGACCGATCCCGCCATCAGCGTGTTGTTGATCGCGAAGCTGCCTGCAAAATCATTGCTGCTCGACGACAGCGCCGCGCTGCCCGAAAAGCTGCGGGAGTAGGCGGTGATGAGCGTGACCGGATCCGTCGCCTTGAGCGATCCGGCAAGGTTGATGTCGCCGCGGGCGAGGTCGGCGGTTAGCGTACCCGCGCCGCTGAGCGCCAGCGGCGTGGTGTAGCCCTTTTCTCCGGAGGCGCCGATCAGGGTGACGTCGTAGCTGGCAAAGCCCGTGCGCGGCAGCGTGGCGGCGGTTGTCGGCATGCCGTAGGTGAAGCTGTCGAAGGTGAAATCGGCTCGGTTGCCGTTGATCGTCGCCCGCTGCCAAACGCCGGCGCCGACGTAGCGATAGGTGAGCGCACCGCTACTGCCCGGACGTGTCAGCGACAGGTTCTCGTCCACATTGCCGGTGCGCCGGACATATACGTCGAGCGCAGACGAGCTTTGCGACGCGTCGCGATCCGCCGGGTTGAAGGTTTGCGTGCGGTTGCCTTGCGTAACGGTGTATCCGCGCGTCGCCGCATCATATCGAATGGTCAGATCCGATTTGGCGGCGCTGCAGCCGTTGCAGCTCGAGGCATCCACAAACGTGCCGCTTGCCGTCGCGGCGTTGGTCGTGAAGGTCTCGCTTACCGTTAGCGCGGCAAGCGACGTGTTTGATGTAGGCGTCGGCGTTGGCGTCGGGCTTGGGCTGGGCGCCGGGGTGGGGCTGGGCGCCGGGGTGGGGCTCGGCGTGGGCGCTGGTGTCGGGCTGGGCGTCGTGCCGCCGGTGCCGGGTGCGGGTGTGGACCCGACGCCGCCACCGCCGCCACCGCCGCTGCACGCGGACAGCAAGGCACAGGCCGCCAGCGCGGCAATCGAACTTGCAGAACGTTTCAAGATGTTTCCCCCTTGCAACGATCTAAGCAAGCGAATCGCGCGCGGACAAGCCCCCAACAACGTCTGCCGTTTCGTCTTCGCCGGCGTCTGGAATGCGGCCCGGAGGCGTGACGGCGGTCACGCGTGGAGCGGCGCTGGCCGTGTCACACCCGTGTCCAGCGCCGGAGCTCCTCAAGAGCCCGCGGCGCACCAGGTCTCCCAGGGTGCCGTCGTTCGGGGGAGCGCGGCACCGTGGCGGGCGGGCGGTCCGGGCCGGGGGGCCGGGCGTGCCCGCCCGCTACCCCGTGCAGCCGAAGCGCGCCGATCCCGCTCGCGCCGTCTAGTGCGCCATCATGCTCAGCGCCTTCACCGTCGCCCGGGCGCCGGCACTCGGGCCGGCCTCCGCGCCCTCGTTGAACCCGTTCGCCTGCCTGGCGAGGCGGTCCACTTCGCGGGCGAGGTTCTGCGCGGCGGCCGAGGTCTGCTCCACCATCGCCGCGTTCTGCTGGGTGGCGCGGTCCATCTCGCCGATCGTCGCTGACACCTCGGTGATCGCGCCGGCCTGGGCCTGGTTGTCGCGCGCCATCTCGGTCAGCAGCTCGTTCACCGTTGCCACGTCGCCCGAGATGTTGGCCAGCGCGCCATCCACCTTCTCCACCATGCCCACCGCGGTCACGATATCGGCCTGGGTGGCAGTCAGCTGGTCGCGCGCGCGGCCGGCCTCTTCCTCGGCGCGCATCGCCAGCGCGGAGACGAGATCGGCGACCACCGCGAAGCCGCGGCCGGCCTCACCCGCACGCCCTGCCTCGACGGCGGCGTTCATCGCGAGAACGCGGGTCTGGAAGGCGATCTTGTCGAGGCCCTCGATCACGCTGTCGATGCCCTTGGCGCTGTCCGACACGCGTTCCATCGCGGAGACCGCCTGCTCGGTGATGGTGCGGCCGGTGTCCACCGTCGCCTTGGCGCCGTCGGCGCGCTCCACGGTGCGGCGGGCGCTGTCGGCGGTGGCCTTGAGGCGCTGATCCATCTCCTGCACCGACGACGCGGTCTCGGCGAGGCTGGCGGCATTGGCTTCGGTGCGGCGGGCAAGATCGCCCGAGGCCTGGGCGATTTCCTGCGATCCGGTCTTGATCGCCTCCACCGTCTCGTTGATCGCGACGAGCAGCGCGGACAGTGCGGTCTCGCGCTCGGTGAGCGCCTCCATCGCCTTGGCGCGGCCGGCCTGCTCCTGCTCGAAATAGATCGAGACCGACATCTCCAGGTCGATCATCGCGGCGGTGACGATCGCGCGGAGCTGGTCGAAGCGCTTGTCGGCCTTGCGGCGACCGAAGGGGAGGCGGGGGCCGCTGTCCATCGCCGCCAGGCTTTCGATCATCGAATCGAGGATGATCGCGTAGGAGCCGATATACCATTGCGGCGTCAGCCCGATCTGGGCGTGGCGGGCACCGATGCGCTTCACCCGGGCGACGTAGTCGGCATCGAAGGCGGCGCCGGACAGGTGGGCCCAATGTTCGGACTGGAGCTGCTTTGCCTTGGCGATGTGGGTCGGGCCGGAGAACATCTTCGCCGTTTCCGGGTACGCGGCGATCTGGGTGTAGAGGCGGTCGAGCGCGGGGGCCAGCGCCTGCTGGATGGTGTCGCGCGCCTCGGCGAGGAGCGCGCGTTTGTCGGCGGTATAGCCGACGAAGTCCAGGCGCGTGGTCAGTTCGGGGTGCACGGGCGACTCCTCTCTTGTGGCGTGCGTCGGGATCCTTTTCGCGCTTTATAGAGAGGGGGCGGAGGGCGGCCGGTGCAGCCCCCCCCTGTACCGAGGGACATTCCGGGACCGCGCGGAGCCCGATCAGAAGGCGCGGGTGAGCCCGATCGTCGCGGCCTTGCGGACATAGTCGTAGATGCCAACGGTCGAGCGATTGCGCTCCCAGTCGAGCCGGACGATCGGGGCGAAGCCATGGATCTGCAGCCGGCGGAAGGTGCCGCCGAGGCCCAGGCTTACGTTCCATTCCTTGCGGCGTTGGGGGAACAGGAACAGCCGCGCATCCCCCTCCAGGCGGCGCAGGCCGATCGTGGCATAGACGGTGGTGCGGCCGAACTCGCGCCAGCCGAGCAGGCTCGCGCCGCCGCCGGCGGTGGCGTAGCCGGGGTCGTTCGCAGTCTGGCGCGTGGCGGACAGCGTCAGGCTGCCGCCGGCGCGCGCGGAAAAGGCGCGCTCATAGGCGATCGCGCCGTTCAGCAGCAGTCCGTCCTGCAGGCGGTTGCCGCGATAGCGGGTGTCGGCGATCGTCGCGCTGGTGGTGAGCTGCGCCCGGGAGCCGAGCGGATGCTGCCAGTCGATCGCGGCGGTGGCGGTGCGCGCATAGGGGCTGCCGCCATACCAGCGCTGGGTGCCGCCGATCGAGGGGCGCAGTCGATCGCGGCCCAGGCTCCATTCCAGCCCGACCAGCGCCGAGGCGGAAACGTCGTTGAAGCGTCCCCGGTCGTAGAAGTCGCCCTGGCCGGAGACGCGGGGGACGAGCGCGAGGTTGGCCGCCACCGGCACGCGGGCATAGAGCTGGCCGCCGATGCGCGCACCGATCCCCGATTGCTCGCGGGCATCGCGCGAGAGCTGGAGCGGCGCGAGCACGGTATCGAGCGTCGCTGCGTCGGTGGCGCGGTTGACGTTGCTGTCCGGCACCAGCGCGACTTCGAGGCTGGCGCCCCAGGGCTTGCGCGAGCGGAGCGCCGCGGCGAACTGGTCGACCAGCTGCGCCACCTGCGGCGGCAGCCCGCCGGCCTGGGCCTGGCGCAGCTCGCGCCGCGCCGCGCCCTCGTCGCCCAGCTGGGTGAGCAGGCGGGCGAGTTCGAGGCGCACGCGCGCGGCATCGGGCTTTTCGTCGAGCAGCGCGCGATAGGTGGTCGCCGCCTCGCGCTTGCGGCCCATCCGCTCGAGCAGCTGGCCCAGACGGAAGCGCGCCTCGGCGCGGATCTCGGCATCGGGGTCCCTTGCCAGCGCGCGGTACATCGTCTCGGCATCGTCCGGGCGGCCCGCGCCTTCGGCCTTGGCGGCGAGCGCGAACAGCTCGACCGCCGAGACCTGGCGCTGCTCGGTCGTCTGGACAGGGGCGGCGGGCGCCGGCAGCGCCAGCGCCAGCGCGATCAGCATCGTCTGGGTCACGGGCCCTTCTTAGCGACGGTTGCGCCGGTGAGAACCGCCTTGTCGCCATTCGCCAGCGTGCGCGCAGCATCGAACCTGGCGCCGATCTCGTCCGCCTGCGGGCCGAAGAACCAGCCGGTGAGGCTGCCCGATCCGCCGCTCGCGGAAAGCGTGCCGGTAAAGCCGTTGGCCGAAAGGCCTGCCGCCTGGAAGCCGAAGCTGCCGAAATCGCGCGTGCCGGACGCGCCGCTGCCGGTGATGGCGAGGCTGCCGGTGGCGCTGGCCCGCGCGAAATCCACAGTGAAGCTGCTGGTGCCGCCCAGCGTGTAGTCCGCGCCGCCGGCGGTGCCGCTGCCGAACACCAGGCCGGCATAGCTGGCGGTGCCGGTGCGCGGCATCTGGTCCGCCGTGGTGCGCTGGCCGAAGGGGAGGTACCAGCGCATCGGATCGCTGCCCGATGCCGCGTTGCTGGCGAGATAGCCCAGTTCGGCGAAGCTCGCATAGCGGAGCGCCAGCGGGCCCTTGCCGGCGTCGTAGATCCGCGCCTGCACCGTGCCGGTGGCGAGCGCCTTGCGATAGACGTCGAAGCCGACATCGCTGGTGATCGCCTCGCGATCCGCGGCAGTGAGCAGGGTCAGCGTTTCGGACAGGCCGGGCAGGCCGGCAATGGCATAGCCGCTGGCGGCGTCGCCGGAAATCTCCGGCGGCGCGAGGGTGCTGCCTGCCGCGCTGCCACTCGCCGCCCTGGCGCCAGTGAGGGTGACCGAGGCGACGTCGCCATTCGCATCGGCGAGCGCGGCGGCACCGCCGACCTCATCGGCCGCGGGGCCGTAGAAATGGCCGGTCAGCCCACCCGAATAGCCGGCGAACAAGGCCAGGTTGAGCGTGCCGGCAAAGCTGTTGGCGCTGCTGGAGAGCGTCGCCGACCCGGTGAAGCTGCCGCTGCTGGTGGTCGTCGCGGCGCTGCTGTCGGTATAGCTGGCGGTTGCGGTACCGGTGGTGGCGATCGCGCCGCTGGCGAAATCGGCGGTCAGCGTGCCGCTGCCGCTGAGCGCGAACGGTCCCGGCTTGCTGGCATCGACCAGCGCGCCGGCCAGCGTCACCGCATAGCTGGCCGAGCCGGTGCGCGGCAGCGCGGCCAGGCTGGTCGCCATGCCGAAGGTGAAGGCGTCGATCATGCTGGTGGAAACGCCGTTGCTGCTGGTGGTCGTCGCCCAGCGGCCGGCGCGGACATAGCGCAGGCCATTGAGCGCATCGAGCGTCAGCTGGTCGACCGCGCCGGCGCTCGGCGTCGCCGGGAACACGCCGCTGCGGCTGCCGGCAATCACGGTATAGTTGCCCGAAGCGGCGTCATAGCTGACGATCACCGGCTGGCCGGCGGTGGCGGCACCGGTCAATGCGCCGCTGGTCTCGTCGTAATTGGCGGCGAGCGTGGCGGTTTCGCCGGCGAAGATCTGGCTGGCGGTGAGGCTGGCGAGACTGGCGTTGCCGGTCTGCGCGCCCGACTGGCGACCGATCAGCACCCCGGCTGCTGCGCGGCCATCGCTGTTGGAGGCGCTCCACGACGCGCCCACCTCCTGCGCGGCGGGGCCGTAGAACCGGCCGTTCAGCACGCCTTCCAGCTCCCCGCCGGAAAAGGCGAAGATGCCGGAAAAGGCGTTGCTGGCGGCGGCGAGCTGGGCGAGGCCGGTGAAGATCGAACTGGTGATCGTGGCGCCGGTGCTGGTCGAGACCTCGTTCACCGTGCCGCTGGTGACGATCGCGCCGGTCAGGAAATTGACCTGGAGCGTGCCATTGCCGACCAGACTTTCGAGCACGCCGAAACCGAGCGAGCCTACCAGATCGACGGCATAGGCGCCGTGGCCGGTGCGCGGTAGCGCGGCGTTCGGTGTCGCCACGCCGTAGGTGAAGGCATCGAACCGGAAGGCGCCGTTGCCGCTGCTGTCGAAATCGGCGCGCTGCCAGAAGCCGGCGCCGACATACTGATAGGTCAGCGCCCCGCTGGTGCCGGGCAGGGTTAGCGACAGCGTGTACTCGCTATTGGCCCCGCTGTGCCGATAGACCCGCAGCATCGCATTCGACTGCGCGGAATCGACATCGCCGGGAAGGAACGTCTCGGTGTTGACTCCGTCGCTGACCGTGTAGCCGCGCGTCGCCGCATCGTAGCGGATCGTCAGGCCGAGCGTCGCCGACAGACAGCCGCACGAGCGCGCGTCCGGGTAGAAGGTCCCCGCAAAGCCGGCACCGTCATTGGCGAAGCTCTCCGTCTGGGTGAGCGACAGCAGCGACGCGTTGACGGGCGTCGGTGTGGGCGTCGGTGTCGGGGTAGGCGTCGGCGTTGGAGTGGGCGTCGGGGTGGGCGTCGGCGTCGGCGTCGGGGTAGGCGTCGGCGTCGGGGTAGGTGTCGGGGTAGGCGTCGGCGTCGGCGTCGGGGTAGGTGTCGGGGTAGGCGTCGGCGTCGGCGTCGGGGTAGGTGTCGGGGTCGGGGTAGGCGTCGGCGTCGGAGTGGGCGTCGGCGTCGGAGTGGGCGTCGGCGTTGGCGTGGGCGTCGGCGTGGGGGTGGGCGTCGGCGTCGGCGTGGGCGTCGGCGTCGGAGTGGGCGTTGGCGTCGGAGTGGGCGTCGGCGTCGGGGTGGGCGTCGGCGTCGGAGTGGGCGTCGGCGTCGGGGTGGGCGTCGGCGTTGGCGTGGGCGTCGGCGTCGGGGTGGGCGTCGGCGTCGGAGTGGGCGTTGGCGTCGGCGTTGGCGTTGGCGTGGGCGTCGGCGTTGGCGTGGGCGTCGGCGTGGGCGTCGGCGTCGGCGTTGGCGTCGGCGTGGGCGTCGGCACCGGGGTGGGCGTCGGCACCGGGGTGGGCGTCGGCGTCGGGCTCGGCGTGGGCGTGGTGTCGGGGGTGGGGTTCGGTGCGGCAGGCGTGCCGGACACACCGCCGCCGCCACCGCCGCCGCTGCACGCGGCGACCAGCGCCAGGATCGAAACCATCGTCGGAAGCACGACCGAGCGCTGCATGCCAAGACCTTTGAAAGACGCGTTAACCATCCTCCGAGTCTATGCAGGGGTGAGCGATAAGGTTTGGTTAAAGGCGCGTTCGCCAAGGTGCATTCATGACGCGGAAATGCTTCGTCATGCTTTGTTCACCCGCGCGGGCGGATGCTGGCGACAACAAGCAATAGACATGGACGGGGTGACGGGAATGGCGAGGCGCAGGCAACTTCTGATCTGCACGGCAAGCGCGGCGCTGCTGGGCGGCTGCACCGAGATCAGTTTCGCGCAGGACGCGCATGTGGTGACCGCCGGCACGCTGGCCGATGATGGCGCCGCGCATGACGACTATCGCTGGATCGATCGCGCGCGGGCGCTGTGGGATGCAGTGGGCGACTCGCCGCCCGATTATGGCTTCGCGTTCGACGGCGGCAATCCCGTCGCCTGGGAACTGCGCGACGGCTATTGGGTGGTGGTGGAGGAGCGCGCCGAGGGCGCCCGCAGCTATTTCTTCGCGCCGGGCGAGCGCGGGCCATTCCTCATCCGCGAGACCGATCGCAGCTTCGCCTATCAGGACGGGCATGTCGCGGCGGTCTATGATGGCGGCGGCACGCTGCTGCCGCGCTATCTGGCCGCGCGCTCGCTCGACGAGGGCGAGGCGCTGTTCCGGCGCGGCCGGCGAGTGCGCGACGCGCTGCTCGACCGGCAGTGGGAGCCGGTGGATACCGGCAGCTGGGTCAACCTCAACCTGTTCTTCGTCGGCATCGACCAACGCTGGGATAGCGGCTGGCGCTATCGCAACGACGGGTTCGCGCTCGCCGAACAGCAGCGCTGGGCACAGGAACGCGCCCGCCGCGCGGCGATGGCGGCGGCGTTCGCGCGCTGGCGCAACGGCGGCTTCCAGGGCGCACCCCCGCCGGGACTGGGCGGCCGGTGGGAACATCGCCCCCGGCCGGGCCGCCCGCCCGTGGCAGGCCAGCCGGGCCGACCGCCCGTGCAGCCGCAGCCGGGTGCCGGGCGCCCGGACCGGCCCTGGATGTGGGGCGGCCTGCCGGGTGGTGCCGGCAGCGTGCGACCCGGGCGTCCATCAAGCGGCGATGTCCGCCCCGGCCAGGGGCCCGGTGCCATTCCCACGCCGAACGGCACTCCCGGCACGGGGCTTCCGCCGGTTGGCGGCAGGCCCGGATGGCAGGGCGAGCGCCCCGGCAATGCCGGCCGGCCCCGCCCGCCGCGCGGCGATGGCGAGGGCGTGCGCCCGCAGCGTCCCGATGGGGAGAGCCCGCCGACCGCCGAGGCGCCGCGGCCGCCGGCGGAGGGCACGCGTCCCGGCTGGCAGGGAGCGCGGCCCGAGGGAGGCGCGCCGCGCCCGGGCTGGACGCGGCCCGGCTGGTCCGGCGGCGATCGCCCGGATCGCCCGGATCGCCCGCAGCGCCCGGCCGAACCCGCCAGTCCACCCGTTGCTGCACCCGCCGCCCCGCCCGCCCAGCCGGCGCCGCCGCCCCCCGCGCGCGAATCCGGCGAGCGCCGCGGCGGTGGCTGGATGTCTCCGGGCTGGGTCCGCCAGGCGCGTCCGGATGGATCCGGCGGCGATGCTCCGCGCCCGTCGTTCCGCCCGCCTGCGGCGCGCGCGGAAGGGGAACCGGCGCCGCGCCGGCCGAGCTTCACCCCACCGCCGCCGCCGGCACAGCAGGTCGCTCCGCCGCCACCGCCTGCGCCGCGCCCCGCGCCGCCGCCTCCCGAACACCGCGAGCCCTCGCCGCTGCTGCGCGAGAAGCTGGAGGCGAACAGCGGCGGCGACCGGCGCTAGCGCGCTCCTCCGAATGGGGGAGCGCGGGCTCCCCCGGCCGGGGTTGGCGCAGGCGCGTCGCGTGGCCCAGAAGGGGCGGGAAAGGATCCATGATGCCCAGCCCCGCCGCCCCGGCGCGCGACGCGCAGCCCGTCGTCCTCATCGTCGATGACGATCCGCTGGTGCGGGGCTCGCTCGACTCACTGTTCCGCTCGGTCGACTTTTCGGTGCGCAACTATGGCTCGGCGCAGGAACTGCTGGATGCGGTTCTGCCGGAATCGCCCTGCTGCCTCGTGGTCGACGTGCGCATGCCGCACATCGGCGGCTTCGAATGCCGCGATCGGCTGGTCGAGCGGGGCATCGATCTGCCGGTGATCTTCCTGACCGGCCACGGCGACATCCCGATGTCGGTCAAGGCGATGAAGGGCGGGGCGGTGGACTTCCTGACCAAGCCGTTCCGGGACCAGGACATGCTCGATGCGGTGAATGCCGGAATCGCGCGCGCCGCCGAGCGGCGGAGTGCCGCGCAGGAATCGGCAGCGATGCGCGCGCGCTTCGCGACACTGACCCCGCGCGAGCGACAGGTGATGGACGGTGTGGTGCGCGGCCTGCTCAACAAGCAGATCGCGGGCGAATTGGGCATTGCCGAAATCACCGTGAAGCTGCACCGCGCCAGCCTGATGCGCAAGCTGGGGCTGCGCACCGTGCCCGATCTGGTCCGCGCCGCAGAGGCCCGTACCCCCGCCGAGGCAGCTGCGTAGTTCCCCGCATAAACAGGCGTATAGCTT
This sequence comes from Sphingomonas sp. R1, assembly GCF_025960285.1. Taxonomy (GTDB): domain Bacteria; phylum Pseudomonadota; class Alphaproteobacteria; order Sphingomonadales; family Sphingomonadaceae; genus Sphingomonas. The sequence goes on along the minus strand of NZ_CP110111.1, from coordinate 1,831,297 downwards.
ATCTGCGCGCGGCCCCGCCCCTAGGGTTGGGCAGGAACCGGAATCCCCGAGTTCGCGGGAGCAGCCGAGCGTGCACGATTGCCTGATTGCCGTGATCGACGACGACGCGCTGGTACGCGACGCCGCTGCCAGCCTGATCCGCGCGCTGGGCTATCGCACCGCGACCTATCCTTCGGCCGATGCCTATCTGGCGGAGGCGACGGACGCGCCGGCCTGCGTGCTGACCGACCTGCAAATGCCCGGCCGCTCCGGGCTGGAGCTGCACGCGGCACTGCGCGCGCGGGGATCGGCGGTGCCGGTGATCCTGATGACCGCCTACCCCACAGGCGATCTGCGTGCCCGCGTGACGGCGCTCGATCTGGTCGCGCTGCTCGACAAGCCGGTGGACCCGACGTTGCTGCACGATGCGCTGGCGCAGGCGACCGGCGGATGATGCCGCGCGCCCGCCGCCTCCCGGCGCTTCGCCGCGAGGAGACGCGGCGGCACCGCGGCGATCAGCCGGCCAGCGGCAGTTCGATGGTGGCCCGCGCGCCGCCTTCGGGATGGGTGTTCAGCGCGATGCGGCCGCCATGCAGATCGAGGATCGATCGGCAGATCGACAGGCCCAGCCCCATGCCGCCGGGCTTGGTGGTCGCGAAGGTTTCGAACGGCTGGTCCAGCGCGGGGTCTAGCCCCGGGCCATGATCGCGCAGCACCAGGGTGGCGCAGGCGGCATCGGTCGTCAGGTCCAGCTCGATCCGCGGCTCGGGGCTGCCGGCGCCTTCCATCGCCTGCAGCGCGTTGGTGATCAGGTTGAGCAACAGATGCTGGAGGAGAATCGCGTCGCCGAGCACGGGCGGATCGCCGCTGCCGGTGAAGGTCAGCCGTGCGCCATGTGCATCGAGGTCGCGGGCGACGACGACCAGCGTCTCGTTGATCAGCGTGCCGAGCCCCAGCGGCGCCAGCGCGGCGCGGTTGCCGCCGACCAGCGCGCGAACGCGCTGGATCACCGCATGCATGTTCGCCACGGCCCGGTTGAGCCCGGCCAGCGATAGTCGCACCTCGTCCAGATCGGGTTCGGGCCGGGCAAGCCAGCGGCTTGCGGCGTCGGCATAGCTCTGGATCGCCGAGATCGGCTGGTTGATCTCGTGCGCGATCGATGCGGACATGGCGCCGATCGCGGCGGTCCGCTGCACCCGCTCCAGCTCGATCCGGGTACGCTCGATCGTCGTTTCCAGCCGCTTGCGCTGGCGGATGTCGAGGATGCTGCCGGGCACGCGTTCGAGCGTGGTGCCCGGCGCCAGGCTGAACGCGACGAGAATGTCGATCGGCGTCCCGTCGGCGGCATGGACCTGGGTCTCGGCCTGGAACATGGCGCGCCGCTCGTCGATCGCCAGGATGCAGTCGGCGAAGCTGGCGTCGGTTTCGGGAAGGAAGTCACCGAGCCTGCGGAAGAAGGCGGCCTTGCTCGGCACGCCCATCAGATCCAGCGCGGTCTGGTTGACGTCGGTGATCCGCACCAGCCGGCGGGTGGCGGCAACGAACGCCGGGTTCGCGCGCAGATAGGCGGGCAGATCGGTAACGCCGCCGGCCCGGAGCTGGGCGATCGCATCGGCCACGGGGCGGAAGTCATGTTCCCAGATGGCGATGGCCAGCGTATCGGTCATGGTTGCGTAGCGGCGCTCCTCCTGCGCCATGCGCGCGTCGAGCGCGGCACGGTGGAGGATCAGCGCGGTGGTGACCGCGTTGGCGGCAAGGCTCACCATCAGACGCAGGGCCGCGTCCACACTCGGTGCATCGCCATGCGCGATCGCGAAGCTGCCCACCGCCAGCGCCGCGCAGGCGAGCGACCAGGCAAGCAGACTGTGGCGCGGGGTGCGGTTGCCCGCGATCAGCAGCACGAGAACGTAGAGCGTCGCGATCCCGCTGTGGAAGCGGGTGAAGCTGTCGGCGGCGAAGATGCCCGCGGCAAGCAGCGCGGCGGCGAGCAGGCGCGGGCGAACCCCTTCCAGCACGCGGCCAGGCGCCGCGCCGCGCGGCAGGGGGATCGCCCCGCCGCCGGCCTGATCCCCGACCATCGACATAGGGACCAGCATGCCGCGCACCCGGCAAAACGGCCATCCCCAGCAGGGCAACAGGCACTCCCCCATTCGGGGGAGAGCGCCTGTCGGATCGACCTCTCCGCGCCTCGGCACCCCGGCGTCGGCCCGGGTGCCGTGCAGGCGATTACGCGGCCGTTTCGACCGAACCCATCAGCGCGGGGAAGAAGCCTTCATGCGCGGTGCGCAGATCGTCGAGGCTGACGCAGAAATCGCCTTCCTCCAGCTCGAAGATGATGCGGTTGGCGATGGTGCGGCCGATCGGATCGGCGGCGAGGCCGGCCTTGTCGGCGGCGACCAGGAAGTCGGCAAGCGCCTCGTCCTTCACCGTCACTACATACAGGCCCTGGTCCTCGCCGAACCAGCTGCCGGCGACGCCGAAGGGCTGGGGCTGATCGAGGATCGCGCCGATGTTCGAGGCCAGCGCCATTTCGGCGACCGCGACCGCCAGGCCGCCGTCCGCGACGTCATGGCAGGCGGTGATCGCGCCGCCGCAGATCGCCGAGCGGATGAACGCGCCGGTGCGGCGCTCCATCATCAGGTCGACGGGCGGGGGCGGGCCTTCCTCGCGGCCGCAGATCTCGCGCAGCCAGATCGACTGGCCGAGATGGCCGCCGCGCTCGCCGACCGCGATGATCACGTCCCCGGTGCCCTTGAAGGCGATGGTGCAGTTCTTCTGCCAGTCCTTGAGCAGGCCGATCGCGCCGATCGCCGGGGTCGGCAGGATCGCCGAGCCGCCGCCAGTCGCCTTGCTCTCGTTGTAGAGGCTGACATTGCCCGAGACGATCGGGAAGTCGAGCGCGCGGCAGGCGTCGCTCATGCCTTCGAGGCAGCCGACGATCTGGCCCATGATCTCGGGGCGCTGCGGGTTGGCGAAGTTGAGGCAGTTGGTCACCGCCAGCGGGGTTGCGCCCACCGCGGAGAGGTTGCGCCACGCTTCCGCAATCGCCTGCTTGCCGCCCTCTACGGGATCCGCGAAGCAATAGCGCGGGGTGCAATCGGTGGTGATCGCCAGGCCCTTGTCGGTGCCGTGGACGCGGACGACCGCGGCGTCGCCGCCCGGGCGCTGCACGGTGTCGCCGCCGACCATGTGGTCATACTGCTCCCAGATCCAGCGGCGGCTGGCGATGTCCGGCGAGCCCATCAGCTTGACGAGATCGGCGGCGGGATCGGTGCATTCGGGCACGTTCTGCAGCTCGGGCTGCTTGGGCGTCGGCACGTGCGGGCGATCGTAGAGCGGCGCCTCGTCGGCGAGCGGGGCGAGCGGGATGTCGCACACCACGTCGCCCTTCCACTTGAGCACCATGCGGCCGGTGTCCGTCACATGGCCGATCACCGCGAAATCGAGCTCCCACTTGCGGAAGATCGCTTCCGCGAAATCCTCGCGGCCGGGCTTGAGCACCATCAGCATGCGCTCCTGGGACTCGGAGAGCATCATCTCATAGGGCGTCATGCCGGTTTCGCGCTGGGGGACGTCGTCCATCACCAGCTCGATGCCGACGCCGCCCTTGGACGCCATCTCGACGCTGGACGAGGTGAGGCCGGCGGCGCCCATGTCCTGGATCGCGACGATCGCGTCCGAGGCCATCAGCTCGAGGCAGGCCTCGATCAGCAGCTTCTCGGTGAACGGATCGCCGACCTGGACGGTGGGGCGCTTCTCCTCCGAGTCCTCGCCGAAATCCGCGCTCGCCATGGTGGCGCCGTGGATGCCGTCGCGGCCGGTCTTGGAGCCGACATAGACGATCGGATTGCCGACGCCCGAGGCCGCCGAATAGAAGATCTTGTCGGTATCGGCGATGCCGACGGTCATCGCGTTGACCAGGATGTTGCCGTCATAGGCGGGGTGGAAGTTCACCTCGCCGCCCACCGTCGGCACGCCCACGCAATTGCCATAGCCGCCGATGCCATGGACGACGCCGGCGATCAGGTGCTTCATCTTGGGATGATCGGGCCGGCCGAAGCGCAGCGCGTTCATGTTGGCAATCGGGCGCGCGCCCATGGTGAACACGTCGCGCAGGATGCCGCCCACGCCGGTCGCCGCGCCCTGATAGGGCTCGATATAGGACGGGTGGTTGTGGCTCTCCATCTTGAAGATCGCCGCCTGGCCGTCGCCGATATCGACCACGCCGGCATTCTCACCCGGGCCGCAGATGACCTGCGGGCCGGTGGTCGGCAGCTTCTTCAGGTGGATGCGGCTGGACTTGTAGCTGCAATGCTCGGACCACATCACCGAGAAGATGCCGAGCTCGGTCAGGTTCGGCTCGCGACCGAGCGCCTTCAGGACGCGGTCATATTCTTCGGGCGACAGGCCGTGCTCGGCCACGATCTCGGGCGTGATCTGGGTCATGGCCGGACCCCTTAGCGGGGTGTTGCGCGCGCGTCACCCCGGGAGTTGCGGGGCCCGGGCAAACGCGGCGTTAACGATGGCTGCGGTAGAAATGCCTATGCCCATCCTGCCGCTCCTTGCCCATGGACTGCGCGCCGGCGATCCGCTGGTCCCGCTGCCCGCGGCCTGGGAGTGCGACCTGGCGACAAACGCGCTGCGCTGGTCGGCCGGCGTGTACGAGCTGTTCGGCTTCCCGCCCGGGTCCCTGGTGACGCGCGACGAGGCGGTGACGATGTACACCCCCGAATCGGCGGCGCTGCTCGAACAGGTCCGCAGCCGTGCGGTGGCGGAGGGAAGCAGCTTCACCATCGACGTGACGATCCGCCGCCGCGACGGCGCGCTGCGCAAGATGCGGCTGACGGCGGATGTGGAGTGCGTGGACGGAAAGCCCGTGCGGCTCTACGGCACCAAGCAGGACGTGACGGACGAGTAAGCCTACAGCACCGCCCACAGCGTGAGCAGCAGCGCGGTCATCGCGGCATTCAGCGCCATGCCGACGCCCGCGAAGGTGCCGCCCAGCTCCGAGACCTGAAACGCGCGGGCCATGCCGATGCCGTGCGCGGCGACGCCGGTGGCGAAGCCACGCACGCGGGAGTCGCGGATGCGCAGCAGGTCGAGCAGCGGCGAGGCGACCATCGCGCCGAACACCCCGGCGATCAGCACCACCACCGCCGCCAGCGCGGGAATGCCGCCCAGCTGGCTCGCCAGCGCCATCGCCACCGGCGTCGTCACCGAGCGCGGGGCGACGGTCGCGAGGATCTGCGCGCTGCCGCCGAACGCCAGGACGATGCCGGTGACGCTCAGGATCGCGGTCAGCGAACCGGCGAACAGCGCGAGCAGCAGCGGCCCGGCGGCGCGGCGGATCAGCCCGCGATTGCGCCACAGCGGGACCGCCAGGCCCACCGTCGCGGGGCCGAGCAGAAAGCTGAGCATCGCGGTGTTCCGGGCATAGACCGGGTATGCCGTGCGGGTGGCGATCAGCACCAGGATCAGCACCGGCGTCGCGGTGAGTACCGGATGGCAGAGCGGGTGGCGGTTGCTGCGGATCGACAGGCGATCGGCGCCCTCGAACACCAGCAAGGTGACGGCGAGCCACAGCAGCGGCGTTGCCTGGAGCGTGTGCCAGAGGCCGGTCATGCGCCATGCTCCGCCCGCGCGAGCGCCCAGCGGAAGACCAGCGCGGTCACGATCATGGTCAGCAGGGTCGAGGCGAGCGTGGCAACGATGATCGCGACGCCGTTCTTCGCCAGCACCGGGCCCTCCTCGATCAGGCCGACCGCGGCGGGGACGAACATCACCGAGAGATGCGCGGTAAGCCAGGCGGAGACCTGCACCAGGCGCGGGCGCTCGCCGGGGCGCAGCAGCAGCCAGCCGAGCAGCAGGAACATGCCGATCACGGGCCCCGGCAGCGGCAGCCCGGCGAGTAGGTGGAGGCCCTCGCCGAGCAGCTGGCAGAGGAGCAGGGTGGCGATGGCGGCGGTCATGCGCGGTGCCATGCCATGGCGGCGCGGCGAGGTACACTGCGCGGGAGGGGAGGGGTGGTTGCGGACCGCGTAAGCGGGCGAAGGCCGAGCGAAGGAGTAGCTACCATTCAGTCGTCATCCCGGCGAAAGCCGGGATCCAGTCGTCTCTCGGCTTCAGCTAGAACTGGAACGGAGGCCCCAATGGATCCCGGCTTTCGCCGGGATGACGACTCCCTTGTTACTCCGCCGCCTCGTCCATCGCCGTCGGCATCAGCTCGCCCAGGTTGGCCTGGATCCACTCGACCAGATCCTCGACCTTCGCCGCCGCTTCGTGGCCGAGCGGGGTGAGGCTGTATTCGACATGCGGGGGCACCACCGGCAGGCTGCGGCGCACCACCAGATGATGCGCCTCCAGCTGCTGGAGCGTCTGGGCGAGCATGCGTTCGCTCACCCCGTTCACCCGGCGGCGGAGTTCGCTGAAGCGGCGGGTACCGTCCCGCAGCGCGACCAGCACGAGCAGGCCCCAGCTGCTGGTGATCCGCTTGAGCACCGCGCGCGACGGGCAATCGGTAGCGAACACGTCGCCGCGATCCATCATCGCGGCGAGGGTACGCACCGGGGGGCGGGACGGGGCGGCGGACATTTTTGATACTTACCTTTGTGTGCGTACTTACGATTCGTAAGTGGTTCGCTAGATCGCTGGCGTCAATGCATGATCGAAAGGAACTGCCATGTACGCCGTTACCGGAGCCTCGGGCCAGCTCGGCCGCCTCGTCGTTGAATCGCTGCTGGGCAAGGTCGCACCGGGCGAGGTCGTCGCGCTGGTGCGCGATCCCGATAGCCTCGCCGATCTCGCCGCCAGGGGCGTGACGGTGCGCGCGTTCGACTATGATGTGGCCGAAACCCTGGCGCCGGGGCTGGCGGGCGTGACCCGGCTGCTGCTGATTTCGGGCAATGCCATCGGCAGCCGCGTGCCGCAGCACAAGGCGGTGATCGACGCGGCCAAGGCAGCGGGCGTGCAGCTGATCGCCTATACCAGCATCCTGCGTGCGCAGACCTCACCATTGCAGCTCGCCGCCGAGCACAAGGCGACCGAGGAACTGCTGGCGGCCAGCGGCGTGCCGCACGCCCTGCTGCGCAACGGCTGGTACACCGAGAATTATCTGATGGCTGCCGGGGCGGCGATTGCCCATTGGGCGCTCATCGGCAGCGCGGGCGACGGCGTGGTCTCGGCGGCATCGCGTGCCGATTATGCCGAGGCGGCGGCCGTGGTGCTGACCCGCGGCGAGGCGGGGACATTCGAGCTCGCCGGCGATAGCGGCTTCACGCTGGGGGACTTGGCCGCAGCGCTGTCGGAAATCGCCGGCAAGCCGATCCCGTTCCAGAACCTGCCCCAGGCCGACTATGCCAAGGCGCTGGAAGGCGCCGGCCTGCCGGCGCCCTTTGCGGCGATCCTGGCGGACAGCGATGCGCGGGCGGCCGAGGGGGCACTGTTCGACGATACCCGCACGCTGTCCGGGCTGATCGGCCGGCCGACCACGCCGTGGCGCGAGACCATCGCGGCGGGGGTGCAGGGATGAAAAATTCCTCCCCGGAACGGGGAGGGGGACCATTCGCGCCAGCGAATGGTGGAGGGGCCGCGCCGACAGGCGCGGAAACCTCAAAGTGCGGGATACCGCCGCGTACGTGGCGGCCCCTCCACCACCGCCTTCGGCGGCGGTCCCCCTCCCCGTGCCGGGGAGGAGTTCTTTACAGGATCTCCCGCACCTTCTCGGGCGGGCGACCCAGCCGCACGCCGCGCTCCGTCACCACGAGCGGGCGCTCGATCAGGATCGGGTTGGCGGCCATCGCGTCGAGGATGGTGTCGTCGTCGGCACCTTTCAGCGGCTTGGCGGCGTCCTCGGCGATACGCAGGCCCTCGCGCGCGGTCATGCCCGCGCGCTGGTACAGCTCTGCCAGCGTCTCGCGGCTCGGCGGGGTCTTCAGATACTCGATCACCGCCACCTCGGCGCCGGCGTCCGTGAGGATCGCCAGCGCCTCGCGCGACTTGGAGCAGCGCGGGTTGTGGTAGATCGTCGCCTTCACGCCGCGGCGGCCTCGTCCTGCTTGGCGAGCCACTCCTCGAGCCACTTGATCGTATAGTCGCCCTTGAGGAACTTGGGATCGTCGAGCAGCGCCTGGTGGAGCGGGATCGTCGTCTTGATGCCGTCGACCACGAACTCTTCCAATGCCCGCTTCAGTCGCAGGATGCAGCCCTCGCGGGTGCGGCCATAGACGATCAGCTTGGCGATCATGGAGTCGTAATAGGGCGGGATCCGATAGCCCGAATAGATGCCGCTATCGACGCGGACGTGCATGCCGCCCGGCGCGTGGAAGTGGGTGATCGTACCCGGCGAGGGCGCGAAGGTCCGCGGGTCCTCGGCGTTGATGCGGCATTCGATCGCATGGCCGCGGAACTCCAGATCCTCCTGGCGGACCGACAGGCCGTGGCCTTCGGCGACGCGGATCTGCTCACGGACCAGGTCCATGCCGGTGATCATCTCGGTCACCGGATGCTCGACCTGGAGGCGGGTGTTCATCTCGATGAAGTAGAACTCGCCATTTTCCCACAGGAACTCGATGGTGCCGGCGCCGCGATAGCCCATGTCGGACATCGCCTTGGCGACGATGCCGCCCATGCGCGCGCGCTCCTCCGGCGTGATCACCGGCGACAGCGCCTCTTCGAGCACCTTCTGGTGGCGGCGCTGGAGCGAGCAGTCGCGCTCGCCGAGATGGATCGCGTTGCCGTTGCCGTCGCCGAACACCTGGAACTCGATGTGGCGCGGGTTGCCGAGATACTTCTCGAGATAGACCGTGGCGTCGCCGAACGCGGCCTTCGCCTCCGAGCCCGCTTGCTGCATCAGCGTTTCGAGCTGGTCCTCGCTGGTGCACACCTTCATGCCGCGACCACCGCCGCCCGAGGCGGCCTTGATGATCACCGGATAGCCGGCCTTGGCGGCGATCGCCTTGGCTTCTTCCAGGTCGCTGATCGGGCCGTCCGAGCCCGGCACCAGCGGCAGGCCGAGCGCGCCGGCGGTGCGCTTCGCCTCGATCTTGTCGCCCATGGTGCGAATATGCTCGGGCTTGGGCCCGACGAAGATCAGCCCGTGCGCCTCGACGATCTCGGCGAACTGGGCGTTCTCCGAAAGGAAGCCATAGCCCGGGTGGATCGCATCCGCGCCCGAGATCTCGGCGGCCGAGATGATGTTCGGGATGTTGAGATAGCTTTCCGACGCGGCCGGCGGGCCGATGCAGATCGCCTCGTCCGCCAGGCGCACATGCATCGCATCGGCGTCGGCGGTGGAGTGCACTGCCACCGTCTTGATGCCCATTTCATGGCAGGCGCGGTGGATGCGCAGTGCGATCTCGCCGCGATTGGCGATCAGCAGCTTCTTGATCTCGGGCATGGTCGTTCCGTTACTCGACCACGACGAGCGGCTGGTCGAACTCGACCGGCTGGCCGTTCTCGACCAGGATCGCCTTCACGGTGCCGGCGGTCGGCGCGTGGATCGGGTTCATCACCTTCATCGCCTCGATGATCAGCAGCGTGTCGCCGGCGGCAACCGCTTGCCCGACGGTGACGAAGGTCTTCGCCTCGGGATTCGGCTTGAGATAGGCGGTGCCGACCATCGGCGACTTGACCGCGTTGGCGGTGGGCTGCGGCGCGGCGACGATTTCGGCCGGGGCTGCGGCTGCGGCGGGCGCCGCCAGCATCGGCGCGGGCTGCGCGGCATACTGCATCGGCGCGGCGGGTGCGGCGGTGATGGTGCGGGCGACGCGGACGCGGCGCTCGCCGTCCTCGACTTCGATCTCGGTCAGCTGGGTGTCGTCGAGCACGGTGGCGAGCTGGCGGACCAGCTCGATATCGACCTGCATTGCACCCGTCTTGGTTTCTTCGGCCATACGACCCTTCTTTTAAATTCCGTAAATGAAACGGCGCCCTCTGTCAGAGACGCGCGGCGGCTTCAAGCGCGAGGATATAGGAGTTTGCACCAAAGCCGGCCACCGTGCCTTTCGCAGCACGGCCGACGAAGCTGGTGTGGCGGAAGGATTCGCGGGCGTGCGGGTTCGACAGATGCACCTCGATCACCGGCGTGCGGATGCTCTTGATCGCGTCGTGCAGCGCGACCGAGGTATGGGTGTAGCCACCCGGATTGAGCAGCACGGCGCGGGCGCCATCGGCCTGCGCCTCGTGCAGCCAGTCGATCAGATGGCCCTCGTGGTTCGACTGGCGCATCTCGATCTCGAGCCCCAGCTCGCGGGCGCGGTCCTCCAGCATGCCGGCAATGTCGTCCAGCGTCGTCGTGCCGTAGATTTCCGGCTCGCGCAGCCCCAGCAGATTGAGGTTGGGACCATTCAAGACGAAGATCGTGTCGGCCAAAGCAGGCGCCTTTCGGTTGCGGGCAGGATGCGGTCCTCCCTATATGACCCCGCGTCTCCGATCAAATCCAAGGCTCTTCATGCATAGCGACGGCACCGTCTCCATCCGCGTCAACGGCGAACACAAGCGCATCACCGCGGGCCTCACCCTCGCGCAGCTGGCGAGCGAGCTGGGGCTGGTGCCCGAGAAGGTGGCGGTGGAGCGCAATCTCGAGGTGGTGCCGCGTTCGACCCTGGCCGACGTCATCGTCGAGGATGGCGACGAGCTGGAGATCGTCCACTTCGTCGGCGGTGGCGACCATGCCGGCCCGCTTGCCGACGACAGCTGGACGGTGGCGGGCAAGACCTTCCGCTCGCGGCTGATCGTCGGCACCGGCAAGTACAAGGATTTCGAGCAGAACGCGGCCGCCGTGGCCGCCTCGGGCGCCGAGATCGTCACCGTGGCGGTGCGCCGGGTGAACGTCAGCGATCCCAAGGCGCCGATGCTCACCGACTATATCGACCCGAAGAAGATCACCTATCTGCCCAATACCGCGGGCTGCTTCGATGCCGATTCGGCGATCCGGACGCTGCGGCTGGCGCGCGAGGCCGGCGGCTGGGAGCTGGTGAAGCTGGAAGTGCTCGGCGAGGCGCGGACGCTGTATCCGGACATGGTGGAGACGCTGCGCGCGACCGAGGTGCTGGCCAAGGAAGGCTTTCTGCCGATGGTCTACTGCGTCGACGATCCCATCGCCGCCAAGCGGCTGGAGGATGCCGGCGCGGTCGCGATCATGCCGCTGGGCGCGCCGATCGGTTCGGGGCTGGGCATCCAGAACCAGGTGACCATCCGCCTGATCGTCGAGGGCGCCAAGGTGCCGGTGCTGGTTGATGCCGGCGTCGGATCGGCCTCGGACGCTGCGGTGGCGATGGAGCTGGGCTGCGACGGCGTGCTGATGAACACCGCGATCGCCGAGGCCAAGGATCCCATCCTGATGGCGGCGGCGATGAAGGCGGCGGTGGAGGCCGGGCGGCTGTCCTATCGCGCCGGGCGCATGGCGAAGCGCCGTTATGCCGATCCGTCGAGCCCGCTGGCGGGGCTGATCTGATGCGCGCGGCCGGACTGGCGGCGCTGGCGCTGCTCGCGGTGGCGGGCTGCCATCCCCGGCCGCAGAACGATCCGGCGGTGAACGGCGGGCCGATCTCCGCAGAGCCGGTGACGCTCACCGCCAAGGACGGGGTGAAGATCGCCGGCGTCTATACCCGCGCGGCCAAGCCCCGCGCGCTGCTGCTGCTGTTCCACCAGGCGGAGTCCGGCAAGGACGAATATGCGCTGCTCAGCCCGCAGCTGGCGCAGGCGGGCTATTCCTCGCTGCGCATCGACCAGCGCGCCGGCGGCACGCTGTTCGGCGTCAACGAGACGGTGAAGGCGCTCGGCCGTTCCGCCGGCTATGCCGAGGCGAAGCAGGACCTCGACGCTGCCTTTGCCTGGGGGCAGGCGCAGAAGCTGCCCATCGTGCTGTGGGGCAGCAGCTATTCCGCCGCGCTGGTGTTCCTGCTCGCCGCCGAGCATCCGGGACAGGTGCAGGCGCTGCTCGCCTTCTCGCCGGGCGAATATCTCGACGACAAGGGCGCGGTCGCCCGGGCGGCGGCGACGGTCCGTGTGCCGATCTTCGTCACCTCGGCGCAGGACCTGCGGGAGCAGGACGCGGCCCACAGGATCCTTGCGGCCTCGCCGGCAACGCAGAAGACGCAATTCTACCCCAAGCAGGGCGGGGTGCATGGCAGCTCGACGCTGCTGCGGATGAAGAACCCCCAGGGCGCTGCCGACGCCTGGCGCGCGACGCTGGGATTCCTGCGCGACGTAACGAAGGACTGAGCGGGAACCGGCGCGCACCAACGCACGTTATTTCGTCCAAGTCGAAGATGTCGTGTTCGATGGCATCCGACCCTAGCCAGGAGTACCGATCATGGGCGAGCTGACCGACAAGATCAAAGGCAATATCAACGAGCTGGCCGGCAAGGTGAAGCAGCACAGCGACAATCCCGAGACGCGGGAAGAGGGCGTTGCGCAGGAAGCCAAGGGCAAGGCGCAGCAGCTCGGCGGCAAGATCAAGGGTGCGCTCGGCGACGACATCTGAGTCGCGGCCGAAACCGGACAATTGCGCGGGCCGTGCCGAAAGGTGCGGCCCGTTCGCTATTGTAGCCGCTTCCATTCTTCCGGGCAGGGGCTCAGCGCGTGCTGCCTCAGTCCGGCACGTAGAACGCCCACATGTCGGGCTCGATCTGCGCGGCCGCGAAGCGGATCGGCGCGTTCGGGTTGCCGATCTCGCAAATCATGAACGAGAAGGTGTCGCGCGTGTTGAGCGGATGCGGCAGCCGCACGGTGTTCTTGTTGAGCCAGCGCCACTCCCGCTGCCAGACCGGCTGTCCACCGATCCGAACGCGATCGCCGCGCTTGCCGACATGTGCCGTACGCCACCGTTCTACTGTCTGCTGTGCCATGCGGACAGAATAGAAGGGTGGCGGTTAACGGCTTCCTAGCCGTTCAGCGATTTCGCAGCTTCGTGACGGTCGTCGCGGGACTGATCACCTCGATATCCGTCTTGCAGTGCAACAGCTTGAGCCCCGGCCGGGCGAGCGCCTCGGCCAGCGCGGGCGCGAACCCCTCGGTCGTCTCGACGGTGGCGGCCCAGCCGCCAAAGGCGCGGGCGAGCGCGGCGAAATCGGGGTTGCGGAGCGTGGTGCCGGAGAGGCGCGCCGGAAATTCGCGCTCCTGATGCATGCGGATTGTCCCATAGGCGCCGTTGTCGACCAGGATCACCAGCAGATCGGCATCGTGCTGGACGGCGGTGGCGAGTTCCTGCCCGTTCATCAGGAAGTCCCCGTCGCCCGCCACCGCGACGACCTTGCGCTCCGGAAAGCGCAGCGCCGCCGCGATCGCCGCGGGAACGCCATATCCCATCGCGCCGGCGGTGGGGGCGAGCTGGCTCGGCTGGGCGGTATAAGGCCAGTAGCGGTGCCACCAGCCCGAGAAATTGCCCGCGCCGTTGCAGATGATCGTATCGGCGGGCAGCACCTCGCGCATCGCGGCGACGCAGGGGCCGAGATCGAGCGCCACGCCTTCGCGCGGCTTGGGGGTCGACCATTCCAGCCATTCGGCATGTGCCGCCGCGCCGTCGAAGCGGGGCAGGCCGGCCGCCTCCACCGTAGCCGCTGCCGCCACCGCGAACTCGAACGGCCGCGCGCAGATCGGCAGATCGACGCGGTAGACGCGGTGGAACTCATTGGGGTCGGGATGGACATGGACCAGCGTCTGCCCCGGATGCTCCGGAGTGATCAGGCTGTAGCCGTCGGTCGTCGCTTCGCCGAGCCGCGCGCCGACCACCAGCAGCAGGTCCGCCGCCTTGATCCGCGCTGCCAGCTTGGGGTTGGGGCCATAGCCGAGATTGCCTGCCCAGACCGGCGAGGCGTTGTCGATCGCGTCCTGCCGCCGGAACGCGCAGGCAACCGGCAGGTCGATCGACTCGGCGAAGCGGGCGAAGTCCTCTGCAGTATCCGAGTCCCAGCCGCCGCCGCCCACGATCGCGATCGGGCGCTCGGCACCGCGCAGCAGGTCGTAGAGCTGATCGAGGTCGAAGGCATCCGCCGCCTGGATCGGCTCGGCGATGGCGGGCCGATCCACCGCCTCCACCACATCGAGCAGCATGTCCTCGGGCAGCGCGATAACCACCGGCCCCGGCCGGCCCGAGGTTGCGACGTTCCAGGCACGCGCGACATATTCCGGGATGCGGCGCGCATCCTCGATCCGCGTCGCCCATTTGGCGAGCGGGGCGAACATCGCCGGCAGGTCGACTTCCTGGAAGCCCTCGCGGTCGCGCATTCCCCGATCGACATCGCCGATGAACAGCAGCATCGGCTGCGAATCCTGCATCGCGACATGCACGCCGATGCTCGCATTGGTAGCGCCCGGCCCGCGCGTCACGAAGCACACGCCCGGCCGCCCCGTCATCGTGCCGTCGGCGCACGCCATGAACGCCGCGCCGCCCTCCTGGCGGCAGGTGACGAGATCGATCTCGGGCGTGTCGTGCAGCGCGTCGAGCACGGCGAGGAAGCTCTCGCCCGGTACGTGGAAGATGCGGTCGCAGCCTTGTGCGACCAGATTGTCGACGAGGATCCGGCCCCCGGTGCGCTTCGTGGTCATTGCCCGAGTCTAGACCGGGCGCGCGCGCGGCGATATCCCTTCTCGCATGCTGATCGTCGGTAGCCCCGTGTCGCCCTATGTCCGCAAGGTCGTGGTCGCCCTGGCGATGAAGGGGCTGGACTATGCGCTGGACCCGATCGTGCCCTTCTACGGCACCGAGGCGTTCACCCGGATCAGTCCCCTGCGGCGCATCCCGGTGCTGATCGACGGCGATCTCGTGCTCAACGATTCGACCGTCATCTGCGAATATCTGGACGAAGCCTATCCGGGCGCGCCGTTGCTGCCAAAGGCGCCCGCGGATCGCGCCCGCGCCCGGTGGATCGAGGAATATGCCGACAGTCGTCTCGGCGACGTGGTGATCTGGCGCCTCTTCTTCGCGACGATCATGGCGCCGCGGGTCTATCAGCGCGAGCCCGATGCGGACGCGATCGCACGGGTGCGCGAGGTGGATCTGCCGCACGCGCTCGACTGGATCGAAGCGCAGGCGCCGGAAGCGGATCGCGGTTTTCTCTTCGGCACGATGATGCTGCCCGACATCACCATCGCCGCTTTTTTCCGCAATGCGCTGCTCGCCGGCTTCGCGATCGACGCCGATCGCTGGCCACGCACTGCCGCGTGGATTGGGCGCGTCGAGGCCGAGCCCGTGTTCGCCGAGACGATCCGGGTGGAGCAGATCATCTTCAAGACCAGCACGCGCGACCGCGCCGAGGCACTGCGCGCCGCCGGCGTCCGGATTGCCGCGGAAAGCTATGGCGGCACCGTACCGCAGGCGCGGGTGCTGACCGGCTGAGGGCGGGCGGCTCGGGGAGGGACACGAAAAAGCCCCGCATCGTCGCCGATGCGGGGCTCCGGGAGCGGCGGCGCGGGGGGCCACGCCGCACGTCCTGTTCGCTCAGAAGCGGTAGCCGATGCCGGCCAGCACCTGGTGACGCACCACGTCGTCCGAGGCGTTGGTGTAGCGATACTCGACCTTGCCGTAGTAATGGCCGAAGCTGCGCTCCACGCCCGCACCCAGACGAACGCCGTCCAGGTCGTCGGTCACGCGCAGGTTGCCGGCGCGGCCGATCACGCGGCTGTTGTCATAGCCGACCTTGCCGTACACCAGCGTCGCCGGGGCGACGACATAGCCGATGCGCGCGCCGGCGTAGAAGTCGCGGCCGCCCTTGATGATCGCGGTGCCGATGGTCTTGTCGGTGGTGGTGCCGGTGATCTCGCCGTCGACACCGACCACGAGGTTGCCGCGCTGCAGGTCATAGCCCGCCGCACCGCCATAGACGAAGCCCGAGCCGCTCAGACCGCTGGTCTTGAGGTTGTCCCAACCGGCAACGGCCTCGACGCGCGGACCCTGGAAGGTCGCGTCCTGTGCGAGCGCGGGGGTTGCGGAGGCCATGAGGGCGAGCGCCGTCGCTGCGAAAATACGCATGATAATCTACCTTTGGACTTGATACTTGTTATATCCGGATGGCCATCCAGGGCGCCTAGGTAGGCGCTTGGTTCGCACGTGCAATATGACAAATGCATTACATTTGGCGGTGTTGCTCATGTGCAACAGTCGGCCTTGCCGTACGGGAAGGTCCGGCAAGTTGAAAGCCGGTTCAGGTTCGCTTGACCCGGCCGCCTCGGGCGGATTATCGCCGCTCCAAACATTCGGAGGGAATCGTCGATGGACAAGCTCTACCCCAACGCGAACGCGGCGCTGGAAGGGCTGCTGTTCGACGGGATGATGATCTGCGCGGGCGGTTTCGGCCTGTGCGGCATCCCCGAGCGGCTGATCGATGCGATTCAGGCTTCGGGGGTGAAGGACCTGACCATCGCCTCGAACAATGCCGGCATCGACAATGAGGGCCTGGGCAAGCTGCTGCGCAGCCGCCAGGTCAAGAAGATGATCTCGTCGTACGTCGGCGAGAACAAGGAATTCGAGCGGCAATATCTCTCCGGCGAGCTGGAGGTGGAGTTCTGCCCGCAGGGCACGCTCGCCGAGCGCTGCCGGGCCGGCGGCGCCGGCATCCCCGGCTTCTACACCAAGACCGGCGTCGGCACGAAGGTGGCCGAGGGCAAGGAAGTGAAGGTGTTCGACGGCGAGGAATATATCCTCGAACGCGGCATCCGCGCCGATCTCTCGATCATCAAGGGCTGGAAGGCCGATGAGGCGGGCAACCTGATCTTCCGCAAGACCGCGCGCAACTTCAACCAGCCGATGGCGACGGCCAGCCACCTGTGCGTGGCCGAGGTGGAGGAAGTGGTGCCGGTCGGCAGCCTCGATCCCGACCAGATCCACCTGCCGGGCATCTATGTGAAGCGCATGATCATCGGCGCGCCCTACGACAAGAAGATCGAGTTCCGCACCGTCCGCCCGCGCGAGGCGGCGTGACGCGTGCCGCGCTGCTGCTGGCGGCGTTGGGGCTGGCGCTGTCCGGCTGCGTCGTCGATGCGAGCGTGACGCAGGCGCCACCCGCGCCGCTGCCGGCGGGCAACCCGGGCGGCGCGCCGGCGGGCATGCAGTATCTCTACGGCTCGGGCGAGGCGGCGGCGCTGAGCGTGCAGGCGTATAACGCACTGGTCGACCAGACCCGCGCGCGGCTCGCGCGGCGCGAGGGGCTGTCGGTGGTGCTGGAACCCGGCGCGACGCTGGCGAGCCCGCGCTTCCGGCCCTGCGGCGACAAGCCGCCGGCCGCGGTGTTCGACGTCGACGAGACGATGCTGCTCAACCTCGGCTACGAAGCCGACGATGCGCGGCGCTCCGGCGGCTGGGATTCGGCGCGCTGGGATCGCTGGGAGAAAACCGGTGCGATGAAGGTCGCCGCCGTGCCCGGCGCGCTCGAGGCGGTGCGCGCGCTGCGGGCGATGGGCGTGACGGTGATCTTCAATACCAACCGTGCCGTCGCCAATGCCGAGCAGGCCGAGGCGGCGCTGAACTTCGCGGGTCTGGGCCCCGCCCGACATGGCGAGACGCTGTTCCTGAAGGGCGATATCGACGGCAAGTCCGGCAAGGACGGCCGCCGGGATGCGATCGCGCAGCGCTGGTGCGTGGTGGCGATGGGCGGCGACCAGCTCGGCGATTTCACCGACGGGTTTGCGGGCCTCACCCCGCCCGAGCGGCGCGCGGCGGCGGCGAGCCCGGCGGTCGCGGCGCTCTGGGGGCATGGCTGGTTCGTGCTGCCCAACCCCGTCTACGGAACCGGGCTCGGTTCCACCTATGACCAAACCTTCCCGCCGGCGACGCGCTGGACGGATCCGCAGGAGAAGCATTGATGGCCTGGACCCGCGACGACATGGCGGCGCGCGCCGCGAAGGAGCTGCAGGACGGCTTCTACGTCAATCTGGGCATCGGCATCCCGACCTTGGTGGCGAACCACATCCCGGCGGGGGTGGAGGTGACGCTCCAGTCCGAGAACGGCATGCTCGGCATCGGCCCGTTCCCGCTGGAAGGCGACGAGGACCCGGACCTGATCAACGCCGGCAAGCAGACGATCAGCGAGCTGCCCAGCTCGGTCTATTTCAGCTCGGCGGACAGCTTTGCGATGATCCGCGGCGGGCATATCGACCTGACCGTGCTCGGCGCGATGGAAGTGAGCCAGGCGGGCGACATCGCCAACTGGATGATCCCGGGCAAGATGATCAAGGGCATGGGCGGGGCGATGGACCTGGTCGCCGGCGTGAAGAAGATCATCGTGGTGATGGAGCATACCGCCAAGGACGGCAGCCCCAAGTTCATCCCCGACTGCACCCTGCCGCTGACGGGCAAGAATGTGGTCGACATGATCATCACCGATCTCGCGGTGTTTTCGCGCGCGGATCATGCCTCGCCGTTCCGGCTGATCGAGCTGGCGCCGGGCGTGACCGCGGAGGAAGTCGCGGCGAAGACCACGGCGGCGTATGAGGTCGCGCTGGCGACGGCGTGAGAGCGCTGATCGCCATTGCCGCCCTGTTGTTGTCGACGTCGCCGGCGATGGCGGTCGTGCGCGGCACGATCACGCCGAAGGAGTTCGCGGCGGCGATCAACAAGGCGGACGCGGTGCTGGTACCGTTTCGCACTGGGCGATTGGCGGCCGCCGACGTCCGTTCGATCCGGTGCCTAGCGCCCGATGAAGAGCCGACCGAATTTCAATGCACCTGGCAGCAGCGCGTCAAGGGGCGGTGGGTGAGGCGCAAGACCTGGCTGATAGTCGACGCGAAGGGCTGGCAGGTGATGGACGCCTGAGGCGGTTCCGGCGCGCCACCACGCAGTTAGCGCGCGTCGTTCTTCCGCCAGACTGGAAACAATGCATTGTCCGCCGACCCCATCGCGGCAGACATCGCGGCGAAGTCAAATCCCGGAAGGGCGCTAAGATAGTCGAGCATGACGTTCTCGCCGGTAGCACCTTGCGGGTATGCAAAAGCTACGTGGTCGTCGGCACCGAACAACAGCCACCAGACGTCCGCGCCCCAGGGGCCGGTATCGTTGGTCTCGATCGCCACGCCGCGCAGCTCGGCCTTGGCCAGCGTCTGTACCGTGCCCGCAGGATCGGTGACGCGGAGCTGGTCGGAGGCGGCCTCGACGATCCACCGCGCTTCGGGTTGCAGCCGTGCTGTGCGCTTCCTGAACCATCCGAACATGCGCTGCTTCCCTTCGCCTGGAGCCCGGCGCGCGGGCGGTGCTATTTCGCGGCGGCCGGGCGATCGTGCCCGGCGTCCGGCGCCGGTGAAGCGGGGCCGGTCGCTGCATACAGGCGGGAGCCCAGCACGACGGTCTTCACCCCGGTCCCGGCCAGCTGCGTCCTCAGGCATGCGGCCTCCGCGCGGTGCTTATCGGACGTGCCGTGGAAGCCGATCGTGTCCGGCGCGCTAGGGACCCGGTAGGCGTCGCGCGCCTGGCAGTGCGTGCGGGCAGCTTCAAACTGCGCTTGCGTGAACTGCTGCGCGCGATCGCCGCAACCGCTGAGGCCCGGCGCCGCGCTCAGCATCGCAAGCCAGGGCCAGCGCATGCCGGGTCACCCCGCCGCGATCGCCGCGTCGCTGGCCAGCTTGTCGGCGCGCTCGTTGTCCGGGTGGCCGGCATGGCCCTTCACCCATTTCCATTCGACCCGGTGCGGCTTGGCGGCGGCGAGGAGTTCCTGCCAGAGATCGGCGTTCTTGACCGGCTTCTTGTCCGCGGTCTTCCAGCCATTCTTCATCCAGCCGTGGATCCACTTGGTCAGGCCGTCCATCACATAGCGGCTGTCGGTGGAGAGCGTCACCCGGCAGGGGCGCTTGAGCGCGTTCAGCCCCTGGATCGCGGCCATCAGCTCCATGCGGTTGTTGGTGGTGTGCGCCTCGCCGCCGGAGAGTTCCTTCTCGACATCGCCCATGCGCAGCAGCACGCCCCAGCCGCCCCGGCCGGGATTGCCCTTGCACGCGCCGTCGGTCGCGATCTCGACATGCTGGAGTTCGGTGGTCATGCGATCGCTGCCAGTGCCGAGGCATAGACGTGCGCGCGCCGCCAGAAGGCGAGCGGATCCTTGCGCGTCACCAGCGCGTCGGCGGGGGTGTTGAGCCAGTCCCAGGCGCGCGACAGGGTGAAGCGGATGCACGCGCCGGTCGCCAGCAGCGGCAGGATCGCGCGCTCCTGCTCGCTGAGCTTGTAGCTGGTCTCATAGCCCTGGAGCAGCGCCTCGGAGACATAGGGGTCGAACTTGGCGCCGGTCGAATCGAAAGCCCAGGCGGTGTGCATCACCGCGAGGTCGTAGAGCCTGAGGTCGGTGGAGGCGAAGTAGAAGTCGATCAGCCCGGTCACCCGGTTGCCGAGCATCAGGACATTGTCCGGGAACAGGTCGGCATGGATCGCGCAGGTGTCGAAGCCTTCGCGCGGCCAGGCCCTGGTCACCCGGTCCAGCGCCGCGCCGAGTTCGTCGTACAGCCCCGGCGCAATGTCGTTGAGGCTGGTGCCGCAACGCTCGAACAGCGGGCGCCAGGTGTCGATGCCCATCGAATTGGGGCGGTCGAGCGGGAAGTCGGCGACTGCCTTGTGCATCCGGCCCATCGCCTCGGCCGCCGCGCGCGCCTGTGCAGGCGTCGGGTGCGAGACCGAGACGCCCGACAGGAACTGGATCAGGCAGGCGGGGCGGCCCTCCAGCGTATGGATCAGCGTGCCGTCGCGATCCGGCACCGCCGGCGGCACCGGCAGCCCGCGATCGGCGCAGTGATCGAGCAGCGCCATGAAATAGGGCAGGTCGCCCTGGTCGACGCGCTTCTCGTAGAGCGTCAGGATGAAGCGGCTCTTGGTGGTGTCGACCAGATAGTTGCTGTTCTCCACCCCCTCGGCGATGCCCTTGGCCGAGACCAGTTCGCCGACGTCGAAGCGCTCGAGAAACGCGGACAGCGCCTCGGCCGAAACCTGCGTGTAGACCGCCATTACGCCGCCTCGAGCCCGCGCGGCAGCTTAAACACCACGCTCTCTTCCACGGTTTCGACTTCGCGCTCGGTGATCGCGAACCGCGTGCCCAGCTGCTCCACCACTTCGCGGACCAGCACTTCGGGCGCGGAGGCGCCGGCGCTGATGCCGACATGGGTGACGCCGTCGAACCAGGAAAAGTCGATCTCGGCGGCGCGCTGGATCAGCACCGCGCGGGCGCCGCCGCGCTTGGCGACCTCCACGAGCCGCAACGAGTTGGACGAATTGGGCGCGCCGATCACCAGCACCAGTTCGGCCTGCTCGGCGATCGCCTTCACCGCGCCTTGGCGGTTCGAGGTTGCATAGCAGATGTCGTCCGCACCCGGCGCGACCATCGTCGGGAAGCGGCGCTTGAGGATGCCGAGCACCGCCGCGGTATCGTCCACTGAGAGCGTGGTCTGGGTGAGGAAGGCGAGATTCTCGGGATCGGGCACGACCACGGATTCGGCATCCGCCTCGGTCTCGACCAGCGTCATCGCGCCTTCGGGGACCTGGCCGAAGGTTCCGATCACTTCCGGGTGGCCGTGATGGCCGACGAACAGGATGTGGCGCCCGGCGGCGACATGGCGCTCGGCCTGGCGGTGCACCTTGGAGACCAGCGGGCAGGTGGCGTCGAGATAGGAAAGCCCGCGCTGCTCGGCCTTGTGCGGCACCGCTTTGGGGACGCCGTGGGCGGAGAAGACCACCGGTACGCCGTCGGGCACATGGTCCAGCGTCTCGACGAACACGGCGCCCTTGGCGCGCAGATTTTCGACGACGAACTTGTTGTGGACGATCTCGTGCCGGACATAGACCGGCGCGCCATATTTCTCGATCGCGAGTTCGACGATGCGGATCGCGCGGTCGACGCCGGCGCAGAAGCCGCGGGGCGCTGCGATCAGCAGCTCCAGGGGACGCTTTTCGGTGTTTGCCATCGGGTGGAGCCTCTACGCGATTGCTTGCGCGGGCGGAAGGCGGTTCCTATGGTGCGCGCCGTTCCGGCCCCGGTCCGTGCGAGATGGGGGGCGGCTGTTCGGTTCGAAAGGTTGCCCTCCCTTGTCTGTCGCGAAGTTCACCGTTCCCGCCCTGATCCTGCTCGCCGCCGGCGGCTGCAGCCGCACCGGCGAAATCACCGAGGGCGGCATCAGCGCGGTCCGCACCGCCTGCCCGACGGTGGCGATCCCCGCGGGGCTGGGCGACGTGACGCTGTTCGATCCGGCCACCAGCCGCGAGGCGAGCGCAATCGACGTGGTGGCGACGATCACCAACGTGACGCCGAGCTGCGACGATGCCGGTGCGCAGGTGGTGACCAACATCAAGTTCGACGTACTGGCCCGCCGCCGCGATGCCGGCCCGGCGCGCGACGTGGTGCTGCCCTATTTCCTCACCGTGGTGCGCGGCGGGACGCAGGTGGAAGCCAAGCGGATTTCCAACATCACGCTGCACTTCGACGCCGGGCAGATCCGCGCCAGCGCCGTCGGCACCGCGACCAGCAGCGTCTCGCACGCGGCCGCAACGCTGCCCGACGACGTCCGTCGCCGACTGACCGAGAAGCGCAAGGCCGGCGGCGAATCCGCCGCGACCGACCCGCTGAGCGATCCCAATGTCCGTCGCTCGGTGCTGTCGGCGACGTTCGAGGCGCTGATCGGCTTCCAGCTGACCGACGACCAGCTCAAGTACAACGCGACGCGGTAACGGCACGCGCCGACCCAACAGACGTCATCCCGGCGAAAGCCGGGATCCATTCACCTGTCCGGTGCGGCGCTTTCTGAAACGGAGCGCCGCTGGATCCCGGCTTTCGCCGGGATGACGGCTTGTGGTGCGGGCATTCCCTCTCTCCTCCAGACGATTTACCCTCAATCCCGATTGACTCCGGCAAGCCGTCCCGCCAAGGCTCGCGCACGTCGATGGCGGGTGACCGGCATGGGCATGCGCGGGAGAGAATCCGGTTCGCCGGATCGCCGAAGGAGCAACCGCCCCGGAATCTCTCAGGCACCGAGGACCGCGCAGGCCACGACACTCTGGAAAGCGAGACAGCCGTTGCGGCTGGGCTCCACCGAAGGGGTAAGCCGGGCCCTGACCCGCGCGAAAGCTCTCAGGTTCCGTGACAGAGGGGGCGATGGTGTTGCGGGGGCCCTGGGCCAACGCGCGTCATTGAAACCCTGATGCCCGGAGTGCCCCGATGAGCGAAGCCGCCGAAGACACCGCCACCGACCTGCCGATCGAGACGCTGCCGCTCGACGCCTGGCACCGCGCGCGGGGCGGCCGGATGGTCCCGTTCGCGGGCTATGCGATGCCGGTCCAGTATGAAGGCATCATGGCCGAACATCTCTGGACGCGCGAGCATGCCGGGCTGTTCGACGTCAGTCATATGGGCCAGCTACTCTTCTCGGGCGTCGACTTCGACGCCGGCCTCGAAAAGCTGCTGCCGGGCGACGTAAAGGGCCTGGGCGAGGGCCGGATGCGCTATTCGCTGCTGCTCAGCGAAGAAGGCGGCATCCATGATGACCTGATGATGACCCGCCTGCCCGCCGACAACGCCTTCGAGATCGAGGGCGGCACGATCTACATGGTCGTCAACGGTGCGACCAAGTGGGACGATCTCGGCGTGTTCCGCGAGTTCCTGCCCGACGAAGTGACGATCAACCACCTCGAAGACCAGGCGCTGCTGGCGCTGCAGGGGCCGGAAGCGGTCACCGCGCTCGCCCGCGTGCTGCCGGGCGTCGAGACGCTGGTGTTCATGACCGCCGCCGCGTTCGAATGGAACGGCAACCCGCTCTGGGTCAGCCGCTCGGGCTATACCGGCGAGGACGGCTACGAGATCTCGCTGCCGGGCGAGGCGGCCGAAGCATTCGCCGACGCGCTCACCGCGCAGCCGGAAGTGAAGCCGATCGGTCTGGGTGCGCGTGACTCGCTGCGTCTGGAGGCCGGCCTGCCGCTCTACGGCCATGACCTCGACCCGGAGACCACGCCGGTCGCCGCCGATCTCGGCTTCGCGCTGTCCAAGCGCCGCCGCGAAGAGGGTGGCTTTGCCGGTGCCGAGCGCATCCTTGCCGAGCGCGAGCAGGGCAGCGCCATGAAGCGCGTCGGCCTGATCGTCGAGGGCCGTCAGCCGGTGCGCGAAGGCGCGGCGGTGGTCGATGCCTCGGGCGCGGAAGTCGGCAAGGTCACCTCGGGCGGGTTTGCGCCGAGCGTGCAGAAGCCGATTGCGATGGCCTATGTGCCGTCGGCGCTTGCAGCGGCCGGCACCAAGATTACGCTTGTCCAGCGGGGCAAGCAGCACTCCGCGGAAGTTGTGGCAATGCCCTTCGTCCCCCACCGCTATGTCCGAAAGGGAGCGTGACATGAGCCGTTATTTTACCGAAGACCATGAATGGATCGAAGTCGACGGCGACGTCGCGACGGTTGGCATCACCGAATATGCCCAGAGCCAGCTCGGCGACATCGTCTTCGTCGAAGTGCCCGACGAGGGCAAGGAACTGAGCAAGGGCGACGATGCCGCCGTTGTCGAGAGCGTGAAGGCGGCTTCGGACGTGTACGCGCCGGTGTCGGGCACCGTCGTCGAGGGCAATGAAGACCTCGCCGAGAACCCCGCGCTGGTGAACGAGGATCCGGAAGGCGAAGGCTGGTTCTTCAAGATGACGCTGAGCGACGAAAGCGAGCTGGAAGGCCTGATGAACGAGGCCAAGTACCAGGCGTTCGTCGAGAAGCTGTGATCTGAAGTAGCCCCTCCCCTTCAGGGGAGGGGTTGGGGTGGGGGACTCTCCACGAGCGATCCGCCCCGCTGACCTGACTGCCCCACCCCCAATCCCTCCCCTGAAGGGGAGGAGCTTGAGTGGGGAAGCCCCTTCCGAGGGGCGCGTTCCCCTCCCGCTTGTGGAAGGGGTTAGGAGGGGATGGCAGCCGCCAGTCCTTCCCAAAGAACTTCAGCCCCTCCCCCGACCCCTCCCGCAAGCGGAAGGGGAGACAAGGGAAGAAGGAACAACGATGCGCTACCTGCCCCTTACCCCGGCCGACCGTCAGGCGATGCTTGGCACGATCGGCGCCCAGTCGATCGACGACCTCTTCGTCGACGTGCCCGAAAGCGCCCGCCTCAGCGGGCCGATCGCCGGCCTGCCGATGCATGCGTCGGAACTCGCGGTCGAACGCCACATGTCGCGCCTGGCTGCCAAGAACATCGCCGCCGGCTCGGCGCCGTTCTTCCTGGGGGCAGGGGCCTATCGCCACCATGTGCCGGCCTCGGTCGACCATATCATCCAGCGCGGCGAGTTCCTCACCGCCTACACGCCCTACCAGCCGGAAATCGCGCAGGGCACGCTGCAGATGATGTTCGAGTTCCAGAGCCAGATCGCCCGGCTGCTGGGCTGCGACGTCGCCAATGCCTCGATGTACGACGGCTCGACCGCGTGCTGGGAAGCGATCTCGATGGCGCGGCGCGTCACCAAGCGCGGCAAGGCGATCCTCTCGGGCGGGCTGCACCCGCACTACGTCTCGGTCGCCAAGACGATGGCGCGCTTCACCGGCGACCAGCTGGTGACCGGCGTGCCGACGCTGAGCCCCGAGCCCGACACGCTCGACCTGATCAATTCGATCGACGCCGACACCTCGTGCGTCGTCGTCCAGTATCCCGACATCCTCGGCCGCATCGAGGACCTGTCGGCACTCGCGGACGCCTGCCACGCCAAGAAGGCGCTGCTGATCGCCGTCGTCGCCGAGCCGGTGGCGCTGGGCGCGATTCGGGCGCCGGGCGAGATGGGCGCGGACATCGTCGTCGGCGAGGGCCAGTCGCTCGGCGTCGGCCTCCAGTTCGGCGGCCCCTATGTCGGCCTGTTCGCCTGCTCGGAAAAGCTGGTCCGCCAGATGCCGGGCCGCCTCTGTGGTGAAACGGTGGACGCCAGCGGCAAGCGCGGCTTCGTGCTGACGCTCTCCACCCGCGAGCAGCATATCCGCCGCGAAAAGGCGACGTCGAACATCTGCACCAGCTCGGTGCTGTGCGCGCTCGCCATGTCGGTGCACATGACGCTCTTGGGCGAGAAGGGCCTGCGCCAGCTCGCCGAGCTCAACCATGTCGGCGCCAGCGCCGCCGCCGATCGCCTCGCCGAAGTGGACGGGGTGGAGCTGGTCACCGACCGGTTCTTCAACGAATTCACGCTGAAGCTGTCGAAGGAAGCGCGCCCCGTCGTCCGCCAGCTGGCCGACAAGGGCATCCTGGCCGGCGTGTCGCTCGGCCGCCTCTATCCGGGCGTCGAGGAATTGCAGAACGGCCTCGTCGTCGCGGTCACCGAAACCACCACGGAGGAGGACGTCGAGACGCTTGCCTCCGCACTCGAGGAGGTGCTGGCATGAGCACGATCAATCCGTCGGGCTGGCGCCCCACCACACCGTCGCAGGGCGGTGAGACCGCCGAGGGCACGTTCACCGGCAACCGCGCGCTGATGCTGGAAGAGGCGCTGATCTTCGAGATCGGCTCCACCGACACCACCGGCGTTGACTTCGGCGAGGCCCCCGCGGGCAAGTCGCGCCTGGCCGGCATGGAGCGCGCGAAGGCCATCGGCCTGCCGGGCCTGTCCGAGCCGGAGACGGTGCGGCATTACACCCGCCTCAGCCGCCAGAACTACGCCATCGACCTCGGCCTGTTCCCGCTGGGCAGCTGCACGATGAAGCACAATCCGCGCCTCAACGAGCGGATGGCACGCCTGCCGGGCTTCGCCGACATCCACCCGCTCCAGCCGGTCGATACCGTGCAGGGCGCGCTGGAGGCGATCGACCAGCTCGCGCACTGGCTGATCACGCTCACCGGCATGCAGGCGGTGGCGATGAGCCCCAAGGCCGGCGCGCACGGTGAACTCTGCGGCGTGCTGGCGATCCGCGCCGCGCTCGACGCCAAGGGCGAGACCGCGCGCCGCATCATGCTGGTGCCGGAGAGCGCGCACGGCACCAACCCGGCGACGGCGGCCTTTGCGGGCTTCGCGGTGGAGGACATCCCCGCGACGCCGGAAGGCCGTGTGGACGTGGCGGCGCTCAAGGCGCGGCTGGGGCCGGACATCGCCGGCGTGATGATCACCAACCCGAACACCTGCGGGCTGTTCGAGCCGGACCTCAAGGACATTTCCGACGCGGTCCATGCCGCGGGCGGCTATGTCTATTGCGACGGCGCCAACTTCAACGCGATCGTCGGCCGGGTGCGCCCGGGCGACCTCGGCGTCGATGCGATGCACATCAACCTGCACAAGACCTTCTCCACCCCGCATGGCGGCGGCGGCCCGGGTTCGGGTCCGGTGGTGCTGTCGGCGGCGCTGGCGCCCTATGCGCCGCTGCCCTTCGTGGAGAAGACCGAGAGCGGCTATCGCATCGTCGAGGAAGAGAATGCCGAGGAACATCATGCCGGCACCTTCGGCCGCATGACCGCCTTCCACGGCCAGATGGGCATGTTCACCCGCGCGCTGACCTATATCCTCAGCCACGGTGCCGACGGCCTGCGCCAGGTCGCCGAGGATTCGGTGCTGAATGCGAACTATGTGCTGCGCGCGATGGAGGACGTGCTCGACGCGCCCTTCGCCAAGTCCGGCCCGTGCATGCATGAGGCGATCTTCAGCGACAAGGGCCTGCCCGAGGGCTTCTCGACGCTCGACATCGCCAAGGGGCTGATCGACGAGGGCTATCACCCGATGACGGTGTATTTCCCGCTGGTCGTCCACGGCGCGATGCTGGTCGAGCCGACCGAGACCGAGAGCAAGGCGGCGCTCGACCAGTTCATCGGCGCGTTCCGCAATGTCGCTACCAAGGCCAAGCAGGGCGAGGCGGCGCTGAAGAGCGCACCGCACTTCGCCCCGCGCCGCCGCCTCGACGAAACGCTCGCCGCGCGCAAGCCGGTGCTGGCCTACAAGGATGCGGCGCCGGCCGAAGCGGCCGAGTAAACGCCCGACCCGTTACCCCCCGAGAGGGTCGCACACGCCGGCTGGAAGCCCCCGCTTCCGGCCGGCGTCTTGCGTTTGGGGGGAGGAAGATCGCGGCGAGTGTTCGGCTGCAAGCATCCGCCGCGGTGTTGCCGATCTCTTGTCACGTCGCTGTTGCTTGAGTCCCGTGCCCTGCGGTTTTCGGGCCCCGCATTTTCCGACGCCATCCCGTTGCGCGGCTGGGCCCTGGCGCCTATTTCCGCGGCGTCGAAAATGGTGGCGCGTGGGAAATGGCGGGCCGGATCGCCGACCGCTACCGCGCGGGCCGTGTTTTCCTCGCCGGGGATGCGGCGCATCAATTGCCGCCCACCCGCGGCGGCTTCGGCGCCAATACCGGTATCGACGATGTCTGGAACTTGTCCTGGAAACTGGCGGCGGTGATCGCCGGTGTCGCCGATACGACCCTGCTGGACAGCTATGACGCGGAGCGCCGGCCGGTCGGCTGGCTGCGCCACCAGCAGACGTTCTCGCGGCCCGACTATGCGCACTGGGCGCCGCCCTCGTTTGTCCCGGAGACCTTGATTGCGCCCGAGGCGATGGAATTCGGGCAGCTATATCGGTCGTCGGCGGTCATCGGTGCCGGGCCCGATTTGCCGGCAGCGGCGATACCGGAGGCTTGGGCGGGCCAGCCCGGCACGCGCGCACCGCATGTCTGGGAGAGGGGCATTGTCGGCGCGCGGTCGACACTCGATCTCTTTGGCCGCGGCTATGTGCTGCTTTCGGCCAACCCCGCCTGGGCAGCTCTGAGTGCGCAGTGCTCGATATCCGCGGTGTTTGTCGGAGACGATTTTCACTTTCCCCAAGAGCAGCCGTTCGACGCGGTCTATGGCGTGATCAACGCGGGCGCGACGTTGGTCCGGCCGGACGGCGTGATTGCCTGGCGCTCGCAGGCGCTGCCGGACGCATGTGCGGAAGCGAGCATAAGACGGCTGGCTTCGGCGCGGGGCTGACCGGGTGGGCGGGGGCCCCTCGATCCGGGTCCCCGCCCGTTCATGGCGTCAGCCAATGGACAGGAACCACTCGACCTCGCCGCACTTCCCCCTATGCTGCACCGCATCGCTCCCGGGGGGACTCCGCCATGCAGTTCGATACGCCGCACCTGCTTCGCTACGGCATCACCGCGCTCGTCGTGGGGCTGATCCTCGCGCTCCGCATCCGCCGCATGTCCAAGGCGCGGCCGCTCACCCTCGAGCGGCTGTGGATCATCCCCAGCCTCTATGCGCTGCTCGTCGCCAGCCTGTTCGTCCAGGCGCAGCCGAGCCTGGGCGGCTGGGCGCTGTGCGCCGCAGCGCTGGCGGTCGGCGCGGGGCTGGGGTGGCAGCGGGGCAGACTGATGCACCTCTTGGTCGATCCCGCGACGCACCAGCTCAACCAGAAGGCATCGATCGGCGGGCTGCTGTTCATCGTCGTGCTGATCGCGGTGAAGATGGTCGGCCAGGCCGAGGGCTCGGCGCTGCACCTCAACGTGATGCTGCTGAGCCAGGCCTTCGGCACGATGGCGCTGGGGCTGTTCAGCGCGATGCGGGTCGAGATGTACCTGCGCGGCAAGCGGCTGCTCGCCCAGGCGCGGGCGACGGCATGAGCGACCGCGAGCGCAGCTGGCTCGCCCCGCCCGAAGGCGTGCGGCGCCACGCGCCCGCGACGCTGCGCAACCGCGCGGCGATCGCGACGATGCTCGGCGAACTGTTGCCCGCGTCCGGCGCGGTGCTCGAAGTGGCGAGCGGCAGCGGCGAGCATTGCGCCTATTTCGCCGAGCATTTCCCCAGGCTGGAATGGCACCCGAGCGATCCGGACCCCGATGCGCTCGCCTCGATCGCATCCTGGTGCGCGGGGCTGGCCAATGTCCGCCCGCCGGTCGCGCTCGATGCCGCCGCGGCGCGCTGGCCGGTCGCCCATGCCGATGCGATCCTCTGCATCAACATGGTCCATATCAGCCCCTGGGCGGCGACGCTGGGGTTGATGGCGGGGGCGGGGCGGCTGCTGCCGCCGGGCGGGCCGCTGATCCTCTACGGGCCCTTTCGCGAGGCGGGGGTGCTCACCGCGCCCTCGAACGAGGATTTCGACCAGTCGCTGCGGGCGCGGGATCCTGCCTGGGGGCTGCGCTTGCTGGACGAGGTGATCGCGGCGGCGGGGGCGCAAGGCCTGGTGTTCGATCGGCGGGTGGCGATGCCCGCCAACAACCTCATAGTGGCGTTTCGGCGTAGCTAGCCTGGCCGCGGGCCAGCTTCTGCTCGCGATAGACGATGTAGAGCCCGCTGGCGATGATCACCGGCGCACCGAGCCAGGTCGAGAAGGTCGGGAACACGTCGAACAGCAGCCAGCCGTAGAGCGTCGCCCAGATCAGCCCCGAATAGTCCATCGGTACCACCGCCGAGACGGGGGCGAAGCGCATCGCACCGGTCAGCGCCAGCTGGCCGACGCCGCCCACCAGTCCCGTGGCGATGAGGATCGCCCAGGTCTCGGCATCGTGCGGACGGAAGTTGAACGCGTAGATGGCGCCGAGCACGGGCACCGAGAGCAGCGAGAACCAGAAGACGGTGGTGCCGGCGCTTTCGGTGCGGGTGATCTGCCGCAGCGTGATCGCGACGATGGCGACGAACAACGCCGCCATCAGCCCGACGAAGGCGCCGAAGATCGGAATGGCTTCCCGGCCCGGCTGGACGACGATCAGCACGCCGAGGAAGCCGACGATCACTGCGCCCCAGCGATGCCGGCCGGTCGGCTCGCCCAGGATCAGCGCGCCGAGCAGCGTGGCGAAGATGGGCACGGTGAACTGGAAGGTCTGCGCCTCGGCCAGGGGCAGCAGGATCACCGCGCCGAAGGTGAAGATCATGCCCGTGAGGCCCACCGCGGTGCGCCAGACATGCGCGCCGAAGCGCTGCGTCTTGAGCGACTTGAGCCCCGGGCCCATCACCACCCACAAGGTGACCAGCGGCACCGCCCAGAGCTGGCGGTGGAACATCGTCTCGATCAGCGAGGCGCCGCGCAGTTCCGACATCTTGATGAGCGCCGACATGGTCGACAGGCAGGCAATGGCGAACAGGCGAAGCGCCAGGCCGGTGGCAATGCGATCGGGACGGGCGTCGGGCACGGGCGGAGGGTTAGGCGCGGGGGGCGCGGGCGGCAAGCCGTTTGTCGTTCCGGCCGCGTGTCATTGCGCAGTGCAGCAATCCCCGGTTGCCCAGTTCCGGAATATCCCGTAACCGTTCGCGGGAATGGCGGCAACCAGCGGGGTCGGCGAAGACGAACGTGCCGTTCGCGTGTACCCTGTTTCTTGCGCGTTGTTCGAACAAGGCCGTTGTAGCGGCCGGGCTTTCTTCGTTTTGCTAGACCGGGGCTGATCGAACCGATGCTTCACGTGATCCTGACGCGCTTCAACATCGCCAGCCCGGGCCGCGAGGTGGCGATCCGCAATTCGCCGGGTTGGCTCGACCGCCGTTTCGGGCTGTTCGAGCAGTTCTGCCTGCCGAGCATCGCGGGCCAGACCGAGCGCAATTTCCACTGGCTCATCTATTTCGACAAGGACACCCCCGCCGAGTTCCGCGAGCGGATCGAGCGCGATCGGCAGATCTACAACTTCACGCCGCGCTACGTCGCGATGTTCGACAAGGCGATGATCGCGGACGACGTGAAGGCGCTGGCGACGCCCGGCGAGCAGCTGATCGTCACCACGCGGCTGGACAATGACGACGCGCTTTCGAACGACTTCGTGGCACGGGTGCAGGCCGCGGCGAAGGATGCGCCGGCACAGACGGTGCTGAACTTCACCCAGGGCATCGCGATGCGCCAGGGCCGGCTCTACACCGCTGCGGACCACAGTAATCCGTTCACCTCGCTGGTCGAGCGCGATCTCGCCAGCGTCGAGACGATCTGGGCCAAGCCCCATCATGAGCTGGGCCAGAAGTGGAAGATCACCCAGGTCGCCGGGCGGCCGGTATGGCTGCAGGTGGTGCATGGCGAGAATGTCATCAACCGCATCAAGGGGCGGCTGGTTTCCGATATCGAGGTGGTCGAATCGTTCAAGATCCGCAGCGACGTCGCACCCCAGCGGGTGAGCGGGATGACGCTCGCGTTCGATCACCTCGTCGCCGCGCCCGTGCGGACGCTGCGTGAGGCCGTGTTCAAGACGATCAAGCCCCTGGTCGCGCCGTTCAGGAAGTGACGGCCTGGCGCTGATCGGGGAGCATCGGTGATGCTCCCCGCAGCCGGCGATGTCGATGAAACCCGACCGGAGTGCGCAGCCACCCCGCCGCGCACAGGGTCGGGCCGGGCATTTTATGCCAGGAGGCGACCTACCACTTCCGCCACCGAGTCCTGCCAGGCGGGTGCACGATAGCCGAAGGTTTCGGCGAACTTGTCGCAATTGAGCCGCGAATTGGCCGGGCGCTTCGCCGGGGTGGGGTAGCCGGAGGTGGGAATGCCGGTCACCTCGGCGGTCGGGCCGCCGTGCTTGGCGCTTTCCGCGAAGATCGCGCGCGCGAAGTCGGCCCAGTTGGTCTCGCCCGATCCGGTGAAGTGATACAGGCCGCTGGTGGCGCCGTTCTGCTGCCAGTGGCCGACGACCTTGAGGATCGCCGTGGCGATGTCCAGCGCCGAGCTCGGGCAGCCCTGCTGGTCCTCGACCACGTTCAGCGTGTCCCGCGTCTCGGCGAGGCGCAGCATCGTCTTGACGAAGTTGTTGCCGAACGGGCTGTAGACCCAGGCGAGCCGGATCACCGCGTTGGTCGCGCCCGAGGCCTGCACCGCTTGCTCGCCGGCCAGCTTGGTGGCGCCATAGACGCCGAGCGGACCGGTGGGGTCGTCTTCGCGCCACGGGCGGTCGAGGCTGCCGTCGAACACATAGTCGGTCGACAGATGGATGATCGGCGCGCCGATCTTCGCGCCCGCGCGCGCCAGTACGCCGGGGCCGTCGCCGTTGATCGCCATGGCGAGCTCGGGCTCGCTCTCGGACTTGTCGACCGCCGTATACGCAGCCGCCGACACGATCAGCTCGGGCTGGATCTTCGCCACCGCCGCCTCGATCGTCTCCGGCTTGGAGAGATCGAACTCGGGATAGCTGGTGAAGATCAGCTCATGGCCCTCCGCCTGTTCGCCCAGCGCCTGGGCGACCTGGCCGTCATGCCCGGTGACGAGGATGCGCATCAGGCGGTCTGCCCCAACCGCTCGCCGGCATATTTGCCGGAGCGGATCGGACCCCACCACCATTCATTCTCGAGATACCAGTCGATCGTCGCGGCGATGCCGGTGTCGAAATTCTCCTCGGCCTTCCAGCCCAGTTCGGTCTCGAGCTTGGTCGCGTCGATCGCATAGCGGCGGTCATGGCCGGGGCGATCGGTGACGAAGGTGATCAGCTCGCGGCGCTTCTTGCCATCCTTCAGCGGAATGCGCTGGTCGAGCAGGTCGCAGATCGTCTCGACGACCTGCAGGTTGGTGCGCTCGTTGCGGCCGCCGACATTGTAGCTTTGGCCGACCTTGCCGGTCGTGGCGATCGTCGCCAGCGCCTTGGCGTGATCGTCGACGTACAGCCAGTCGCGGATATTCTCGCCCTTGCCGTAGACGGGCAGGGGCTTGCCTTCGAGCGCGTTCAGGATGGTCAGCGGGATCAGCTTCTCGGGGAAGTGGAACGGCCCGTAATTGTTCGAGCAGTTCGACAGCACCACGGGCAGGCCATAGGTGTGACCCCAGGCGCGGACCAGATGGTCGCTGGCCGCCTTCGACGCCGAATAGGGCGAGGAGGGATCATAGGGCGTCTCTTCGGTGAAGATGCCGCTGTCGAACGGCAGGTCGCCGAACACCTCGTCGGTGGAAATGTGGTGGAAGCGGAAAGCCTCGCGCTTCTCCCCTTCCAGCTCGCGCCAATATTGCAGCGCCGCCTGGAGCAGCTTGAAGGTGCCGACGACGTTGGTCTCGATGAACTCGCCCGGGCCGTCGATCGAGCGATCGACATGGCTCTCGGCGGCGAGGTGCATCACCACGTCGACCTGCTCTTCGCGCAGCAGCGGCAGGATCGTCGCGGTGTCGGCGATATCGGCATGGACGAAGCGGTAGTTGGGCGCGTTCTCGATCGCGGTCAGCGAGGCCGGGTTGCCCGCATAGGTGAGCTTGTCGAGATTGATGACGCGCGCGCCCTGGCGAACGAGGTGGCGTACCACTGCCGAGCCGATGAAGCCGGCGCCGCCGGTAACGAGGAAGGTCTGCTGCATGGATCAGCCCTGATAGAAGAAGGGGGTGTTGAATTCGGCGAACGGGGTAGCGACCGCGTCCTTCTCGGAGAGCACCGGCTCGACGCCGATGTCCGGCCAGGTGATGGCGAGATCGGGATCATCCCAGCGGATCGCCATCTCCGATTCCTTCGAATATTTGGCGCTGACCTTGTAGAGGATCTCGCAATCCGGGACGAGCGTCATGAAGCCATGCGCATAGCCGGCCGGCACCAGCAGCTGGTTCCACTTGTCCGCCGAAAGCTCGACGCCGACCCACTGGCCGTATGTGGGCGAGCCGCGGCGAATGTCGACCGCGACGTCGTAGATCGCGCCGCGCAGCACGCGCACCAGCTTGGCCTGGGCGAAGGGCGGCGCCTGCAGGTGCAGTCCGCGGATCGTGCCCGGTGCGGCCGAGAAGCTCTGATTGTCCTGCACCCACCGCGCCTCGACGCCTTCGGCGTCGAGCGCGGACTGCTTGAACACCTCGGAGAAGAAGCCGCGGTGATCGCCGTACTTGGGCGGGGTGAACTCGATGACGCCCGACAGCGCGTGGTGATGCACCTGGGTCATGCCGCGGCTACCAGCTTGCGCAGATAGGCGGCATAGCCCGTCTTGCCGAGGCCGGCGGCGCGCTTGAGCAGATCGTCGGCGCCCAGCCAGCCGCTCTCGAAAGCGATTTCCTCCGGGCAGGCGATCTTCACGCCGGTGCGGTGCTCCAGCGTGCGGACGAACGAGCCGGCATCGTGCAGGCTGTCATGCGTGCCGGTGTCGAGCCAGGCATAGCCGCGACCGAGCCGGGTGATGTGGAGGTCGCCGCGCTCCATGTAGATGCGGTTGACGTCGGTGATCTCGAGCTCGCCGCGCGCCGAGGGCTGGATCGACTTGGCGATGTCGACCACGTCCTTGTCGTAAAAATAGAGCCCGGTGATCGCCCAATTGGACTTGGGGTTGGCCGGCTTTTCCTCGACGCTGGTAGCGACGCCCGTCTCCGGATCGAACGCGACCACGCCGTAGCGCTCGGGATCGTCGACATGATAGGCGAACACGTTCGCGCCGCCCTGCGACGCCTGGGCCGCAGCTGCCTGGCAGCGCTCGCCCATCTTTTCACCGTGATAGATGTTGTCGCCGAGGATCAGCGCGCTGGGATCGTTGCCAACGAAATCGGCGCCGATGATGAAGGCTTCCGCGAGGCCGTTGGGCGAAGGCTGTTCGGCATAGCTCAGGTTGATGCCGAACGCCGAACCGTCGCCGAGCAGCGCCTGGAACATCGGCAGGTCGCGCGGGGTGGAGATGATCAGGATGTCCCGGATACCCGTGAGCATCAGCACCGACAGGGGGTAGAAGATCATCGGCTTGTCATAGACGGGAAGCAGCTGCTTCGAGATCGACAGCGTTGCGGGGTAGAGGCGCGTGCCGCTGCCACCCGCAAGGATGATACCCTTCATTCAAATTCCCCCATGGCGCGGGCGGGCCCGCAACGACAACTACGAAACGACAAATGCGGAAGCGGACTGGATGTCAATGCACTTGCGCGTGATCGCGGGAAGCTTGCCCCGTCCCGCGATCAGAAGGCGTTGGAGTGAACGATCACGCGCAGCGTCTTGAACAGGATGGTGACGTCCCGCCAGATGTCCCAGCCGTCGATATACTCCATGTCCGCCTGCAGGCGATTGGTGAGATCGACGCGGCGATCGGTCGCGCCGCGGAAGCCGCGGATCTGCGCGAGGCCCGTCATGCCCGGCTTGAGCGTGTGGCGGTGCCAGTAGCGCTCGTCGATTTCCCAGAAGAGATGGTTGGCGGCGCGCGACCCGAGTGCGTGCGGGCGCGGGCCGACGACGCTCATGTCGCCGCGCAGCACGTTGAGCAGCTGCGGCAGCTCGTCGATGCTGGTCTTGCGGATGATCCGGCCTACCTTGGTGATGCGATCGTCATCGCGGCTGGCCGAGACGTTGCCGTTCGCATCGCAGAGCGCAACGCGCATCGAGCGGAACTTGAGGATCTTGAACAGCCGGTTGCCGCGGCCGACGCGGTCCTGTGCAAAGAAGACGGGGCCGGGGCTCTCCAGCTTGATCAGGATCGCGACCATGATCATCAGCGGCGCCAGCGCGACCAGCGCGGGGACGGTGATGAGCAGATCAAGCGCCCGCTTCTTTGCGCGGTTCGGCATGTTGAGCGGGCCCTGGGACACGACCAGCGTGTCCTTGCCCTCATAGGAGTCGACGCCGATCGCGCCCAGCGCGTTGAACTGGGGGACGAGGATCTCGCCCTTGATGTTCATGCCTTTGAGCAGCAGCGCCCATACTGCCCGGTGCTCCTCGGTGCAGGCGACGACGACCCGGTCGAAGCCCACCACGGTGGTGCCGAGGCGATGCAGCATCTGCGGATCGCGCGGGTTGGGCGTGAGGTTGATGATGCGCGCATCGAGCGCGACCGCGCCGCTCGCGACCTCCAGGGCAACGCCGTCGACGATCACCAGCTCGTCGAGCAGCGTGCCGCGTGTCAGCGCACGAACGTGCCAGCGGAAGCCAAGGCGGCAGATCGTCACCAGGCTGAGCGCCAGGAGCACGCCCTCGCCGAGCTGCAGGCGCGACAGCGGCAGCTCCGCGGTGAGCAGGTAGCTGCCCAGCAGCACGATGAACACCGAGAAGAAGAACGCCGAGAAGATGCTCTTCACCCCGCTGACCGGGTAGCGCAGGCAGCTCAGCGAATAGGTGCCGCTGGCGAGCGCGGTGCCGAGCGTGATCGGCAGGAGGAAGATGCCGACATTGACGCCCGCAAGGGACAGCCAGTTGCCGTCGCGCGAGCAGGCCGCGATGTAGAACCCCAGTAGAATTGCGATGCTGTCGAGCAACAGCAATTCGGTGTAGAGGATCATGCGGATCGTGGAACGTCGCAGCATGGGTGCGGCGCTGGGGGCAGAACGGGCATGGGCCCGGAGCTGCTCCTCAAAGGCGCGCTGTGCTTCAAAAGCGTTCATTGCCTCGTCGGGCTCCCTCAACGGATTGTGCACGCTGACAGCGGCCGATTCGGCCTGTTGCATTGCACTATAACGGGACAAATCGATTCCCGGAAGTCCGCGCGGCGACCAGAGGGTCCTTTTTCGAGACGATGAGCAATGGAGGCCACGGTCAATCTACCAGAGTCAGCGGCGCATGGGGTGCGGAAGAAAGCATCGTCAGACGTGCACATCTTCCTTAGCGGCTGCATGATTGTTACCAAGGATGACAGATTTTGGCGACCATGGATCGCTTATGCTGATCGCACGGCGGCAATCAAGCCCCGGGCCATCCTATAGCTGCTTTGGCGAAAGTCACTTCGCGGATGCAGCATTCGGGCTCCGAGGCGATCCGTCGATATTGCTGCGCTGCAACCTTCATGCGTGGGCATGGTTCCCGACCCTCTCCGATAAAATTCTTGTCCTTGTGCTAGCGGCAACGCTTTAAGGCCCGACTAACGCAGACTGCCGTCTGCCGATCCTGTCTGGTCCGGCATCCCCGGCAATAGGTATAAACCACAGAAAAATCTGGCTTAAGCGAGTCTTTACCGAGCTCGTTCATCATGGCTGCGATCAGTAGCGCCATGGAGGCAGAGTACCGGAATGACACGCGACGAGATGCAGGCCCAGCTCCAGGGCGCGTTCGCCGCCCAGGCTGCCGCCGAGCGCGAGGGCGAATTGCGCGAATCCGGGCTTGTGGCGCTGTCGCTGCTGCTCGGCGTCCACAACATCGCCGTCACCCCCGAACAGCTGCGGCACATGCTGGGCCATGCCGAGGGTGCCAGCGTCGACGACCTGATCCTGCTCGCCAAGCGCCAGCAGGGCGTGCGCGCCAAGGCGGTGGACGTGCCGCGCGGCGGTCTGGCCCGCCAGCCGCTGCCGGCCATCGCCGACGGCCCGGAGGGCTGGTTCGTGATCGGTGGCCTGACCGAGCATGGCGTGATCATCCAGCGTCCCGGCCACGCCCCCGAACAGGTCGACCGCGAGGGGCTGGATGCGCTGTGGTCCGGCACGCTCGTGCTGCTGACGACGCGCGCCGTGGCCGGCCAGGCGCTGCGATTCGGTTTCTCCTGGTTCGCCGCACAGTTCCAGCGGTATCGCAGGCTGTTTCTCGAGGTGCTGGGCATCACCCTGGCGCTCAACCTGCTCGGCCTCGCGGCGCCGCTGCTCTTCCAGAGCGTGATCGACAAGGTGCTGGTCCACAACAGCATGAGCACGCTGAGCGTGCTCGCCTTCGCCTTCCTCGCCGTGTCGGTCTGGGAGGTGGCGCTGGGCTGGATCCGCACGCGCCTGTTCACCGAGACGACGCAGAAGATCGACGTCGAGCTGGGCGCGCGGCTGTTCCACCATCTGCTGGCGCTGCCGCTCGGCTATTTCGAAAAGCGGCGGGTGGGCGACACCGTCACCCGGGTCCGCCAGCTCGAGACCATCCGCGAATTCCTCACCAATGCGTCGCTGACGGTGATGGTCGATCCGCTGTTCACGGTCGTGTTCCTCGGCGCGATGCTGTTCTACTCGCCGATGCTGTTCGGCGTCGTGATCGTGTCGCTGGTCGCCTATGCGATGGTCTCGTTCGGCGTCGCGGGCCCGCTGCGCACGCGTGTCGAGGACAAGTTCGAGAAGAGCTCCGCCAGCAACGCGCTGCTCGTCGAGAGCGTCTCCGGCATCCACACCATCAAGGCGACCGCGGTCGAACCGCACTGGCAGAATCGCTGGGAACGCCAGCTCGCCGCCTATACCGCCTCGTCGCAGCGGCTGATCAACGTCGCCAACACCGGCAGCCAGGCGATCGAGCTGATCTCCAAGCTGAGCTTCGCGGCGATCCTGTTCTTCGGCGCCAAGGCCGTGATCGGTGGCGCGATGAGCGTCGGCGCGCTCGTGGCGTTCAACATGTTCGCCCAGCGCGTTTCCGGCCCCGTGATCCGCATGGCCCAGCTGTGGCAGGACTTCCAGCAGGTCCGCATCGCGATCGAGCGCCTCGGCGACGTGCTCAACCATCCGGCGGAGCCGCGGCCGGCCTCCGCCGCGACGCTGCCGGTGCTGCGCGGCGCGATCCGCTTCGAAAACGTGACCTTCCGCTATGCCGAGGACCAGCCGCCGGTGCTGAGCGACATCACGCTCGACATCCCCGCCGGCACGTCGCTTGGCATCGTCGGCTCCTCGGGGTCGGGCAAGTCGACGCTGGCCAAGCTGCTGCAGCGCCTCAACACCCCCGATCTGGGCCGCGTGCTGGTCGACGAGGTGGATGTGGCCCAGCTCGATCCCGCCTGGCTGCGCCGGCAGATCGGCGTCGTGCTGCAGGAAAATCTGCTGTTCAGCCGCTCGATCCGCGAGAACATTGCGCTGTCCAACCCGGCGATGCCGTTCGAGCATGTCGTGGCGGCGGCGACGCTGGCGGGTGCGCATGATTTCATCCTGCGTCAGCCGCGCGGCTATGACACCGAGATCGTCGAGCGCGGCGTCAACCTGTCGGGCGGCCAGCGTCAGCGGCTCGCCATCGCCCGCGCGCTGGTCGGCAATCCGCGCATCC
Organism: Sphingomonas sp. R1; assembly: GCF_025960285.1. Classification (GTDB taxonomy): domain Bacteria; phylum Pseudomonadota; class Alphaproteobacteria; order Sphingomonadales; family Sphingomonadaceae; genus Sphingomonas. The sequence goes on along the minus strand of NZ_CP110111.1, from coordinate 1,791,699 downwards.
TGGTGTTCGACGAGGCGACCTCCGCGCTGGATGCCGAGAGCGAGGAGCTGATCCAGAACAATCTGCGCGCCATCTCGGCGGGCCGCACGCTGGTGATCATCGCCCACCGCCTGTCCGCGGTACGCGCCTGCGATCGGATCATCACGCTGGAGCAGGGCCGCATCGTCGAGAGCGGCCGGCATGACGAACTGCTACGCCTGGGCGGCCGCTATGCCGACCTGCACCGCCGCCAAAGCGGCTATGGGGAGATTGCCGCATGAACGCCGTTGTTCCGATCGGCCGCGGCGGCCCGATCGCCCGCATGCGCGGCACCGTGCTGCCCGCTCGCGCCGATGCCTATGATACCGAATTCCTGCCGGCCGCGCTCGAGATCATCGAACGTCCGGTGTCGCCCACCGCGCGCCTCACCGGCCGCGTGATGGTGGCGGGGCTGGCGATCACCGCCGCCTGGCTGGCAATCGGCCGCGTGGAAGTGGTGGCGCCGACGCAGGGCCGCATCGCCCCGATCGGCGAGACCAAGATCGTGCAGTCCCCCGAAAGCGGTATCGTCCGGCGCATTCTGGTGGGCGAGGGGCAGAAGGTTCAGAAGGGCCAGGTGCTGATCACGCTCGATCCCACCATGTCGGCAGCCGAAGCCGCGCAGGCGCGCGTGGCGCTGCTCAGCGCCCAGCTCGATGCCGCGCGCAACCAGGCGATCATCGACGCGCTGGACGGAAAGGGCTTCCGCTTCGCCGCGCCCGCCGCCGCAGGCGCCGCCGAGATCGAGACGCATCGCGGCCTCGCACGCGCGCGGCTCGGCCAGATCGAGGCGATGCTTGCTGGCGGCCGATCGGACAGCGGTGCCGCCGCTTCCGCCTCGGCCGAGGCACAGGCGCAGGTTCGCAAGCTGGAACAATCGCTGCCGCTGCTCGAGCAGCAGATCGCCGCGAACGAGGCGATGGCCGCCAAGGGCTATGTCTCGAAACTGCGCGTGGTCGAGATGCGCCGCCAGCTCATTTCCGAACGGCAGGACCTCACCGCGGCGCGGGCGACGGTGGCCAAGCTTGGTCAGCAGTCGCGCAGTGCCAGCAGCATGTCGATCAGGACGCGCGAGGAGGCGCGCGCGCAGGTGCTCCAGGATCTGGTGAAGGCGCAGGACGACGTGCGGGCGCGCAGCGAGGAAGTCGCCAAGTCGAATCTGCGCAGTTCGTTCCGCGAACTGCGCGCGCCGGTCAGCGGCACGGTCTCGCAGCTGCAGGTCCACACCGAAGGCGGCGTGGTGGAGGGCGCCAAGCCGCTGCTGTCGCTGGTGCCGGACAATGCCCGGCTCGAGGCCGAGGTGATGGTGGACAATAGCGATATCGGCTTCGTGCGCACCGGCATGCCGGTAAAGGTGAAGCTGCAGGCGTTCCCGCACACCCGCTATGGCATGATCCCCGGCACGGTGGTGGGCATCGCGCCCGAGGCGGTGCAGGTGAAGGAAGGCCAGCCGCCGGTCTACAAAGCGCGGATCGCGCTGGACCGCGGCTATGTCATCGCCAATGGCGGGCACGTGCCGCTGCGGCCGGGCATGATCGCCAGTGCCGATATCGTCACCGGCAAGCGGACATTGCTGAGCTATCTCGTCGGCCCGATGCTCGAAACCGGCAGCGACGCGCTGCACGAGCGCTGAGCGCGGGTACGCGACGAGAAGGAGAGGGAGGGGCGGCGGTCTGCGCCGCCCCTTTTGCGTTCAGGCGCGCGGCGCCAGGTCGCGCGTTACCTGGGTGCCGAGCAACGGGCGCAGCACGCGCGGATCGAGCGTCTTCACCAGCTCGCGCGCGAAATCGAGATTGGCGTTGAGGCCGTCCTCGGCTTCCGCCGTCACCGTCGAGATGCGGACCAGCACCCCGTCGACGATCCAGCCCTGGAGCTGGCTCTTGAGGCGGGCGAACAGCTGCTCGTTGCCGTTCTGCGGCAGATATTCGCCCACGCGGGTCCAGTAGAGGATCTGCTCGGTGCGGTTGAAGTTGGTCGCGGTCAGCGCCCGTCCGGGAATCGTCACCTGCGGCGTCACCGGGATGGTCTGCTCGTGGCTCTCGACCACGGTGAAGCCGAAGAACGGGTAGCAGACTTCCGGTCGGTGGAGCTGCAGCAGATCCGTCTGGGCGTTGCCATAGGCGATCAGCAGCATCACCTGGGTGCCGTCGGCGCGCGAAAAGGCACGGGCGACCACCTGGTTGTACAGCTTGTCTTCCAGGCTGCCTTCGCGCGCGGGGGCGATCAGCGCACCGGTATCCTCGGCCTTCCAGCCGCCAAATGCCTTGGGCATCAGCGCATCGAGCTTGGTCGCACCGAGCAGGTCCATGCGACGATGCGGCTTGAGGCCGAGCGAGGCGCCGGCGGCGGCGAAGCAGCCCGCGCCGATCAGCAGGTCACGCCGGTTGAACATGGGGCCTCCGGCGCCGTGTGAAGAGCTGTTCGACCACCCAGTCGATGGCGAAGATGCAGAGCAGCGCGACCACGAACATCACCATGCCGGTGGAGACGTGGAGGAAGCTCTGCGCGGCCTCGTCGCCCATATGATAGGTGATCAGCACGAGGATGACGATGCGCAGGATGTTGGTGATCACCGCGACCGGGATCACCAGCGCGGCGATGAACAACGCGTAGCGCCAGGACGGCTTGTTCTTGATGTAGATGTACAGCAGCGTGACGACGACGAGGCTGGAGAGCGAGCGCAGCCCCGAACAGGCATCCTCGACCAGCAGCTGATAGGGGCCGACGAACAGCGTCACGCCCTGGCGCAGGATCGGATAGTCCAGCCAGGACAGGAAGCCGGTGGCGGCATAGGAGACGAACTCCTTGAGCGGCGCGGTGACGCGATCGACGATCCAGCCCGGCGGCGGCACGAGGAAGAACAGCCACAAGGTCGGGAACCACGCAGCGCGCAGCGCCCGGACGCCGAAATAGAGGAACGCAGCCGCCACGAAGGTCGCGACCAGCCCGAACGTCTCGATGCTGATGAAGTCGAACACGCGACCGACGGTGTAGATGCCCAGCGCCAGCAACAGGCACAATGCGCCCAGCGCCATATTGCCGGGGCGCCGGAGCGCCACGAGGCTGTCGCGTTGCCGCGCCAGCATCCAGGCGCCGGTCGCCAGCACGATCGGCCCCTGCACGCCACCTTCGGCGCTCCAGGTTTCGCGGCCGAGCGTGACGAAAGTGGGAATGGCGAGTGCCGCAAGGCCGGCGACCGCGAGCCAATAGCCCCCCTGTCGCCGTCCTCGCTGCCGCTCCAGCGCAGTCGCGGTCATGGAATCCAATTCAATAGCCGTTCAGGACGCAGCCGATGACGTTGGTGCGGTCCGACCGCAGCGTGCGGGTGAGCGTGTTGACGTCGCGGATGTAGCTCGAATCCTTCCGCCCCACGATGATCGCATAGCCGGCGACATGTGCGACGCGCTGCGCATCAGCGCAGGTGTTCGCGGCCGTGGTGTCGAAGATCGTGATGTCGAACTCGCGCAGCAGCTGCGTCACGAGGTCGTGGAACTGCTCGGAGGACAGCAGTTCCTGCGGGCTGTGCTCGACATGCCCGGCATGGATCACCGACAGCTGGTCCAGCTTGGTCGGGTGGATGATCGAGGCGAGGTCGATATCGCCCGAGGCGAGATAGTCGGCGAGGCCCGGCTTGTCGGCGGCGATGTTGAAGGCGATGCCGATGCTCGGGTCGCGCAGATTGGCATCGACCAGCGCGGTCTTGATGCCGATCTGCGCCAGCGCCGTCGCGAGGTTGGCGGCGGTGAAGCTGCAGCCGACGCCGGCAGAGGCGCCGCAGATCGCCAGAGCGCGGCGGCCCTCGCGCAGGTGCTGCGCCATGATGCGGGTGCGCAGCGCGCGAATGGCTTCCGCTTCGATGCCGTTCGGGTCGGACAGGACGAGCTGATATTCCAGGACGCCGGTAGTGTCGGGTGTCGTCGGAACGGCGCTCGGGCGCTCGCCTTCGGGCAGCGGTTCGCTGGTCATCGCGTCCATCAGTTTACTGAAGCTCCGTGCGTTTCGGCGCGGTCGCCGAGGGTTTCTTGGGCGCGGCGCAGGCGTGCGGCGAGCGAGGCACGGCTCTGGATCACGCCCAGCACCGGCGCATCGACCGCCACTTCGAGATCCTCGGCGCTGCGCACGCGGCGACCGAGCAGTTCGACGAGCAGCGCGACCAGCACGCCGAGGCCGAGGCCGAAGCCGGCCGCGCCGCCGATGATCATCGGCACCTTGGGGTAATAGGGCGTTTCCGGCGCGCTGGCTTCGCTCAGCGTGCTCATGCCCGTGTCGTTGCTGCTTGCTTCCAGGCGCAGATCGGCGACGCGCTGGGCCGCCTTCATATACTGGTCCTGCTTCAGCGTGACGTCCCGCTGGAGCTGCATGACCTTGTCGACATCCTGGCGGTTGCCGAGCACGCGGGCGCGCTGGGCATTGGCTTCGCTTTCCAGCGCGCCGCGGCCGGGGCCGCTGGCGCTTGCCTGGCTGCGTTCCGCCGCCGCTGCGCGGGCGAGCACCTCGCGCTGGCGCTGCAGGGCCTGGAAGGCCGGGTGGTTCGGGCCGAGATTGGTGGCCGCCTGCTGGATCTGCTGGTCGATCTGGGCAAGCTGGAGCTGCGCCGGGCCCATGCCGCTGGCGGCCGCGACGACCGGTGCCGACGGTATCGCGCTCGCGCCCTGGAGCTGTGCGAGCTTCTGCGTATCGAGATCCGAACCGGTCTCGGTCAGCACGATGCCGGACTTCTTCACGAAGTCGGTGCGCGCCTGCACCGCCGCGAGCAGCGACTGGCGTGCCGCTTCCGCCTGCTGGGTGTACCAGTCGGCCGACTTCGCCGCCGCCTGGCGCTTGGCGGCGAGCGACTGGGCGAGGAATGCGGTGCGGATCAGGTTGGCGATACGCTCGGCACGCTCGGGCGAGCTGTCCGAGTAGGAGATTTCGAGGATGTTGCTGCCCTCGATCACATCCGCCTTGGTGTTGTCCGAGATCTGCTTTGCGAGCCAGCGGCGAATGTCGCCGGTCGCCGCCGAGGACGAGGCGTTGAAGGCAGCGATGTTGGCAGGATCGTTGGCCCAGCCCAGTTCGTCGACCACGCGGCCGGAGGTCGCATAGTCCTCGATCAGCTCGGTCTGCGTCTGGACATAGGCGCGCATGAACTGCGAGTTCATCACCTGGCCGGTGACGGGATCGGGCTTGAAGGTGTCGAGCACCAGCCGCGTGGTCGCGCGGTAGCGTTCGGGCAGGAACTGGACCACCAGCGCCGCGGTGGTGACGCAGACGAGAAACGCCGGGAGGATGATCCACCGGCGCACCCAGAGAATGCGGAAGAACTGAATGATATTCACTGGTGCGCCTCGTCCGCTGTCAACATTGCCTAGATCAGAACAACCGCTCGCCGATGACGATCGTGTCGCCAGGCTTGATCGGATCGTCCATCTTCAACTTGATTTCCTGGCCGTCGCGCGAGACCTTCACTCGCTTCGACGAGCCGGCGGGGGTAAGGCCGCCGCCTTGTGCCAGCGCGCGACGGAGCGTCATGTCCGTTCGAATCGCGTATACCCCAGGCGCGTTAACTTGGCCATAAATGTAGAAGTGCTCGACTTCCGGCACGAACAGCTTGTCGCCAGGCGTGACCACCGGATCCTGCTCCGGGCCGCCCTGGGCCAGCTGCTTGTAGTTCAGCTTGGCACTGGTGCCGTCGGCGCGGGTGAGCACCACGAAATCGGCCGCATCGGCGCGAAGGCCGCCGGCGCGCGCGATGATCTCCGAGACGTGATAGCCGCGATCCACCGGCTGCAGGCCGGCCGTGGTCACCTGGCCCAGCACCGTCACATAGTTGCTGACGAAGCTGACGACTTCGACGCTGACGATCGGCTTCGCGTAATAGCCACCCGCGCGCAGCAGGCCGGCGAGCTTCTCGGCCAGCGTGACGGCGGTCTCGCCCCGTACCTGCACGGCGCCGAGATAGGGAAGGGTGACGGTACCGTCCGCTTGCACGCGCGCGCGGGTCTTGAAGTCCGACTGGCCCAGAACGTCCGCCTCGATCACGTCGTCGACGCCGATCTTGTAGCCGGCCGGCGCCGCACCCGCAGCCGGCGGGGTGGCGGTGGCTGCCGTTGTCGGCACTGCCGTCGTCTGCTGCTGCGGGGCCGCTGGCGGGGTCGCCGGGCGCGCCCGCGCCGGCGTCGGAACGGACCGGGTGGGAATCTGCGCTGCCGCGGGCGCGGCGAGTACGGCAATTCCGGTGAGCGCCGAAAGGATCACGAAACGGTGTTTGTCATGCATGAATACGGCCCTTGTCAGAGCGACAGCGACGTCGTGAGATTGATACGTTTGGAGCGGTATTGATACAGCCCAATATTGCTGGTGCGCTTGTTATAGCCCGCACCCAGCGAGAAGTTCAGCCGAGGATTGGGTCGGAAGTTCACGGTGCCGAACAGCGTCAGCGTGTTGTCGTTGCCCGTCGTCGGCGCAAGAGTGAACAACCGCGAAGAGGCAAGCTCGCGCCAGGTCTTGGTGGCCTGTAGCGAGAGTTGGGTCCGATCGCTCAGCTTACGGGTTGCCGTTGCCGATACGGTCGTCACGATTTCATAGCCTACGAACAGCAGCGTGGAGGGCTGCGGGTTGCGCGACGCAAGGAGCTGCACGCCATATTGATCGCCCGAATATACCGCCGACAGATCGAATCCGATCCCGCTGAAGCCCGGCGTCGAGGCGAGCTTGGGGTCGACCTTCGAATAATTGACGGAGCCGCGGAAATTCAGTCGGCTGGAGACCGCCCGCTCGAGCTGGACGCCGGCCGCATAGCTCTTCATGCCGTCCCGGCCACTGACCCCCGGTACCGTGCGATGGATGTAGCTGCTGTCGGACATGCGTCCAAACACCGACACGGTGCCCAGCGCCGGCGACGTCAGGCCCAACTGGGCAGTGACCGTGTTGGTGTCGGAATCGGCGAACTTGCGCTGGGCGAGGCTGTTGCGAACCTCGTTGCGCGAATAGGCAAGTGCAGGGCGCAGGCCGTAGGCGGACCCGCAGCCGATGTCCGCGGAATAGGCGCGCGCTTCTTCCGTGTTGTTGAGCGCGGGCGCAGTATCCTGGACGAGGACGCTGGACAGGTCCGTCAGGTGGCGCTGATAGCCGACTTCGCCATGCACCACGCAGGACGCGATCCGCTGGTCGCCGCCGCCGGTGAGCGAGATATTCTCGCGATTGAAGTTCGTGTAGCGACGATAGAAGCGATAGCCCACCGTGCCCGCGAGATAGAGCTGTCCGGTCGCACGCGGCAGGACAATGCTCAGATCGAGCGAGGGGGAGGCGATCACGTCGCCGCGCGCGCCGCTGGTGATGCGCGGGTCGTTGAGCACGACGTTGTCGTTGTACTCGAGCTGTCCCGTTGCATGCACGCTGATCTGGCGCTCGCTGCCGCTCGGGCGTGGCGTGAACGCCTGTCGCTGCGCGAGCGCGGGCTGGATCGCCGTTGCCGTCGCAAGCAGCGCGAGCACGCGGCACGATCGCGAGACACGATCGCCGAGGCGCACTTCTACCGCTTGCTGAACGTCTTTTACTGGCACGAATGTTCCCCCGGGTCCTGGCTTCATTATCAATGGCCTCCAGTACAAGCAACCGGATCTGAGGATGCCATGGCCTCGCCACTCCCACTACGGGAATATCCTCCCATCCGGTGCTGTCCCGGCCGCTTCGGCCTTCCGCATGCCCGACCTCTCGCATGCCGGCGCTACCGCGCTATTCCTAGGGTCGCGTTTTAACGAGCTTTTATCCTGCACCGCGGTATCTAGCGAGTTGCACCGTCCGCTGCTAGTGCGGTTCGGGCGACGTCGGAAGTCCTTCGATTCCGGCGCCGAAAAGAAAGGACATGCATGCAGACGCCCTATGATTGGGTGACCATCGCGATATTCGCCGGCCTGATCGTGATCTTCTTGCAACGATCCCAGGCGGATTCGGTAGTGCGCGACACGATGATCAGCTATTTGCCTCCCGCGGTCGGATGTGCCGTCGCCAATTATCTCGGGAACGAAAACTATCATGTTTTCGCAATCCTCACGATTGTATTGGTGCTGGCGTACATTGCGTTCGTGATCAAACCGTACGAGTTTTTCAAGCGCCGCTGATACAGGCGGGGCCGGATCGTTTGGGGGAGGCGCCAGAAGGCGCGAACCAGGGGTTCGCTGCCGAGCGTGGCGGCGTCCGAAATTAAGAGGTGTTCGAGTGGCTGTAGGATCCGCGCTGAAGTTCTTGTGGCCCTTTGGGCGTCGGGACGTACCGGAGGAGGACGGATATTTCCCGCTGGCCGCCACCGTCGTTCCCCATCGCGACGCGCATGCGGGCCGCGGGCGACCCGACTTTCCGACCTTTCGCGCTTCGGCGCTCGATCGCCCGCTCGACCGGCGCCGGGAAGAGCGTCGCGAGATCACCCGCGCGCGGTTTGCGCTCGCCACCTTCTTCACGCCCACCCAGCCGGTGGCGGACCGCTCGAGCTTTGCCGGTCGCCTCGAGGTGCTGGCGCGGCTGATCTCGGCGATCGAGAGCCAGCGCAGCCATGTCGTGCTCTATGGCGAGCGCGGCATCGGCAAGACCTCGCTGCTCCATGTGCTGACCGACGTGGCGCGTGAATCCAGCTACATCGTCAGCTACGCGACCTGCGGCGCCAATGCCAACTTCGCCGACCTGTTCCGCGCGGTGCTAGAAGATGTGCCGCTGCTGTTCCATCGCGGCGTCTCGCCCAATGCGGGCGAGGCGGAATCGGGCGGAAGCCTCGCCGATCGCCTGCCGACCGGATCGTTCGATTCGGGCGAACTCGCCGATCTGTGCGCCGACATCACCGGCACCCGTGTTCTGATCATCCTCGACGAATATGACCGCGTGACGGATACCCGGTTCCGCCAGCAGGTCGCCGAACTGATCAAGAACCTCTCGGACCGCTCCGCGCGCGTTCAGCTGGTGATCGCCGGCGTCTCGTCGAACCTGCAGGAACTCGTCGGCTACGTACCCTCGATCCGCCGCAACATCATCGGCCTGCCGATGCCGCGGCTCGAGGAAACCGAGGTACAGGAGATGATCGCGCTCGGCGAGACCGCCTCGGGCCTGCGCTTCGATCCGAACCTCACCCGGATCATCCACCTGCTGGCGCTGGGGTCGCCCTATTTCGCGCGGCTGCTGTGCCACCATGCGGCGCTCGAGGCGCTCGACCAGGGGCGGCTGACCGTCGATCTGGGCCATCTGCGCCGCGCGCTCGACCAGGCCATCCTGGAAATAGAAGGCCGGATGTCGCCGCGCGCCGTGCTGGAGATGCGCAAGTTCGTCGGCGGTCGCTACGATCCGCTGGTCGCCGCGCTGGGCGAGGCGTCGCGTTCGACCGATGGCTGGTTCACCGGCCAGGCAGTCGTCGAGCTGCTGCCGGGGAGCACGATCACTGCGGCGCAGGTCGAGCAGGAACTCGACGCGCTGAGCCGCCAGCTCGGCCTGGAGAGCGATGCGCAGGACGGCGAGCGCCGCTTCCGCTTCAACGATGATTCGCTGCCCGTCTATCTCTGGCTGATGGTGGGACGCCTGCGGATCGACAGCGGGACGCTGGAAGAGGCGCTCGCGGCGGTGTGAGGACAGGAGACGGGGCGGCGCACCATGGCCGCCCCGCCTTCATCAGATTGGTCTGCCGAGCAGTTGCAGCAGGCCGGCGCCAGCGCGCCAGAAACGCAGGCGGACAAGCGTGCCGACGGCAGCTATACGGGACCCGCGGGTGCCGGGCGTGCGCAGGATCTTGGCGGTATCCGCCGGAATCAACGCAGGCTGCAGCGTCGAGCGCGCAAGCCAGCGCAGCCGGCCGCGCGGGCGCTCGATATTGAACAGGAACAGCTCGCGCTGGATGCGCCGCGTCTTGACCAGTAGCGTTGCCCAGTCCGGCCGGGGCGGGTGGCCTACCGAGGCCTCGGGGGCATAGTCGATCGCGAGACCCGTGGCGATGGCGCGGTGGCACCATTCCAGATCTTCCGAGACTCCGGTACGAAATCCGCCGACGCGCTCGAAATCGGCCCGCATGACGAACAGATTGGCGGTAACGGTGAACTTCGCACGGCGAACATAGCCTTCATTGTCGAAGGCCAGCGCCATCTCGAGTGCTTCCGCGCCGGTCAGTCGCCCTTCCGGCTTGAGCACATACATGTGGCCGCCGACGAAGCGGCCCGGGGCGACATGGGCGACGCCCCCGGCCAGCCAGCCGGGCTCGACGACGCAGTCGCTGTCGGTGAAGGCGAGAATCTCGCCCTGCGCTTCCGCCGCGGCGCCGTTCCGCGCCGGTCCGGCGCCCTTCTCCAGGATCGTGACGATCCGCGCGCGCCCGGCTACGGCGGCTTCCACTGCCGCCAGGCCGCAGGGGGAGTTGTTGTCGCCGACGATGATCTCGAAGGCCTCTCGCCCGATCGTCTGATGCTGCAGTGCATCGAGACATTGTCGCAGCGAGTCCGGATCATTGTAGTGCGGGATGACGACGCTGATCCGCGGCGCGCTCATCGCTTGGCACTCCACTGTGCCAGCAACTCGCGCAGGCGGCCGGCGAGCGCCGTGTGATCGGTGGTGGCGAGCTGCGGCTCGGTCGCCTTGGCGGCCTCCACTGCCGCGCCCAGTTCGCGCTCGTCGCGCACGGCGTGGAGCAGGCCGCGATCGGCGAAGGTCTGCGCGATCTCTTCCTGGTGATCGTCATAATGCTCGCCCAGATCGTGGCGGCGCGGGAAGGCGACGACGCGGCAGCCGGCGCGCAGCGCGGTGACCAGCGATCCGGTGCCGCCGTGGCAGATCACCATGTCCGCGTCGCGCAGCAGCAACTGGAGGTCGTCGAAGGGAATGGTCCGGCGGATCTCCACGTCGGGGATGCCGGGGTCGGCCAGGTCCTGATCGCCATATTGCAGCACCAGCTTGCCGGGCAGCCCGCCGGCCCGCTTGAGATCGAGCACCGCCTGCACGAGCCGCGGAAAGGGCAGGGTGGCACCGACGGTGGCGAAGGTGAGTGGCTGCTTGGGCGGGCGGGGGGTGTCGAGCAGGCGGAAGGGATCGAACAGCTCCGCATCCGGCCAGGTCTGCTTGAGCGCGGCGGACTGGACGATGGTCACGGTCGCGATGCCCTTGACCATCTTGCCGAAGGCGGAAGGATGATCGAACCGGGCGAAGCTTTCGATGTGGACGAACTTTGCGCCCGAGAGCTTGGCGAGCAGCGCCGTGAAATAGACCGCACCCGCACCGGTGGAGATCACCACATCGGGCTTGTGCTTGCGGATGATCGACAGGCTCTGCCGCAGGTTCCGCCAGGCGCCTCCCAGCATGCGCAGCGGGTGGCCGAGCTTGGCCTGGCCGAGGGCATAATGATCGACAAGCGCGACCGGGTGTTTTTCGGCAAGGCTGCGGCCCAGCGCGGTGTCTTCGGTCACGAAGAAATAGTCATGTTCCTTCCAGACCGATTCCAGATCGAGGATCTGCCGCAGATGGCCGCCGCCGGAAGCTGCGAGACACATTTTCAGCGGTTTGCCCGCCTTCGCTTCGGTCACCGTCGCTTCTGCCATGCCGTCCCCCATTGATCCCGCCTGCCTCCCGCCGGGAGGCATGCTGCACTGCCAACGCTATTGCGGATGCCCGCCCGCCCGAATAGGTTCAAGTAGAAGTTTGTGCCGTGCGCAATTCCGTGCCGGCTGGGAGGTCTTCATGAAGAAATTGTACCTGGTAACGGCGGTGGCTGCGGCCGCGCTGGCCGTCTCCGGATGTGGCAGCAAGGAAGGCAAGCTCGATAAGGGGCAGGTCGTCGCCAGCGTGGACGGCGACGAGATCACCATCTTCGAACTGAATGCCGAAGTGCAGGCCACGCAGGTGCCGCAGGGGACCGACCGCAAGCTTGCAGAGCAGATGGCGCTGCAGCGCATCATCGAGCGCAAGATTCTCGCGAAGTACGCCCGCGAGCAGAAGCTGGACAAGACCCCCGTCTTCCTGATCCAGCAGCGCCGCGCCGACGAGTTGATCCTCACCACGCTACTGCGCGACAAGATTGCCGGCGGCATCGCCCAGCCGACCGATGCCGAGATCGCGCAATATGAAGCGGCGCATCCCGATCGCTTCGCGCAGCGCAAGATCTACAGCATCGAACAGATCGTCTTCCCGCCGCCCGGCTCGGCGGCGAAGTTCAAGGAATTCGCGCCGCTCAAGACGCTGGACCAGCTTGCCGCCAAGCTGACCGCCGACGGCGTGCAGTTCCGCCGCGCGCCGACCCAGCTGGACACCGCCGCGTTGCCGCCGGAGATCGCCGCCAAGATTGCGGCGCTGCCGGCGCAGGAGCTGTTCATCCTGCCGACGCAGCAGGGCGTCACCGCCAATGTCATCACCGGCACGACGATCCAGCCGCTGGCGGGCGATCAGGCGCGCGAACTCGCGCTCAATACGCTGCGCACCGAGCGGTTCAGCAAGGCGGCGGACGCGCAGCTGAACGATCGTCTGAAGAAGGCGCGCGAGTCGGTGAAATATCAGCCGGGCTACAGCCCGCCGCCGCAACTGCAGGGCGGCGCTGCCGCCGCGCCTGCTGCGGCCCCTGCTCCGGCGCCCAACGCCGCGCAGTGAGCGACAAGTCGGGGGGCTTGCCGTCGGCAAGCCTTCCGCCTTGCGTCGGGTTGCCATTTCGGGCCGTCTGGCGCGGCGCGATCCTCAGGTACGAACGTGGTCGCGCCAGCCGTGCCACCAGCGCCGCGGCTGGCCGAACACGATGCTCCAGGCATCGCGCAGCGCGTTCCAGCGCGCCGCCCGGCGGGGTGAGAGGCGCCCGAGCAGGCCGCCGATAACGACATATTTGGCGGCATTGGCCCACAGTGCCCAGCCCGTCACGACGGCACCGACGCGGCCGAAATGCTTGCGGGCATAATGCATGCGGCCGGTGGTGAGAAACAGCACGCGAGTGGGCGAGAGCGAATGCCCGCCACCGGTGTCGTGCACCACGCCCACAGCCGGATCGACCAGCACGGAATAGCCCCGCGCGCGGATCCGCTGGAACAGATCGATTTCCTCCGAATAGAGGAAGAAGCCTTCGTCGAAGCCGTCGATCTCCCGCCACACGCGGGCATCGACCATCATGAAGCCGCCGTTGAGCACCTCGACCGGCCCGGGCGCGGTGGCGTCGGCAGGAAGGCCGCCGCGCCGCATCGGGCTGCTGATGAAGATCGACACGACGAAATCGCGCACCGTGGGCAGCGGGAGGAAGTTGGCATGGTCCAGCTGGCCGTTCGGAAAATAGGAACGCCCGCCCCAGGCTGCCGCGTCCGGGTGCGCCTTGGCGAAGGCGACCAGCAGGTCGATCGCGCCGGGGCGGGGAATGGCGTCGGGGTTGACGAGCAGCAGCCGCGGCGCGCGGGCATGGGCCGCACACCGGTTATTCCCCGCCCCGAAGCCGATATTGCCCTCGCTCGGCACGATCCGCACGTGCGGGAACTCGGCACGAACCACCGCCTCGGTGTCGCCGCCGCCATTGTCGATCAGCAGGATTTCGTGGGCTGTGCCTTGTGCCGCCGCGGCGATGCCCCGGATGCATTGTCCGATGAACGGAGCCGAGTGGTAGGCAACCACCAGGATGCTGACGTCGGGTGTGGGCGAGGCTTCCATGCCTCGTTCTTACCCGTGCTGCACTGCGGCGTCGAGAGTGTTGCCCGCACGCTGGCAGTGCCTTGAGGGCTGCCAGTTATCGGCTTGAAAAACAGGGCATTAACCCTGCCTCTTAGCCACCGTTTCAGGGCTTGGCAGGTACAAGACGGTCCGAGGGATCGCAGGTCGATTGGGGTCGACGCGTAACGAGGGTAGAGTACATGCCGGACATCATCGTGAGGAATCAGAGCGAACTGGACGCCGCCATCAAGGCTGCGAAAGGGGGCGAGACGATCAAGCTTGCGGCGGGGACCTATACGTCCATCACCGTGCACACCAAGACCTTCACCACGCCCGTCACGATCACCTCGCTCGATGCGAGCAAGCCGGTGAATGTGACGACCCTGCAGATCATCAACAGCAGCAACCTGGTGGTGAAGAACGTCACGGCCGCACAAAACTTCCAGCCGGCACAGGACTATAATTACGCGAACCGGATCATCGGCTCCAGCAATGTCGTGATCGACGGCGTGACCCTGAGCGGGGGTACGGGCGATGTGACGAAGTCGATGGGCTGGGGGCTTCTGCTGCGGGAAAGCAAGGGGGTGACGATCAAGAATTCCTCGGTCGATCATTTCGCCCTGGGGATGAACGTCCTCACCGTCGACGGTGTCACCCTGCAGGGCAACAACTTCCACGACAATCGCCGCGATCACACCAATTTCGCCGAAGCGTCGAACGTCGTCATCGACAACAACATGTTCACCAACCTCTATCCGGTGAATGGTGAGCATCCCGACGCCATCCAGTTCATGACGAACGGCAAGACCAAGGGCAACACGAATATCACGATCACCAACAATGTGATGATGCAGGGGGACGGCCTGGCCTTCCAGGGCGTGTTCATGGGCAATGAATCCAGCATTCCTTACGAAAATATCACGATCAAAAACAATCTCGTGTACCAGAATGGTTTCACGCACGGGATCAATGTCGTTCTGGGCAAGAACGTCACCGTGGACTCCAATACCATCATCTCGAAGATGGATGCGATCGCCGATTGGATCCGCCTGGACGGCGTGACCGGCGGCAAGGTCACCAACAATGTCGTGGACCAGGTTGTGATCACCGCAACGTCGAGCGGTATTACCCAATCGAACAACGCCGTGCTTGCAACGGACGCAGTCACTCTTCGCAAGATCGGCGATCTCATGGCCGGATCGAAGGCGCAACTGGCGAACCTGATCGTCAGCGGTGTCGGCTATCAGCCGCCTGCAGGCAGCGCGTTTGCCGCGCAGGTCGCCAAGGAGCAGGCGGCAGCACAGACCTCGACCGGCGCCAACCTGCTGCTGGATCTGCAGTTCACTGCGACCGGAATCGTGGACCAGACGCGCTGGAGCACGGACGAGACCACGAAGGCGCTGGATCTCACCGCCATCAGCAACGGCATGTTCCAGGTGAAGACCGGCACCGGCTTCGAGCTTACGCGGGACAATTCACGTCAACTCTTCGCGCTGCCCGCCTTCACGCTCAACTTCGACATGAAGCGTGCCACCGCGACGGGCGCGGTCGGCCAGATCATGGGCGTCAACCAGAGCTGGGGAATCTCGCTCCGGGCGGACGGCGAACTGGTCTTCACCGTCAAGAATGCCGCCGGGCAGAGCTATACCGTCGCGACGAGCGGCGCCAAGATGACCGACACGGCCACCCACAAGATCGCGCTGACCTATGACAGCGCGAAGGGCAAGGCGATCATCTATGTCGATGGCGTGGTGAAGGGATCGGGAACGATCGTCGGCAGCACGCGGGCGGTCGAATATGCCGGACTGTACATCGGCAGCCCGTTCAACGCTGCCTTCAGCGGCAGCGTGGGCGAGATCGAGATGCGCGACGCTGCCCTCAGTGCGTCCCAGATCCTCGCGCTGAATGCCGCGGCGACCGCCGCCAGCCAGCCGACCACCACCGTGAAGCCCAGCCTCACCAGCAGCTTGGCCGCCAGCGCCGTAACCATTCTCGGCACCCCGGTCACGTCGACGGCGCTGCCGGCGGCGACCACCGGCACGCTGACGCTGGGGGGATCGGCATCGACGGCGTCCGTCGCGCAAGTGTCGCTCGCCCAGGCGATCGCCATGAATGCGGCCGGCACTGCGGCCGTCTCGGCGACGGGCAGCCTGTCCGTGGCGAATAGCCTGTTCGCCACCAAGAAGTTGGTGCAGGACTTCTATCACGTCTGATGACGTCCTCAGGCTTGCCCCCGGGAGGGCCCTGCCATAAGGCACAGACGGGATCTCCTGTGGGGCAAGCATTCAACGTGACACGTAGCAAGTTGCACCTGCGGGGGCTGCGGGGGCAGATGGTGGTCGGCTTCGGCGTCAAGGGCTTCGGCGCCGTCACCAGTTTCGCTTTCACCTGGCTGGTCGCCCGCGCCTTTGGCCCCGCCGGCGTCGGTGCCTTCGGTACGGCGCTCACGACTGCGCAGATGCTGGTCATTCTGTCGCTGATCGGCCTCGATACCATCCTGGTGCGCACCGTGGCCGTCTGCGTGTCGCAAAATCGCACGGGTGTGGCGCGTACCGCAGTGCGGCATGCCACGCGGGTCGCGGTGGGTGGTGGCCTGGTCCTGATGGTGATGATCCTGCTGTTTCACCAACAGATTGCCACCAACCTGCTGGGCAGCCCCGCCATGGCGCCGGACCTTCTGATCATGGGGTTTCTCATTCCGGTCAGCGCCTATTGCCGTCTCGCTTCGACGACGCTGCGCGGCATGGGGGATATCGGCAAGTCGCAGATGGTCGATGGGCCGCTCGGCACCTTCCTGGGTGGGGCGATGCTGGCCGGCGCGCTGCTGATCGGCGTTGCCCATAATCCGCTGCTGCCGTCGGTGCTGTACCTGGTCGGCTGGCTGGTGACGATGTTTGCCGCGACGATCATCGTCCGCCGCATGACGCGTGATTGGGCGCCGGCCGAGCCGTTGGACCGGCCGATGCTTCGCCCCGGCTTCATGGTGCTGATCACCAACGTCAACAACTTCTTCGTCGACTGGTTTGCCACCGTGATCCTTGCCGCGACGCACGGCCCCGCCGAAGCCGGTCTGTTCCGGGTGGGCTATCAGATCGCATCCTCGCTCAAGTTGCTGTCGGCCACCTCCGAGACGATCCTGCATCCGGTCTTTGCCGCCTCCTACGAACAGGGCGACGTCAAGCGGATCGCCCGCATCATCCGGATCACCATTCTCGCGCTGCTGGTCGCCGCCTCGCCCATCGCCCTGGCGGTGCTGGTCGCTCCGCATTGGATCATGGGCCTGTTCGGCAAACAGTTCACCGCGGGCGCCGCCGCGATGCAGGTGCTGGTGCTTGGGCAGGTGTTCGGGATGGTCTTCGCGTCGAGCGGCGGCGTGCTCGTCATGGCCAATCGCGAGCGTCTGGCCGTGGTGCTGACCATGTCGTCGGTTATCCTTGCCGCAATACTCGCGCTGGTCCTGATTCCGCCCTATGGTGCACTAGGCGCGGCGATCGCGATCGCGGTGCCGTCGGTCTTCCTGCGCTTCGTGTCGATGGTCGCGGTGCGGCTGATCGGCATACCGATTATCTAAGGGGTTGGTCATGGCGACATCGGCGCGAGTTCGGGGGAGCGGCGGCTTGGCGCGGGTGGTGCAGCCCCTGCGCCGGGCGCGCGACATCGTGTTCTTCCCCGCCAGAGCGGTGCTCCCGCTCTATCACCCGCAACGCTCTGGTCTCGTCACGCTCGGGCGGCGCTTCGTCGGGCTCGCCGTGATCGTGTTCGTGTCGATGGTCTACGGGCTGCTTTCGGCGATCCTGCCGCCCAGCATGCTCCTCGGGGCCGCCGCGCCGCTGGCGATTCTCGCGCTGTTCGTCATCTGGGCGCTCCCGGAGGCCGACAAGGCGCCCACCAAGTTGCTGCTGCGCTGCTACGTCCTGTTCATGATCCTGGCGATCGTGTGGCCGAACTATCTGTCGCTGTCGGTGGCGGGCCTGCCCTGGATCTCCTTCCGCCGCCTGTTCGGCGTGCTGACGACGCTTCTTCTGCTGGTGTGCTATTCGATTTCGCCGAAGTTTCGGCGCGACATGGCGGTGACGCTGTCGGCGTCGCCCTGGCTTGCCCGCTTCATGCTGGGCTTCCTGATCATCCAGATCATCGCGTCGCTCATTTCCAGCCAGCCATCCGTTTCGATCGGGCGCCTGGTGAATATCTCGCTGACGGTCACGCCGTTCTTCTTCGCGACGCTGTGGTGCCTGGGATCGAACACGCGCACACCCGAATGGTGGGTGCGGAACATGCTGGGCTGCGTGTCCGTGCTGATGGTGATCGGCTTCTTCGAGTTCCGGGCCGAGCACGTTCTGTGGGTCGGCCACATTCCCAGCTGGCTGCAGATCAACGATCCGAGCGTCATCCTGCATCTCACCTCGCAGGTGCGCGGCACGTATCGCGTGATGAACGTGTTCGGGAACCCGCTGGTGTGGGGCGAACTCGTGGCGATGACGATTCCCTTCGCGATCCACCTGATGGTGAACAGCCGGTCGGTGTCGGCGCTTGCACTCACGATCCTGTTCGATCTCGCCATGGTATTGTCCGCCTATTGGAGCGGCGCGCGCCTGAGCATGGTCGGCATGGTCGTGGCGCATGCCACCTATCTGTTGCTCTGGGGCCTGCGGCGCTGGATCAAGGAGCGTGGCGGGCTCGTCGGGATTTCCACGACGATGATGTATCCGGCCTTCGCCGTGGTTCTCGCGGTGATGATCATGGTAGTGCCTGCGGTACACAATCGCGTTCTTGGCGGCGGCGCGACACAGGCGAGCAACGACGGGCGCCACGAGCAGATCCGCATGGGCTTGCCCAAGCTCGCGATGCGCCCGGTATTCGGCTACGGGCCGTTCCAGTCCGCGGAGGTCGTCGGATGGCGTTCCCAGAGCGGGTTCCTGTCGATCGACTCCGGCTTCCTCTCGACGGCCGTCGATTACGGGGTGCTCGGCTTCATCGCATTCTACGGTACGATGGTGCTGGGTGCCGGGCTGTTGATCCGCGCCGGGTTGACGGACCCCTCCCAAGGCTATCCGCTGCATCTGGCGGTCGCGACGACGATGGTCGTGCTGCTCAATACCAGGCTCGTGCTGTCGCAGACCGACAACGACCAGGTCTTCTTCATGCTGGTGGGGCTGACGTTCGCGCTGCTGTACCGCTCGAAGCAGGCACGGGGCGCCTGATCCCGCTCGCAGCGCAGCATTTTTGGTTGTAGTCACGGCGCGCACGGTTTGGAGCGCGCCGCATGATCGATACCACACGTCGCACCCTTCTGGGCGGGGGCCTCGCCCTATCGGTTACGCCGCTCGCATGCTCGGCGCCCGGCAGCTCGGCTGCCGGGCATGGCGTAAAGGCAGGCCCGGGGATTTTGCAGCCCGGACCCCGCTGGAATGGCCGGCCCGGCAGCGGCGGCGATGCGCCGGCGCAAAGCGATGCGCCCCGGGGCACGCTGGTACCCGACGAGCGCTTCATCGGAGGATTCTCGGCAATTCCCGGCCAGTGGATCCACGGGCCCGGCATTCGCATCACCGCGCTCGGCCTGCCGCCACAGGCCGCCGACGGCACCGACCTCAACTATTTCAAGGAAGCCGTCTTCTTCCTTGAAGGAAACACCGTCACCGTCACCGAGTGGAGCGTCAACGTCACCCCGGTGCGCACCCATGACGGAACGACGATGCCGCAGGGGTCGATCGGCTTCTCGGTGGAGATCGCCGCCGGCGAGGGGGCCATCACCGCCGGGGATGCGATCCTCTATTGCTACCTGCGCGGTGAGCACGGGCTGGAGCGGCGCATCGAGCTCCCGCTCGTCATCAACGTCGACCGTGCACTCGATGCCCAACGGGCCGTCCGGTATCTCGATCCCGACAAGGGTGACGATGCCGCGGCCGGGACGCGCGCTGCCCCCTGGCGCACCCTTGGGCATGCGCTGAGCAACGCAGGCGTTGGCGATGGCGGCAAGCTGGTGCTGGCAGCCGGTCGATATCTCGAGGACAGCAACATCACGCGGCGGGGGCAGCTCAACAATCGCCGCGCGATCGAAGTCGTGGCCCAAGACGGCTTGGCTCCGGACAAGATCGTGATTTCCCGCACGAACCGGTTTCTTCCCGAGCGGCGCTGGATGATCCAGGCGCGCGTGGTGCACTTTATCGGCCTCACGTTTGACCTGCGGCAACTGATGCAGCTCTGGGGGCCGCGCGATCGCGTCATCGGCTTCTTTGCAAGCCGCCTCGTAGATCCCCTCGGACCCGATGGTCCGCGGGATGCGAGCGGCTTTCTCCTCGGTTTCAATACCGACAAGGGACCGCCGGCGGAGCGGGACATCGTCGTTTCGGGTTTTCTGCCGGCGCCGGGCCTGGGCAGCGTCTATCTCGCGGAATGCCTGTTCGCCAATTTCCTGACGCAGGGCGCGGCGCTTTATCGCAATGTCACGTCCTATGACGTCACCGACTGCTTCGCCGGTGGTCCCGGCTATGACGGCGTGGTCGTCGATGGCTATTTCGTCACCATGCCGCGATCAGGATTGCGGCGTCTCCATTCCGGGCCGCATCTTACGATCGCCGGTGCCGAGCGTGGGCCGAACGGCACGACCGTGCTGACCCTCGCCGATGTCGGCGATCTCGCGCCGCTGGTCGAGAAGCGCGATCTCTGGAAGATGCAATTCCTCTCGGGCGCGCCCGCGCAGGCGGGCATCATCGATCTGGTGTCGGCGGATCCGATAGCCCGCACGGCGATCGTGCGCGGCGATTTCGCCGGCCAGTTGCGCCCGGGCGACCGCATCCGGATCTATGCGATCTGGCACGCGGACTTCTGCCAGCAGGAAGGTGTGCGGCTGCCCACGCATCGCGGCCTGCACAACACCACCATTTTTCGCTACCGGGCCGAGTCCCCCACTTCGCAGTTGTTCCTTACCCAGGCGCCGGTGCCGCTCGAGCCGGGAAGCCGCATCGCAACGCAGGGCGCGCACTTCCAGCTGACCAGCGGCAGCGGCAAGCCCAATGTCGTCATCGCGGACGACATGCTGCGTCTGCAGGAAGGGCCCCAGGCCGGCGAATATCGCATCGTCAAAAGTTTCGATGCCCTCAGCGGCTCGGGTGTGCTGCTCGACCCGTTCAGCGCGGACCAGGCAGGAACGGCAGTCCAACGGTCGAAGTCAATCACCGACTTCGTGATGGCGCTCTCCATTCTTCGCAAGACCGGGGATGGGTGGGAGCAGGGGCAGTTCCAGGATGGCCACCGGAATTTCCTGCTGACCCAGAACACCTTCATCAGCCAGCCCGGCTGCCTGTTGTTCCGCTCCAAATTCGTCGGGCACGGCCATCGCAACCATGTCCAGCTGTTCAATGTCTGCGCCAAGATGGACGCCGATGGCGGCCAGATGCCAAGCTATGGCCTGCGGATCGAGCGGAACCACTTTTTCCGCGGCCAGCCGCGGGGACAGGGCGGACGGCTGGCCGAAGCGGCGCTGACCTTCGACGCCAACCAGCGGTACAAGCCGTTCAAGGGGCAGTTGCGGATCGGCCGCAAGCCCCTGATCCCGTTCGACAGCTTCGGCAACCCCGTCGACGAGACCTCGCCGGTGGGCGCGGTTTCCGTCTGAGCGATCGACGCGCCGGCCCTTGCGTCGGCGCGTCCAGCCGCTAAGCGCGTGGGCATGATCAAGCACGCCCTTTCCGTCACGCGCGACGGCGATTTCGCGCAATGGTACCAGACCGTCATCAGCGAAGCCGACATGGCCGAGGATTCGGGCGTGCGCGGCTGCATGGTCATCCGGCCCTGGGGCTATGGTATCTGGGAGCGCATCCAGCGCCTGCTCGACGATCGCATCAAGGCGACGGGCCACGAGAACTGCTATTTCCCGCTGTTCATCCCGCTTTCCTATTTCGAGAAGGAAGCCGAGCATGTCGACGGCTTCGCCAAGGAAATGGCGGTCGTCACGCACCATCGCCTTGTCCAGAAGGACGGCCGGCTGGTTCCCGATCCCGAGGCGAAGCTGGAAGAGCCTTTGGTCGTCCGCCCCACCTCGGAGACGGTGATCGGCGCGGCGATGTCGCGCTGGGTGCAGAGCTGGCGCGACCTGCCGGTGCTGATCAACCAGTGGGCGAACGTCGTCCGCTGGGAAATGCGCACCCGCATGTTCCTGCGCACCGCCGAATTCCTGTGGCAGGAAGGGCATACTGCCCACGCCACCGTCGAGGAGGCGCAGGAAGAGACCCTCAAGATGCTCGAGGTCTATCGCAGCTTCGCCGAGGATTGCCTCGCGATGCCGGTGATTGCCGGCGAGAAGCCGGAAAATGAGCGCTTCCCGGGCGCGGTCTCGACCTTCTCGATCGAGGCGATGATGCAGGACGGCAAGGCGCTGCAGGCCGGCACCTCGCACTTCCTCGGCACCACCTTCTCGTCGGCGCAGGACATCAAGTTCCAGAATTCGGAAGGCCAGTTCGAACTGGCGCAGACGACCAGCTGGGGCGTCTCGACCCGCATGATCGGCGGGCTGATCATGGTCCACGGCGACGATGACGGCCTGCGCGTGCCGCCGATGGTGGCGCCGTGGCAGATCGTGATCGTGCCGATGCTGCGCGACCAGCCCGAGGACGCGGCGACGATCGACTATTGCAAGTCGCTCCAGGCCGAACTCGCCAAGCTGACCGCGCTCGGCGAGCCGGTGCGCGCGCTGCTGGACCTGAAGGCGGTGAAGGCGCAGACCAAGCGCTGGGGCTGGGTGAAGAAGGGCGCGCCGATCGTGATCGAGGTGGGCGGGCGCGATGTGGCGGGCGGCAATGTCTCGGTGATCCAGCGCGACAAGCTTTACCGCGAGGATGGCAAGCTCAATTCGCAGATCCTGCCCCGCGCCGACTTCGTCGCCGAAGCTGCCGCGATCCTCGAGAGCATCCAGCAGAGCCTGTACCTCGACGCGCGCGGCCGGCTGGACAGCAATATCCGCCGCGACGTGACCGATTACGACACGCTGGCGGCGATGTTCGCCGATTCGGAGAAGTTCCCGGGCTGGGCCGAGGTCAGCTGGGCCAAGCCGACCGGCGCAGAGCTGGACGCAGTGGTCGAGCGGCTGAAGGCGCTGAAGCTCACCTTCCGCAACGTGCCCGGCGGCGCGGCACCGGCGGAAGGCACCTGCCTGTTCACCGGCAAGCCGGCGGTCGAGCGGATCCTGGTGGCGCGCGCCTATTGAGGCGCACCACCAGGCCTGGGCGTCCTTCCTACCCGCGCCAGACCGAGCGCAATCCAAATTGCGGCGTATCGCCGCCGGTCACCAGCACCATCATGCCCTCCGGCGTCTCGTGCAGGCGGTCCGGCCGGTAGAATAGCGGATTGGCCGTATCGGCGCGGGTATCGAACACCGTTCGGCCCGCGCGCCGAATACGAGGGATGTCGAGAATGTGCAGCATGTTGGCATATTGCTGGCCCGGCCCCGTCTGTGTGTCGTTCAGCAGATCGTTGCCCGCTAGGCTTCGTTGCAGCGCCCGGTAGCTCGTGTAACCGCTGCCGCCGTTGATGAACGGCTCGATATTGTCATGCATCTCGACGAGGAGCGTGACTTCCCAGCCGAGGCTGATGTAGCTCGGCTGCCCGTGGCCGGAAATCACCTGCACCAGATCCCGATAGACCGCCTGGGATCGGTCGGCGAGGGGCCGGATCTCGGGCCGGCTCAGATCATTGTGTCCGCACATGAACGCGAGGCGATTGATCCCGCCGGGGATGCGCTGGCATAGCCCTGCCGTTGCCGGCGTCAGGTTCAGGCGCGCGCGCAGCGCTACGGTGGAGGAGCCACCCACCGCGTAGTTGATCATGCGGACCGAGGGCGGCAGCGCATGCGGCGCGCCGGGTTCGGTCAACATCATTCCCGGGTTGTCGCAGGTGCTGGTGGGTGGGATCCCGCAGATCCGGCTGTCCCCCTCCAGGACGAACTGATCCGTGACTTCGGGGATGCGATAGGCATCGGCCGCCGCTGCCATCACCGCATCAAATTCTGCGTCCTTCAGCGCGCGGTCATAGACGATGACGTCCAGAATATCTCCGCTGTACCAGCTGCCGGAGCCGATCTGTGGCGCGGTGGGCGTGCTCGGGGGCGTGACGGCGGCAGAATCCCGCCCGATTTCCAGCCCCGCCACCACGGCCCCGCGCCGATTGGCAACCGTTGCAGCCTTGCGATTCACACCGCAACGCTGGCCGATGCCCTGATCCCGCCCAGCGCGCGGATCGCCCAGCGCACCGTTTCGCCAGCCCGCCACCTGAAGCTGGCACCCCAGGAGCAGGTGCGGGCGCACCATGGGATCGGGGCTGCCGCCCGCACGGCCGACAAACGGGGCTTCCCCGGCAACCGCATTGGACAGAAACGCCAGCTTCGCACCACCGGTCGTGGAGCGTTTGCCGGACGACACGATCGTCTTGTTCGTCGCGCGCGTGCTGTGGTCGCGGAGCACGATGATGATCGTCGAGGCTAGTGGATCGAGCGGCGGCGTGTTCGCCGACAGGAAGGCATCCTGATTGAAGCGGAGCGCCTGCATGCCGTTTGCATATCGAACAAGCTGCGGGCCAAGGCCGGAGCCCTCGTCACTCGCCGTGCACTGCCTTTGGGAGAGATCGCTGATCGAACGAACACGTCCCCCCGGGGCGTCGATCGTGGATTGGTTGGCAGACCAGCGCGCGATCAATCCCTTTTCGACGGGCAGTCGAAACCGCGGCTGGAAGGGCTCGGTTCGGACGGCCTGGGTATCGGCGCTCTTCGACTCGCTCGTGCAGGAGACGCAGGAGAATAGCGCCAATCCAGCCGAAGCGCGCAGCATGTCCCGTCTTGTTCCCAGCATCGCGATCCCTGCAGTGCCATGAGGCCCGTTGATTCGGGCCGGGCAATCCGATCGAGCAGGGAGCCCTTCGTGCTCGGCGTCCCCTACCAGATCCAGGCAATAAGATACGGGCGGTGCGGCCGCAATTGAATGGCGCACGGTATCCCGCGCAAGCGATTGGCCGACTGACCCCTTTTGGTCTCGCTGCACCGCAATCAACGCTGGCAGCATTGCGCCTCTAAAGCTAAGGATTCCGAAAAGTTCCGGGGGAAAGGAAAAGTTTCGTGATCGAGGGCAAGAGGTTCACCGAGGTCGATGGTCTAAGAGGCATTGCCGCACTGTTAGTCGTGCTGACGCATTTCGGGGAAAGCCTCACCAAGCTGTCCGTACCTGCTGCCGTGAGTGTCGCGGCGAACACGTGGTTTTACGATTTGTTCAGCCCGGGGCGGGTCGGTGTTGTTGCATTTTTCTGCATCAGCGGTTTCGTGATTCCCTACAGCTTCGGCGGCAGGAATCCGGCCCTTTCCTTCCCGATCAACCGGTTCTTCCGGATCTATCCCGCTTTCTGGCTGACCATTTGCCTGGCGAGCCTGGTCTTCACCGCGCTTGGAATGCGCACAATCACCGCGCCCCAGTTTCTCGTGAACGCGACGTTGTTGCACCGGATGGTTGGCGTCCCGTATATCCTGACCGTCGACTGGACGCTGCTCATCGAGATGCTCTTCTACGGCATCTGTTATGCGCTGTTTTTGGGCAAGCGCGTCCACAGCTTCCCTATGCACTTCGCAGCGATGATCGTCCTGCTGGGCATCGCCGTGGTTGGTGGGGTCTATCGCTGGTATCACCCGATGAGCAGCCTGCCGATCGGCATCCCCACCTACCTGGCGGCAATGCATTTCGGCGCGCTGACCCGCATGCGGGTCATCGGCTATGGCCCGATCGCG
Source organism: Sphingomonas sp. R1 (assembly GCF_025960285.1). GTDB lineage: Bacteria > Pseudomonadota > Alphaproteobacteria > Sphingomonadales > Sphingomonadaceae > Sphingomonas. The sequence goes on along the minus strand of NZ_CP110111.1, from coordinate 1,766,306 downwards.
ACCAAGCTATATCCTGCGGCGCTGTTCTTTCTGGTGTTTGGCGCATCCGCAGCGAATACGCTTGCCTATCATCATACAAAGACCGAGTTGATCGGCGTCGTAGCGGCGAATACGGGTTACCTAGGTGGCGTGTCGCTCTTCCTCGTTTGTGTATATGCTAAGCTTTTCACTTCGAGCGCATGGCAGTTCCTTGGCAAGATCAGCTATTCCGTGTATCTTCTCCATACGATCATTCTTGCGCTCGTCATCAGTCTTTGGCCGCTGTTCTCGTCCTGGGTGATGGCGGTGCTGATATTGATGCCGGCCTACTTCACGGTCGTCGTTTTCTGCTCGTTCCTGTCGCAGCGCTATGTGGAGCAGCCATCGGTGGCGCTGGGCCGGCGGGTCGTAAAGCGGCTGGAGAGCCGGACCAGGCTCGGCTCGGAGCGGACGACCTGACCTTGCCAGTGTGAGTCGCGATATCCGCTGGGTTGGGGAAGATGGGGGCGATCGATGCGAGTGGTATTGGCGACGCTGGGCACGCTGGGAGATGTGCACCCTTTCATCGCGCTTGCGCTCGGCATGCAGGCGCGGGGGCATGTTCCCGTGTTCGCCGGTGCGGAGTCGGTGCGTCCGATCGCGGAACGGCACGGCATCGAATTTCACCCCATCCGCCCCGACGGGCCGCAACTGATCGCCGATACCGGCATGGATGAGGGCGAGATCGCGCGCGCGATCGCGCAGGATTTCGATTTCATCATCAACCGGGTACTGGTGCCTTATGCCGGGGTGACGCTGGCGGACCTCAAGCCCGTGGTGACCGGCGCCGATCTGGTGGTCGCCAGCAGCTTTTCGATCCATGCGCGCATCGCCGCGCAGGCGGCGGGGGTACGGCTGGCGACCGCGCTGCTGCAGCCGATCACCCTACTTTCCGCCGAAGATCCGCCGGTGCTGACCCGCGGGGAAACCATGCTGGTGCGGCTGCGTCGTTGGTTCGGCCCGGGTGCCGTGCGCCCGCTGCTACGGCTGGCCGAGCGGCGCTTCGCAAAGGGCCTGGAGCCGTTCGCGCAGCTGCGGGCGGATGCCGGCGCGCCCCCCTTCGCTGGCAACGAGGTCCTGGCCGGACCGCTGGCGGTCGACCGGGCGGTGGGCCTGTGGTCGACCGCCTTTTCGCCCGCACCGTCCGATACGCCTGCCAGCTTCGTCCAGACCGGCTTCGTCTTCTACGATGGCGGCTTTGGCGGGCAGGGCCTGTCGCCGGCGCTCAAGACCTTCCTCGCGGCCGGGCCGCCGCCGCTGGTATTCACGCTGGGCAGCATGGCGGTCTATGCCGAAGACGGCTTCTACGCCGCCAGTGCCGAGGCGGCGCGGCGACTGGGGCGAAGGGCCGTGCTGCTGGTCGGCGAGGATTTGCTGGCGACCCATGCCGGGCTGGCGGGGGAGGACGTGCTGGTCGTCGGCTATGCACCCCATTCCCAGCTGTTCGGGCAGGCAGCGGCGGTGATCGGGCATGGCGGCATCGGCACGACCGCACAGGCGATCGGGGCAGGCGTTCCGCAGCTTGTCTGCCCGATCTTCGGCGACCAATTCGACAATGCCGCGCGGATCGTGCGCGCCGGGCTGGGTCTGTCGCTGCCCAAGCGCCGTTACACCCCTGCGCGCGCTGCCGCGACGATCCGGATGCTGCTGGCAGACGAGGGCATTGCCGCGCATGCCCGGCGCGCCGCCTTCGCGCTGGCAGCGGAGGATGGCGTCGGGGCGGCGCTCGATGCCCTGGGACTCGGCAACGCGCCCGCGTCCTGAGGCTGCGAATCGAATCGCCCCGTGAGATCGCTGGCGGGGGCAACCCGGTGCGACCCCGCCTGCCAAGCGCGATCCATGGTTAGCGGCGGCGGGATTCGTCTCGTTCCGCGTCACGTGGGAACGCGGCGGCCTCTGGAATGGTCCTGATTGATGGTAAACGCGCTTTTCATCATGCGCTTCCAGCCCCATAGTCTTCTAAGAGGGGCTGGTCGGGACGGCCCGATGGAGAAGAGGACGGCTGAGCGGTGACCGCATTATCTCGTTTTCCGCGTTTCTTCGTTACGAGTCCGTCGCCCTGCCCGTACCTTCCCGGCCGCCAGGAACGGAAGATCTTCACCGAACTCACCGGCCAGCACGCCGGCGAACTGAATGATGCGCTGAGCCGCATCGGCTTTCGCCGCAGCCAGTCGGTCGCCTATCGGCCGAGTTGCGCGGGTTGTACCGCGTGCGTTTCGGTGCGCGTGGTCACGGAGGGTTTCCAGCCCAATGCCACCCAGCGCAAGCTGCTCAAGCGCTATGGCGACCTGGAAGTCACCGCGTGCAAGCCCTGGGCGACCGGCGAGCAGTATGCGCTGCTCAAGCGCTATCTCGATACGCGCCACCCCGGTGGCGGCATGGCGGCGATGGACGAGAGCGACTATGCCGATATGGTCGAGCAGTCGCCGGTCAGTTCCTATGTCGTCGAGTATCGCGAACCGTCGGTGGACGGCGAGCGCGGGCGGCTGGTCGGCGCGTGCATCACCGACCAGCAGGGCGACGGGCTGTCGATGATCTACAGCTATTTCGTCACCGATGACGAAGCGCGGCCCGGGATGGGCAACTTCATCATCCTCGATCATATCCTGCGCGCGCGCGCGGCCGGGTTGCCCTATGTCTATCTGGGCTATTGGGTGAAGGGCAGCGCACGGATGGCCTACAAGACCCGCTATCGCCCGATCGAGGTGCTGGGTCCCACCGGCTGGGCGCTGCTGGAGGACGAAGACCTGGTCGGCGCAATGCCCAGCGCGGTAGCTGCCGCATTCGCCTGAGGAGGGGGAGCTGCCAATGCCGTCCGCCGCTCGCGTGGACGGCTAACTCTGCGACCCAAGACGACCGCACGACGCAATTTATTCCAGCGCCGGGCAGGCCCCGGCGCTCGGTAGCGACGGCGGAGACCTATTCCTCGTTGCCCAGGCGGTCGACGTGCAGATCCACCGCGAGCTGTTCGTCGCCATGCCCGATACGGTGCCCGGCGACCGCCGCGGCGCCCTCCGAATCCAGGCCCACGGCGACCCGGACATAGCCGTCATCGGGCGACAGGCCGGTCACGGGATCGAACGCCACCCAGCCAAGCCCGTCGATCCAAGCCTCACACCAGGCGTGCGGCGCGCATTGCTGGGTGCCGTCGAGATGATAGCCCGAGACATAGCGGGCCGGCGCCTCCAGCGTCCGCGCGGCGGCGACGAACATCTGCGCGACGTCGCGCGATGCCTCCGCCTTGCCGGCAAAGGCCTGCGCCGCGGTGAGGCCGGTATCGGGGGCGTCCGGCACGCAGCGGAAGCGGGCGTGCAGCGCCTGGTTGAGCCGGTGGAGCTTCTCGATCGGGTCGGTCGTCCCCCCGCTCACATCGGCCGCGAAGCCGGCGAGTTCGGGGCTTGGCACGGTGCGCGGCGTTGAGCGCAGAAACAGCGCAGGGGGTAGCGGCTCCGGCGTGCCGCGCAGCACGCCGGCATTGTCGGTGGTCAGCACCTCGCCGGTAACCGCGATCTCGATCGCCTCGATCGGCCCTTCGGCGTAGAGCATCGTAACGGCGTTGCCATAGCCATCCACCGCATCGCGCAGGCGCGCGTCGCAATCGACGCCCACCATCCAGCTCACCACCGTCTGGTGCTGCGTGTCGCAGGGGGTCAGGCGCAGCATCTGCACGATCCGCGCCTGGGGCTGGGTGAAGCGGTAGATGGACCGATGTTCGACGGCGATGCGCATCAGAGGAACCGGAACTGGCGAGCGATTGCGCTGTCGAGCAGCGCGTTCTCGGTGATGAAATTCTCCAGATATTCGTGCAGGCCCCCGACGATGATGTCGGGCGTGCGCGCCTTCTGGATGCGGGCAAGGCGGGCGCGGGCCATGCGATCGGCCTCGCCCTGCAGGCCGGTGCGCTTGGCGAGCTGGCTGAGCAGCGCCACGGATTCCTCGACACAGGCGGCGAGGCTGCGCGGCAGCTCGGTGCGGCTGACCAGCAGGTCGATCACATTGTCTGGCCGTAGCCCTTCCGAATAGAGCCAGCGATAGGCGGTGACCGCGGAGACGGTCTGGAGGATCGTCGTCCACTGGTCGCGATCGACCGCGCCGCCGACGCTTTCGCCTGCCGGCAGCAGCAGGTGATATTTCACATCGACCAGCCGGGCGGTGTTGTCCGCCCGCTCGATCGCGGCGCCGAGCTGAATCAGCAACGTCGCCTCGTTGCGCATCATCCGGTGGATCGCGCCTTCGAAGCCGCGCGTTTCGCCCTTGATCTGCTCGACAAGGTTGAGCGTCTCGGTAAACCCGCCGGTCGAGGCACGGTTGGCGAACAGCCACCAGGCGCGGTTGATCGCGGTCCAGGCCTCGCGGGTGAGCGCGGTGCGCACCGCGCGGGCATTGTTGCGCGCCATTTCTAGGCAGCGGATGATCGAGCCGGGGTGGCTGGCTTCCAGCGTCAGGAAGCGGGCGACATGCGCCTGCACCGCCGGGTGGCCGGTCGCGGCGAACGCTTCGTCGGTATAGCTGACGGCGAGCGCGCTTTGCCACGCCGCCTCGCCGGCCGGGCGAGCGGAGAGCGCGTCGAGGCGGATCGTCGCCTCCACCAGCCGTGCGATGAAGTCCGCACGCTCGACATAGCGGCCGAGCCAGTAGAGCGCAGCGGCGGTGCGGGAGAGCATCATCATGCCGCGTCTCCCAGCAGCACGAAGCTATCCTTGGTGCCGCCGCCCTGGCTGGAATTGACCACCAGGGATCCCTCGCGCAGCGCGACGCGTGTCAGGCCGCCGGGAACCACGCGCACCCTGTCGCTGCCGGTCAGCACGAAGGGGCGGAAATCGACATGGCGCGGCGCCAGGCCTTTCTCGGTCAGCGTCGGCACGGTGGAGAGCGCCAGCGTGGGCTGCGCGATATAGCGGTGCGGCTCGGCGATCAGCGCGGCGCGGAAGGTCTCGATCTGCTCCGTGGTCGCGGTGGGGCCGACCAGCATGCCGTATCCGCCGGAACCGTCGACCAGCTTCACCACCAGCTCGGGCAGATGATCGAGCACATATTTCAGCGCCTGCGGCTCGCGGCACCGCCAGGTCTCGACATTGGGCAGCCGGGCTTCGCCGCCCGAGTAGAAACGGACGATCTCGGGCATATAGCTGTAGATCGCCTTGTCGTCGGCGATGCCGTTGCCCGGTGCATTGAGCAGCGCGACATTGCCCGCGCGATAGGCCGCGATCAGCCCGGGCACGCCGAGCAGCGAATCGGGCTTGAACACCAAGGGATCGAGAAAGTCGTCGTCGATGCGGCGATAGATCACGTCCACCCGCACGCGGCCGGCGATCGTCTCCATATAGACGATGTCGTCATCGACCACGAGGTCGGCGGCCTCGACCAGCTCGACGCCCATCGAATCGGCGAGGAAGCTGTGCTCGTAATAGGCAGAGTTGAAATGGCCCGGCGTCAGCACGACGCATACCGGCCGTGCCCGCCCCGAGGGCGCGACGGAGCGCATCGTCTCCAGCAGCATGTCCGGATAGCTGTCCACCGGGGCTACGCGGAAATCGCGAAAAAGCTCGGGGCAGAGCCGGATCATCGCCTCGCGATTTTCGAGCATGTACGAGACGCCCGACGGTGTGCGGGCATTGTCTTCCAGCACGTAGAATTCGTCCGGCCCGGTGCGCACCAGATCGATCCCGCAGATATGCGCCCAGACGCCGTGCGGCGGACGGATGCCGGCGACTTCCGGGCGGAACTGCTCGTTGCGCAGGATCAGCTCGGGCGGGATGATGCCTTCGTCGAGGATGCGGCGGGCGCCGTAAATGTCCTCCAGGAAAGCGTTGATCGCCTCGACCCGCTGGACGAGTCCCTCACTCAGCTTCTGCCATTCGCGCTGGAGGAAGATGCGCGGCACGATGTCGAAGGGAATGATGCGCTCGGCGGCGTCGCTGTCGCCATAGACGGCGAAGGTGATGCCGAGCTGCCGGAACGCGGCCTCCGCCGATTGCTGGCGCCGCTGCAATTCGTCGGCGGGAGTGTCCGCGATCCATTGCGACAGGGTGGAGAACTCGGCGCGCGGCTGCTCCGGCCCGCCATGCCCCCAGATTTCGTCGAACGCCCCCCGTGATCCCATCGATGCTCCCAAACGCCCGAGTGGCCCATTGGGTGCATGCTGCAATGCTTCGTTGCGGCGCACAAGCGGGGAATGTGCAAGCCTTCGCAACGGCGCGATATTTTAACGGGAGCGGTGGCAGGATGCCGAGATGTCGATCCTCCTTGCGCTGCTCGCCGCCGTCCAGCCCTTTACCATTGCCGAGACGGGGCAGGGCTTTGCCACGCTCGCAGCCGCGGTGGAGTCGGTGCGGGACGGAACAGCGACGATCCTGATCACGCCCGGCACCTACCATCAGTGCGTAGTGCAGGCGGCGGGACGGATCACCTACAAGGCAGTGCAGTCGGGCACGGCGATCTTCGAGAGCACCGTGTGCGAAGGCAAGGCGGCGTTCGTGCTGCGCGGGCGCGGATCGGTCGTGGACGGGATCGTCTTCCGCAAGTTCCGGGTGGGCGACGGCAACGGCGCCGGCATCCGTATCGAGATGGGCGACCTCACCGTCACCCGATCGACCTTCCGCGACAGTCAGGAAGGCATCCTCGGCGGCGGGCACCCGACGGTACGCAGCATCACCATCGATCGATCGAGCTTTGCCGGGCTCGGCCAGTGCGACGAATCACCGAGCTGTTCGCATTCGGTGTATCTGACGGTGGATGGGCTGGTGACGATCACTCATAGCCGCTTCGAGCGCGGCACCGGCGGGCACTATGTGAAGCTGCGCGCGCGCCGCGTGGCGATTACCGACAACAGCTTCGACGACAGCGCGGGCACCAAGACCAACTATATGATCGACCTGGCCGAGGGGGGCACGGGACTCATCGCGCAGAACATGTTTGTGCAGGGAAGGGCGAAGGAGAATCGCTCCGGGCTGATCGTGGTGGCGGCGGAAGCGCGAACCTACCCGACCGACGGGCTGCGGGTGGAAGGCAATATCGCAGCCCTCGCACCCGGCGCGCCGGTCGATCCGGCGTTCGTGGCGGACCTGTCCGGCGGGCGGATTTCGGTCACGAACAACCGGCTGACCGGAATGCGCGCCTTCGAGCGGCGCTGACCAGAAAGTCCTCCCCGTGCCGGGGAGGAGCTTGATCACTTGCAGCTGTCGCCGGTGCCCGCGTCGATGTCCAGGCAGCGGCCGTCGATCTCCCCTGGCACCGGCACCTTGATCACCGCGGCCAGCGTCGGGGCAATGTCGACCGTCTCCACCGACAGCGGCTGTTCGAAGCCGGTCATACCCTTGCGCCAGAACAGGATCGGCACGCGGCGGTCATAGTCCCAAAAGCTGCCATGCGTGGCGACATTGCCGACACCCGGATCGAGGATCGGCGTGACGCGTGGCTTGAGCGCCACGATCAGGTCGCCCGAACGCTGCGGATCATAGGAGGCGCGGGCGCGCTCGATCAGGCTCCAGGTCTCGGGCGGCGTGTGGACGATCGGCGTCGCCTCGATCTGGGCGCGGGTGAACACTGCCTGCACCTGCGGGTTTGCCGCATAAAGCTTTACCGCTTCGGCGAGCACGGCAGCGCGCTTGGCCTGCGGAACGGCGGGCGAGACGTACACGTCACCCCCCGGGCCGCCGACCAGGACCGGGCCGGTCAGGCTGAGCTTGCCGGCCAGCGCGCGGCTGATGCTGGTGGTGGTCACCTCGGCGGTGATGCGCTGCTCGGTGGGCGCACCATGTTCGCGGTGGCGCTCCGGCAGATCATGGCCGCCATGGTCGGCGGTAAGCACCACCTGATAATCGACGCCGGTGCGATCCAGTGCATCGAACAGCCGGCCCAGCGTCTGGTCGAGCGAGAAGAGCTGCAGGCACATCTCGCTGCCTTCGGTGCCATAGGTGTGGCCGACATAATCCGTTGCCGACGCACCGAGGATCAGCAGATCGGTATGCCCCTGCTGGCCGAGCTTCATGTCGGTCGCCAGCCTGGCGCCCAGCGCCAGCACCGCGTCGTCGAACTCGGGCGAGATGCGGAAGGCTTTGGCATCGCCGGCGGCGCGCGCGAAGCGGCCATCGCCGACGGTCTTCGTGGCGCTGACCGGGATGGCGCGGCTGCGCGGGCGGCAGAACGCGGGCAGGTCGAGCGGCGTCTGTGCCTCGGCGATGCGCGCGGTGGTGGCGGCGTTGATCTTGGTCACCGCCTCCGGGGCGGTCCGGCCGGCATAGGATACGAACGCCTTGCCGTCCCACCACCAGAGCTCGTCCACCTTGTGGCCGCCCATCATCACCGCCGCGCGATCCTTGCCCGCGACCGAGACGACGCGCGACTGCGGGTCGGCCGCCTTCATCCATTCGCCCAGCGTCGGCACCTTCAGATGCTTGTCGGAAACGGTATAGTGGTTGGAGTCCGTGCCCGGCACGGTCTCGTCCTCGGCGCAATAGACGGTCTTGTCGGCGCGGGGCGCGGCGAAGTCGGTCCAGTCATTGGCGATGATTCCGGTGCGTGCGGGATGATCGCCGGTGAGGATGGTCGAGTGCCCCGGGCAGGTCTCGGTGGCGGCATGGCTCTGATAGCCCGCCGGGAACACCGCGCCGGTCATCAGGCGGGCGAAACCGCTGGTGAACTGCGCGCGATATTCGGCGAACAGATCGGCGGAGAACTGGTCGACCGAGATCACCACCACCAGCTTGGGCGGCGTTGCCGGGGCAGCGGGCACAGGCGCGCTCTGCTGGGCGAGAGCGGGGGTGGCGGCCAGCGCGACGGCGGCGGCGAAGGGGGCAAGCAGTTTCATTCGGGCCGGCTCCGGGCACGGGTGGACGTTGGTGCACCCAGCTATTGTCGAACGCGGCGAACTGGGCAAGGACGGGGCCATGGCCCAGCTTCGTTTCGCTTTGATGTCGCTCCTGCTGCTCTTGCTCGGCGGCGCGCCCGCGATGGCACAGGGATTCGCCAAGGGACCCCATGTCCGCAGCGAGCTGGTCGCCGAAACGGCAAGCCCCAAGCCGGGCAGCGACGTGACGCTGGCGCTGGTCTCCACGCCCGATCCGAAATGGCACGCCTATTGGCAGAATCCCGGCGACGCGGGCCTGCCCGCCGAAGCGCACTGGACGCTGCCGGCGGGCGCGCGCGCCGAGGCGTTCCGCTACCCGGTGCCACAGCGGCTCCTGATCGCCGGGTTGATGAACTATGTATATGAAGGCACCTTCGTCCGGCTGACGACGCTGCACCTCCCTGCCGATGCCAGCGGCGTGGTGCCGGTGAAGCTCAAGCTCGATTATCTCGTCTGCACCGACACGCTGTGCGTGCCGGAAAAGGCCGAGCTGGAGACCAGCCTTACCATCGGCGACGGCGCGATCGATCCGGCGACGCGGGCAAGGTTCGACGGCTGGCGGGCGAAGCTGCCCAGACCGCTTAGTACCCCGGCCAGCTTCCAGGCGGAGAATGGCGTGCTGCGTCTCGCGGTACCCTATCCGGCCGGTGCAGCGGCGAAGGACGTGTATTTCTATCCGCTGACCGCCAATGCCGTCGACTATGCCGCGCCGCAGACCGTCGCCCGCGACGGCGATCGGCTGTTGATCGAGACGAAGGCGCGCACCACACCGCCCGCGCTGGAAGGCGTCCTCGCGATCGATGGGCAGGGTCTCACCGTTGCTGCCAAGCCCGGCGCGGTGCCGCCGGCAAAACCCGCCGGTGCCGCGACGCCCTGGCTGGCGGCGACCGGCGCCTTCTTCGCGGCGGTGCTGGGCGGTCTGATCCTGAACGTCATGCCCTGCGTGTTCCCGATCCTCAGCCTCAAGGCGCTGAGCCTGGCCAAGGCCAATGACGACCAGGGCAGCCCGCGCGCCGAGGCGCTGGCCTATACCGCCGGCGTGGTGGCGGTGTGCCTCGCGCTGGGGGGACTGCTGCTTGGGCTGCGCGCGGCCGGGGCAACGGTGGGCTGGGCGTTCCAGTTGCAGGATCCGCGGGTGATCCTGGTGCTGCTGCTGCTTGTCGCCGCCATCGCCTTCAACCTGGCGGGGCTGTTCGAGATCACGACACCTGCCTTCGTCAACCGCGCCGCGAGCAAGGGGCATGGCGGGGCCTTTGCCACCGGTGCGCTGGCGGCGTTCATTGCCACGCCGTGCACCGGACCGTTCATGGCCTCGGCACTGGGCGCGGCGCTGGTGCTGCCCTGGTTCGCCGGGCTGGCGATCTTCGGCGGGTTGGGGTTGGGCATCGCGCTGCCGTTCCTTCTGCTGGGCTTCGTGCCTGCCTTCCGCCGCAAGCTGCCCAAGCCGGGCGCGTGGATGGCGACCATGCGGCATATCCTCTCGATCCCGATGTTCCTCACTGCGCTGGCGCTCGCCTGGGTGCTGGGCAAACAGGCGGGCGTCGATGGGATGACGATCGGGCTGGCCGCGACGCTGCTGGCGACGCTGGGCCTGTGGTGGGCCGGTGCCCGTCAGGCCAAGGGGCGCGCGTATGCCTGGCTTCCGGCGTTGCCGCTGGTGCTCCTTGCTCTTGGTGGCATCGCGCTCGTTCGCCCGGCTGCGGCGGGCGGCGCGCCGTCGGCGATGGCCGGGGCCGAGCCGTTCAGCGAAGCGCGCCTAGCCGAGCTGCAGGCGCAGGGACGGCCGGTCTTCGCCTATTTCACCGCCGACTGGTGCCTGACCTGCAAGGTCAACGAGAAGGCGGTGATCGAGACCGCCGCGGTCGAGAAGACGCTTGCAGATGGCAAAGTCGCGGTGCTGGTCGGCGACTGGACCAACGGCGACGCCACGCTCGGCCGTTTCATCGAGGCGCATAACCGCGCCGGGGTGCCGCTCTACCTCTGGTACAAGCCGGGGCAGGACGCGCCCGAGGTGCTGCCGCAGGTGCTGACCCAGGACCTGCTGGCAAGTCGCGCCAAGGGCGGGTGACCCTGCTCAGCGCAGGGTCTTGATGATCCCCGAAAAGTCCAGCCCCGCACCCTCGCCCGCGACGAACGCCGCATAGAGCTGTTCGGCACGCTCGCCCATCGGCACATGCGCGCCGACGCTCGCTGCGGCTTCGAGCGCCAGCTTGAGGTCCTTGAGCATCAGGGGGGCGGCGAACCCGCCCTGATAGTCGCGGTCCGCCGGTGTCTCGGGGCCGACGCCGGGGACCGGGCAATAGCTCGTCATCGACCAGCTCTGGCCCGACGAGACCGAGGCGATGTCGAAGAAGCGCTGCTGGTCGAGGCCCAGCTTCTCGGCGAGTGCGAAGGCCTCGCAGGTCGCGACCATTGTCGCGCCGAGGATCATGTTGTTGCAGATCTTCGCCGCCTGGCCTGCGCCGCCGACACCGGCATGGATCACCGCTTTGCCCATGGCGGCGAGATAAGGCTCGGCCCGCTCGAACGCCGCGACGCTGCCGCCGACCATGAAGGTGAGCGTGCCGCCATTGGCCGCGGCGATCCCGCCGGAGACCGGCGCGTCGACCGCGAGCAGCCCGCGCTGGGTTGCCGCCTCGGCGACGCGGCGGGCGGTGTCGACGTCGATCGTCGAGCAGTCGATCAGGATCGCGCCCGCCTCGGCATGGTCGAGCAGGGTCTCGGTGTAGAGCGCCTCCACATGGCGCCCGGCGGGCAGCATGGTGATGATCGCCTCGGCGCCGGCAATCGCTTCGGCTGCGTTGGCGGCGGGCAGGCAGCCGGCCTTCTTCGCGCGCTCCAGCGCCTCTGCGGACAGGTCGAAGGCGCGGACGTCGTGACCGGCCTTGGCGAGGTTCGCCGCCATGCCGCCGCCCATATTGCCCAGGCCGATAAATGCTACGCGTGCCATTTGCTTCCTCTCAAGTCCTGACGCTTACTTCCGTCACCCCGGCGGAAGCCGGGATCCATTCGCCACTCCGCTGGGGCAGGAGCTGGAGCGTTGAGGGCAATGGATCCCGGCTTTCGCCGGGATGACGAAGGAGGAGGGGATTCCCCCTCCGAGTACCTCAACGCCCGGTCCAGTTCCCCGGACGCTTCTCGACGAAGGCGGTCATGCCTTCCTTCTGGTCCTCGGTGCCGAACAGCGCGTGGAACAGGCGGCGCTCGAACTGGACGCCCTGAGCGAGCGTCGTCTCGAAGGCGACGTTGACCATCTCCTTGTTGGCCTTGACCGCCAGCGGCGGCATCGCGGCGATCGTGGCGGCGGTCTGCACCGCTTCTTCCACCAGCTCGGCGGCGGGCAGGATACGGCTGACGAGGCCCGCGCGCTCGGCTTCGGCGGCGTCCATCATCCGGCCGGTGAGGCACATCTCCATCGCCTTGGCCTTGCCCACCGCCCGGGTCAGCCGCTGCGAGCCACCCATGCCGGGCGAGACGCCCAGCTTGATCTCGGGCTGGCCGAACTTGGCGGTGTCCGCGGCGAGGATGAAGTCGCACATCATCGCCACTTCGCAGCCGCCGCCCAGCGCATAGCCCGACACGGCGGCAATGATCGGCTTGCGGGTGCGGGTGAAGGCGTCCCAGCCGGCGAAGAAGTCATGGCCGTACATGTCGGCAAAGCCTTGTGCCTGCATCTCCTTGATGTCGGCGCCGGCGGCGAAGGCCTTTTCGCTGCCGGTGAGCACCGCGCAGCCCTGTGACGGATCGGCATCGAAGGCGCGCATCACGTCGAGCAGCTCGGTCAGCACCTGACTGTTGAGCGCGTTCAATGCCTTGGGACGGTTGAGCGTGATAAGCGTGACCGCGCCGCGCTGTTCGACGAGCAGGGTTTCATAGGAAGACATGGGCTTCTCCGTTCAGGGCTGCCAGGCCGAGTCTGTCGGCAACGGCGCGAAGATGGCGTCGATCGCGGCGCTGTCCACCGCTTGCGGGGTAGCAGGCGACCAGCGCGGGGCATTGTCCTTGTCGAGGATCACGGCGCGGACGCCCTCGGCGAAATCGGGCAGCCGGCAGACGCGGGTGGCGACGGCATATTCCTGCACCATCTCGGCCGCGAAATCGGGCATGTCGCGACCCTCACGGACGATGCGGAGCGACACCTTGCAGGCCTGGGGCGACTTGGTGCGCAGCGTGGCGAGCGTCGTCATCGCCCAGTCGGTGCCCTCCGCCTCGAGCGCAGCGAGGATATCTTCGACGCTGTCGCCCGCGAACAGCCGGTCGATATCGGCATAATGCGCGAGGATCTTCGCGATCGGCGGCGCGATGGACAGGTCGTTCAGGATGGCCAGTGCCTTGTCGGGCGCAGCGGCGATCTGCGCCTTGGCCGACTCCAGCGCCTCCGCGGGGAGGTAATGGGTGGCGAGACCAAGGGCGAGGCACTCGGCGCCGTCGAGACGGTGGCCGGTGAGCGCAAGATACTCGCCCATCCGCCCCGGCAGGCGCGAGAGATACCAGCCGCCACCCACGTCCGGGAACAGGCCGATGCCGGTCTCGGGCATGGCGAACTTGGTGTTCTCGGTCGCCACCCGGTACCGCGCCGGCTGCGAGATGCCGACTCCGCCGCCCATCACCACGCCGTCAACAAAGGCCACGATCGGCTTGGGATAGGTGAACAACCGGTGGTTGAGCCGATATTCCAGGCGGAAAAAGTCGGCGGCTTCGGCGCCGTCGCGTGCGCCGCTGTCCGCGATCATCCGAATATCGCCGCCGGCGCAGAAGCCGCGACCCTCGGCATGGTCGAGCAGCACGATGTGGACGGCGTTATCGCCTTCCCACGCATCCAGTGCGTCGAGCATCGCCTGGCACATGGCGGTGTTGAGCGCGTGCAATGCCTTGGGCCGGTTGAGACGGAGGCGCGCTACGGGGCCTTCGATCTGCGTCAGGACGTCGCTCATTCGCGCACCAGCTCCCGGCCGACGATCATCCGCATCACCTGGTTGGTGCCCTCGAGGATCGAATGCACGCGGAGATCCCGCCAGAAGCGCTCGATCGGATAGTCCATCAGATAGCCATAGCCGCCATGCAGCTGCAGCGCGCGATCGACCACCGAGGAGCCGGTGTCGGTCGCGAGGCGCTTGGCCATCGCGGCGAAGCGGGTCTTGTCGGGCGTGCCGGCGGTCACCTTCGCGGCGGCGAGATAGAGCAGCGCGCGCGCCGCCTCCAGCTCGGTCGCCATGTCGGCGAGGGTGAACTGGGTGTTCTGGAAGTCGGCGATCGCCTTGCCGAACTGCTTGCGCTCCCGGGTATAGCGCACCGCCTCGTCGAGGCAGCGCTGCGCGCCGCCCAGCGAGCACGCGCCGATATTGAGCCGGCCGCCGTCCAGCCCCATCATCGCGATGCGGAAGCCCTCGCCCTCGGCACCGATCAGATTCTCCACCGGCACGCGGACATTGTCGAGGATCACCTGTGCGGTGGGCTGGCTGTGCCAGCCGAGCTTGCGCTCCTGCGCGCCGAAGCTGACGCCGGGCATGTCCTTCTCGATCGCGAGGCAGGAAATGCCCTTGGGGCCGTCCTCGCCGGTGCGGACCATGGTGAGGTAGAGATCGTTCTCGCCGCCGCCCGAGATGAACTGCTTCGAGCCGTTGACGACATAGTGATCACCGTCGCGGACCGCGCGGGTCTTGAGCGCGGCCGCGTCCGAACCCGAGCCCGGTTCGGTGAGGCAATAGCTGGCCAGCCGGTCCATGGTGACGAGGCTGGGGAGGTACTTGTCCTTCACGGCCGGCGCGCCGAAGCGGTCGATCATCCAGGCGGCCATGTTGTGGATCGAGATGAACGCGCTGGTCGAGGGGCAGCCATAGGCCATCGCCTCGAAGATCAACGCGGACTCCAGCCGGCCGAGGCCGATGCCGCCCGATTCCTCCGAGACATAGATCGCCGCGAAGCCGAGCTCGGCGGCCGCCTTGATCGTTTCGCGGGGGAAGATGTGCTTCTCGTCCCATTCGGCCGCGTGCGGGGTGATCGCATCGGCGGTGAACTTCTGCGCCATCTCCTGGATCTGGCGCTGGTCGTCGGTGAGGTCGAACTGGTGGGTCATGATTGTTGCTCAACTGAAGGTTTTGCACAGCCGCGCTTGGCAGCACCTCCGAACTGGAGGCGGCGGAGCAGCGGATAGTCTTCCGCCGTACCCTTGAAGACTTGGCCCCAAACATGCGTGTAGAACTCGCGGGCATTGTCGCCCGTCCAAACCACGTAGCCATAGCCTTCGGACTGGCTGCCGACGCGGTACGTAGGCCTATTAAGACCGGCTTCTACCTTATCGGTTCTACGGCCATCCTGTGGTGCGAATCCTTCGTAGAGGCCAAATCCACCCGACGGACTTTCGAGCCCTTCCAGCAAGTAGTCCGGCCCATATCGCAGGCGGATCCGCTCCCCTGCCTGCAAGTCGATCGCGAACCGCAATCCGCAATATCGCTGCGGTCCTTCGAACACTCTATCACCGTCAGCGTACACGCTCCCCGGTATGAAGAGTGCGGCCAGCGCAATCAGCGACGAGATCGTCATAGATCCTTACCCCATCGTCGGAATGACAAAGGCGTTGCTGCCATCCGGCGCGCCGTCGGGCCAGCGCTGGGTGACGGTCTTCACCTTGGTCCAGAAGCGGACGCCTTCCATGCCGTGCTGGTTGACGTCGCCGAACGCCGAGCGCTTCCAGCCGCCGAAGCTGTGATACGCCACCGGAACCGGGATCGGCACGTTGATGCCGACCATGCCGACATTCACCCGCGCGGCGAATTCGCGCGCGGCATGGCCGTTGCGGGTGAAGATCGCGACGCCGTTGCCATACTGGTGCTCGCTCGGCAGGCGCAGCGCGGTCTCGAAATCGGGGGCGCGGACGATCTGGAGGACCGGGCCGAAGATCTCCTCCTGATAGCTTTTCATCGCCGGCGTCACGCGGTCGAACAGCGACGGGCCGATGAAGAAGCCCTGCTCGTGGCCCTGCAGCTGGAAGCCGCGGCCGTCGATCACCAGCTCGGCGCCTTCGTCGACGCCGGTCTGGATCCAGCTCTCGACGCGGGCCTTGTGCGCGGCGTTGACCACCGGACCGTACTGCGCCTCGGCATCGGTGGAGACACCCACGCGCAGCGCCTCGATCGCCGGGATCAGCTTTTCGCGCAGCGCATCCGCGGTCTTGTCGCCAACCGGCACCACCACCGGCAGCGCCATGCAGCGCTCGCCGGCCGAACCGAACGCGGCGCCGGAGAGGTCGGCCACGACCTGGTCGAGATCGGCATCGGGCATGACGATGCCGTGGTTCTTGGCGCCCCCCATCGCCTGGACGCGCTTTCCTGCTGCCACGCCGCGTTGGTAGACGTAATGCGCGATGTCCGACGAGCCGACGAAGCTCACCGCGCCGATCGCGGGATGGTCGAGGATCGCGTCGACCATCTCCTTGTCGCCCTGCACCACCTGGAGAATTCCGGCGGGAGCGCCCGCCTCGAGCATCAGCTCGGCGAGGCGGACGGGGACCGAGGGGTCGCGCTCGGACGGCTTGAGAATGAAGGCGTTGCCGCAGGCGATCGCTACCCCAAACATCCACATCGGGATCATTGCGGGAAAGTTGAACGGCGTGATGCCTGCGCCGATGCCGAGCGGCATCCGCATCGAATAGACGTCGATGCCGGGGCCGGCCCCTTGCGTATACTCGCCCTTGAGCGCGTGGGGGATGCCGCAGGCGAACTCGATCACCTCGAGCCCGCGCTGGATGTCGCCCTTCGAATCGGCGATCACCTTGCCATGCTCGGACGACAGCATGTGGGCGAGTGCCTCCATGTTCGCCTCGACCAATTCCTTGAAGCGGAACATCACGCGGGCGCGGCGCTGCGGATTGGTCGCAGCCCAGCCGGGCTGGGCGGCCTGCGCCGCGGCGATCGCACGATCGAGATCGGCGGCGGTGCCGAGCGTGACCTGCGCCTGCACCGCGCCGCTATTGGGGTCGAAAACGTCCGAGCGGCGGCTGCTGCCTGCGCCTGCCGCTCCTGCGATCACATGGTCGATCACACGCATGCTACTCTCCTGCGGGCCGGCTGCACGCCGACTCATCTGTTGTAATTAAATTGCGCAATGGCACAGCGCACCCCGCCTGTCACCCCGGGCGATGGGGAGGCCAACCCACCCAACCCACCGTCATCCCCGCGAAGGCGGGGATCCATTGATGGGAGCGCTGCGGCGCCATCCCTGCCATCCTGGCAAATGGATTCCCGCCTTCGCGGGAATTACGACTGGTGTGTCGGGAGGATTTCCGACCGTTGGCCTTTGGTGTAGTACGCCGCTGCACCACATACAGGAGAGACGAATGCCGCCGATGAGCCCCTGGTCGCACACGCGCCGCGACGGCTATGCCGACGATATCGATTTCGAGATCAAGGGCCAGGAACTCCAGTTCGTCGAGATCGAGCTCGATCCTGGCGAGAGCGCGGTGGCGGAAGCCGGCGCGATGGTCTGGAAGGATGCACCGATCACGATGCAGACCGTGTTCGGCGACGGCAGCAATGCCGGCGGCGGCTTCATGGACAAGCTGCTCGGCGCCGGCAAAAGGCTGGTGACGGGCGAGGGGCTGTTCACCACCGTGTTCACCCACCAGGGCAGCGGCAAGGCGCGCGTCGCCTTCGCCTCGCCGACGCCCGGCGCCATCGTGCCGCTGCGCCTCGCCGATATCGGCGGCACGCTGATCTGCCAGAAAGACTCGTTTCTCGCCGCCGCCAAGGGCGTCCAGATGGGCATCGCCTTTCAGCGCCGGGTGATGACCGGGCTGTTCGGCGGCGAAGGCTTCATCATGCAGCGGCTGGACGGCGATGGCTGGGTGTTCGTCCAGATGGGTGGCGCGATCGTCGAGCGTGAGCTTGCGCCGGGTGAGGAGCTGCACGTCGACACCGGCTGCCTGGCGGCGCTGACTCCCTCGGTCGATTTCGACCTGGTCTCGGTAGGCGGGGTGCGCAGCATGTTGTTCGGCGGCGAGGGCGTGTTCTTCGCCCGGCTGCGCGGTCCGGGCAAGGTGTGGATCCAGTCGCTGCCCTTCGCCCGGCTGGCGGGCCGGATGATGGCGGCCGGCATGGGCGGCGGGCATAATCGCGGCGAGGGTTCGGTGCTGGGCGGGCTGGGTGATCTGATCGGTGGCAATCGCTGAGCGCGAGGGTGCCGCGCGGGGCACCCCGACCCTGACGAGCCCAAGGCTGCGGCTGCGGCCCCGCGGCGTGGAGGATGCCGAGGCGCTGTTCCCCAGCTTGGCCGATCCCGCGCTGATGCGATGGTGGAGCCATCCGCCGCACGAGACGATCGACCAGACCCGCGCCAGCTTCGGCCGCGGCGATCCCGCCTGGCGGGTCTGGGCGATCCTGCCCGCCACCGAAGACGCCGCGATCGGCTATGTCGCGGTGGGCGAGCGGCGGGCGAAGGTCAGCGAGATCGGCTATCTCCTCGCCCGGTCGCACTGGGGGCAGGGGCTGGCCGAGGAGGCGATCGCCACCGTGATCGAGCACCTGTTCCTCGTCGAAGGCCAGCGGCGGGTTTTTGCGGACACGGACCCGGACAATGTGTATTCGCGCCGGCTGCTCGAGCGGCTGGGCTTCCGGCTGGAAGGCGTGCTGCGGGCCGAATGGGAGACCCATATCGGCATCCGCGACACCACGCTCTACGGGCTGCTGAAGGAAGACTGGACATGCCGACCCCGCCGAACCTGAACGATCCCGCCGAGCGCGCCGCCTATAAGGCCGAGCTGAAGCAGATCGCGCGGCCGCTGCGGATGGGCGCGGTATGGCTGGCGGTGCTGGGCGCGCTGCTCGCGGCGCTCCGGGCGAAGGTGCTGCCGATGCCGGTGGCGGTGCCCGCGGCGGTGCTCGGCCTCGCCTTCTTCCTGATGGTGCTGGGCATTACCGTGCGGGTGAAATACCACCAGCGGCGGATGCGTGGCGAGCTATAGATAGCGCATCCACCATGCGCTGCTCCGCCGCTTGATCCGGCCGAAGGCACGGGTGGCGAACCAGCAGGGCACCGCGATCCCGGCCGCCAGCAGCCATAGTGCGGCGACGTTCGGCACGTTGACCGGACCCGCCACGCCCAGCAGCAGACGGCACAGCTGGTTCAGCCCGTTCAGCAGATAGAGGTGGAGCAGATAGAAGAATAGCGGCGCGCCGCCGAGCACCGCCAGAAACGTCGCGGCGCGATCCGGCAACCGTTCGAACGCGGCGAGCACGATCAGCCCCACGCCCAGCGTCGCCAGCACGAAATCCGCCGATGGCGGATATTTGGTGAGGTTGACGAACTGGAGCGCGGTGCCGAGCGCATCGCCGCCCGCCCGCCAGGGGTGAAGATCGCCATAGAAATTGGTCGCGCGCAGCAGCACGAACAGCGTTAACGCAGCCAGGCCGAGCCGCACCAGCCACCGTCGCCGCTTGGCCCCATCCATCGTGGCGGCGAACCACGGCCCCAGCGCATAGCCGAGCGCGATCACGCCGATCCAGGGCAGCAGCGGATAGCTGATCCGCAGGCGCTGGCCCCAGGGCAGATCGAAGATGGTGCGCTCGTGCAGCACGGCCCAGAGGGCATGGCCCGGTTCGCTGGTCACATGCACGCCGTCGAGCAGATTGTGCCCCAGCACGATCGCCAGCCCCAGCGCGACCAGCGCCGGACGGGGCAGGTGCACCAGCAGCGCCAGCGCCAGCATGGCAAGGCCGATCACCCAGATCACCTGTAGGTAGAGCATCGGCGGGGTGAGATCGAAGCCCCAGGCGATGTTGACCAGCGTCAGCTCCAGCACCACCAGGAACAGCCCGCGCTTCCACAGAAAGTCCGATGCCGCCGCCGGCCCGCCGCGCTTCTCGGCATAGAGCCAGGCGCCGAGCCCGGTGAGCAGCACGAACACCGGCGCGCAGAAATGCGCGGTCAGCCGGGTGACGAACAGCGCGGTGGGCGTCTCCACCCCCAGCGGATCGGGCACCGGCACCGTCGAATAGAAGGATTCGCGGGTGTGATCGACCAGCATCAGCAGCATCACCAGCCCGCGCAGCGCGTCGATGGATCGGATGCGGGGGCGGGGCGAGGGGCTGTCACCGGTTGACAATGTCTGCGTCATATTGCAGCGCAATGATACAACATCACACAAAGGGCAACCCATTTTGCGCGTGACACTCGCCACGGCCGCCTTGCTTTCGCTGGGCACGATATCTCCCGCTGCCGCCGATACGCGGGATACCGACACCGATGCGGCCGGTCAGGAAATCGTCGTACTCGGCACCGCGGCACGCAAGACCGACCGCACGCTTTCCGCCGATCCCGCGACCGAGCGCATGTCGCAATCGAGCCGGGCACTGGAGCGGGACCTGCTCACTGCCGCCGGCAGCTATCGCCTGTCCGACGCGCTGGAGCTGATCAGCGGGGTCAGCAATCAGAACAACCGCGGCGGCGTGATGGACAATTTTGCAATCCGCGGGTTCCTCGGCACGCCGGACGGCGGCGCGGAATATTATGTCGATGGCTTCCTTGCCAATCGCGGCATGGCGCCGCCGCGTGATCCCGCCACGACCGAGCGGATCGAACTGCTGAAAGGGCCGATGGGCGCGCTGTTCGGCGATGCCGACCCGGGCGGCCGGGTGAACCTGGTCAGCAAGACGCCCGGGACCGTCGCCACCGGCAGCGCGACTCTGACCTATGGTTCGTTCAACACCCGGCGCGCCGAGCTGGATCTCACCCAGCCGCTCACGCCCACGCTCGCGGTGCGGCTGGCCGGCGCGATCGAGGACAGCGACGGCTGGCGCGATTTCGTGACGCTCAAGCGGCGGACGATCGCACCCTCGATCACCTGGCGGCCGTCGGATGGGGTCAGGCTCACCTATGTCGGCGAGATCACCCGGTTCGACACGCCGTTCGACCGCGGCATGCCTGCCATCGCCGGCGACGCAAACGCGCTGCCGCGCAACCGCTTTTTCGGCGAGCCGGCCAATGGCGTGACGCGCTTTCGCAACGAGCGCCATCAGCTGACCGGCGAGGTCGCGCTTGGCGGTGGCTGGGCGCTGAACGGCGGCGTGGCGTGGCGCACCGGATCGCTCAACGGCTTTTCGGCGGACCAGTCGCGACTGGTGGGCACCAGCCTGTGGCGCCAGCGTCGCCAGCGCGGCTATACGGTGGACGACGTCTCGGCGCGCATGGAGCTGACGGGCCACATCGCCCGCCATCAACTGAGCCTCGGCGTGAAGGGCTATGTGCTCGACTATCACGAGCTGCTGCTGCGCCGCAGCCCCAGCGCCGCGGCGCCCTATGCGATCGACGTGTTCGCGCCCGTCTATGGCGGCACCGCGCTGCCGCTCGCGCCCTTCACCGACAATCGCGAGAAGCGCTGGGCGGCGACGCTCTATGTGCAGGATCTGTGGCAGGTGACCGACCGGCTGACGCTGAGCGGTGCGGTGCGCTACGATCCCTACCGCCAGCGTATCACCAACAACCGCACCGGCGCGGTGGGCCGCGCGGTGGACGATCCGGTCACCTTCCGGGTGGGGGCGCAATACCGGCTCGATCCGCGCTTTGCGCTGCACGCGAACTGGGGCGAGAATTTTGTGCTCAACTCGGGCACCGGCCGCACCGGCAGCGGCTTCGCGCCGGAGACGGGCAAGGGCTATGAGCTGGGTGCCTCGGCGCGGCTGCCGGGGGTGGACGTGTCGGTCAGCTGGTTCGACATCGAGAAGCGCAACATTCTGACCAACGATCCGGTCGACCCGAATTTCAACGCGCCGGTGGGCCGCCTGAAGAGCCACGGCATCGAGGTGGACGGATCCGCGAAGCTGACCCGCCACTGGCAGCTCGTCGCCAACTATGCCTGGACGCATGCCCGCACGCTCGACCGCAGCTTCGCCACCGACCGGGTGCTCGACGTGCCGACCCATGCGGGCACCGTCTTCCTGCTCGGCCGCTTCCTCGATGGCGATGGACGCGGGCCGTCGCTGAGCGGCGGCCTTGCCTATGTCGGCGATCGCACCGGTGCGATCGACGGCAGCGGGCTCAGGCTCCCGGCCTATGTGAAGGCTAAGGCGGCAGCCGAATACGCCTTTTCGCGCCGCGTGAGCGTGCGGCTGGAGGCCGACAACCTGTTCGACGCGCGCTATGCGATGAGCTCGTACAGCAGCCTGTGGGTCTATCCTGGCGCGCCGCGCACGGTGCGGGGATCGGTGCGGATCGCCTATTGAGGCGGGGCGGCCAGTTCGGCCGCCTTGCCCACCAGCCCGGCGAAGCGCCCCTGCTCGACATCCTGTGCGGTATCGTTCCACCTGGCGGAGAGGACGTACCAGCCGCCATCCTTGCCCTGGAGCAGCAGTGTCATTGCGATCACGCCGGGCTCCGACCCGCCCTTGTAGCCGACAAACTGCCACTTGCCGGCCGCCAGCGGCGGGATCCCGGGGTTCTTGGAAAGGACCGCGCGGGCATCCTTGCCCGCAGGGCCTTCGGTATTGCGGCGAATCCAGTCCATCACCCGGACGCAATCGGCGGGCGTCTCGAACCATTCGAGCGTGTCGATCGACAGCGGCTTGCCGGCGGCGAACAGCGCGCCGTTGACCTGCGTGATCGGCGTCGCGGCGACCGCGCCCTCGAGCAGCGCGCGGCGGCCCGTCTCGTCGGCCGCGAGGTAGCGATCGCGCAGCGCCGGGATCGTCTTCAGCTTGAACACCTCGCCGGTGCCGAGGAACGGCCGGTTGCGCGCCGGATCGGCGATGCCCACCACCGGCAGCATCGCCTCCACCTTCTCGCGGCCGAGCGTGGCGAGCAGGATATCGGTGGCGCTGTTGTCGCTGATCGAGATCATCTGCGTGGCAAGTTCGCGTAGCGACGCCTTGCTGCCCGCCGGCTTGCCCCGATAGCCGCCGCCGGGCAACGCGCTGCCGTCGAAGGTGACGAGATCGTCCCAGCGGCGCTCGCCGGCATTGGTAGCGCGGATCAGCTCGGCAAGGATCACCAGCTTGAATTCGGAGCCGATCGCGAAGGCATGGTCGGCATGGTGCTGGCGCAGCAGCTGCGGTGCGCCGTCGCCCAGCCGGGCCAGCGCATAGCCGCTGCGGCCGTGCAATGCCTTGAGCGCCGCCTCAACCGCATCGAGCGTCGTCTCGCGCGCGGTCATGCCCTGCACCAGCAGGCCGATGATGCGGTGGTCGCCCGCGGGATCGACCGAGATGCGCATGCTGACCAGCGCATCGCGATATTCCACGGTGACGATGCCGGACCAGGGCGTCGTCGCTTCCAGCCGCTGGAGATCCGAATAGGGGCCCGCGCTCGCCTGGAGTTGCTTGCTGACCGCGTCGAACTGCGCCTTGGAAACCTGCGCGCGGAAGCCGTCCGCAAAGGCCGCGTCATAGTCGCCCTTGCCGTTCAGCAGATCGGGCAGCTGGTTGACGCGGTCGCGGAAGGCCTTGTCGGCCTGCACCGGTGCCGCCGCGGGCGCGGTGGGGGCCGTCTGGGCGAGGCACGGTGTCGCGCAGGCGAGCAGCGGCGCAAGAATGGCAGTAGTACGCATCGACATCATCTCCCCCGTGTTAGGGTGATGATACACGTGGCCCGGCGGCGCGCAAGCCGCGCGGGTGCCTCAGGCGTCGATCACTTCCCCGTCGAGCCGCGCGGCATTTTCCTGGATGAACGCGAAGCGATGGGCGGGATTGTTGCCCATCAGCCGGTCGACCAGATCCTTGACGCCCGCGCGCTCCTCATATTCCTGCGGCAGCGTCACGCGCAGCATGCCGCGCGTCGCCGGGTCCATGGTGGTTTCCTTGAGCTGGTTGGGGTTCATCTCGCCGAGGCCCTTGAACCGGCTGACCTCGACCTTCTTGCCCTTGAACGCCGTCTTCTCGATCTCGATGCGGTGCGCGTCATCGCGGGCGTAGAGGCTCTTGGAGCCCACGGTGAGGCGGTACAGCGGCGGCTGGGCGAGGTAGAGATGCCCCTTGCGCACCAGGTCCGGCATTTCCTGGAAGAAGAAGGTCATCAACAGCGTCGCGATGTGTGCGCCGTCGACATCGGCATCGGTCATGATGATGATGCGTTCGTAGCGCAGCTGGGCGGCGTCGCAATCCTTGCGGGTGCCGCAGCCCAGCGCCTGGATCAGGTCGGCGATTTCCTGGTTGGCCAGGATCTTGGCCGAGGTAGCACTCGCGACATTGAGGATCTTGCCGCGGATCGGCAGGATCGCCTGCGTCTTGCGGTCGCGCGCCTGCTTGGCCGAGCCGCCGGCCGAATCGCCCTCGACGATGAACAGCTCGGTGCCCTCGGGGCTGTCGGCCGAACAGTCGGTCAGCTTGCCCGGCAGGCGGAGCTTGCGGCCCGAGGTGGCCGACTTGCGCTTGACCTCGCGCTCCTGCTTGCGGCGCAGGCGATCGTCCATCCGCTCCAGCACATAACCGAGCAGCGCCTTGCCGCGCTCCATGTTGTCGGTGAGGAAATGGTCAAAATGGTCGCGGATCGCCTTTTCGACGAGCGCGGTCGCCTCGGGGCTGGTCAGGCGATCCTTGGTCTGGCTCTGGAACTGGGGCTCGCGGATGAAAACCGACAGCATCACCTCGGAGCCCGTCACCACGTCGTCGGGGCTCAGGTCCTTGGCCTTCTTGTTGTTCACCAGATCGGCGAAGCTGCGGAGACTCCGCACCAGCGCCTGGCGCAGGCCCTGTTCGTGGGTGCCGCCGTCGGGGGTCGGAATGGTGTTGCAGTACCAGCTATAGCTGCCGTCGCTCCACAGCGGCCAGGCGACCGCCCATTCGACGCGGCCCTGCGAGTCTGGGAATTCCTGGGTGCCGGCAAAGAAATCGGCGGTGGCGCATTCGCGCTTGCCAACCTGTTCCTTCAGATGATCGGCGAGGCCGCCGGGGAACTGGAACACCGCCTCGGCGGGCGTATCGTCGGTGATCAGCGACGGATCGCACTTCCAGCGGATTTCTACGCCCGCGAACAGATAGGCCTTGGAACGGGCGAGCTTGTACAGCCGTGCCGGCTTGAACAGCATCTCGCCGAAAATTTCGGGATCCGGCGTGAAGGCGACGCTGGTGCCGCGGCGATTGGGCGTGCCGCCGATCTTCTCCAGCGGCCCCAGCGTCTGGCCCTGGCTGAAGCGCTGGCGGTAGAGCTGCCTGTCGCGCGCCACCTCGACCACCGTGTCCACCGACAGCGCGTTGACCACCGAGATGCCGACGCCGTGGAGGCCGCCCGAGGTGGCATAGGCCTTGCCCGAGAATTTGCCGCCAGAGTGGAGCATCGAGAGAATCACCTCGAGCGCCGACTTGTCCGGGAAGCGCGGATGCGGGTCGACCGGCATGCCGCGGCCATTGTCGACGATGGTAATGCGATTGGGCGCGGCGAGCGTCACCTCGATGCGGTTGGCATGGCCGGCGACCGCCTCGTCCATCGCATTGTCGAGGATCTCGGCGGCGAGATGGTGGAGCGCACGTTCGTCGGTGCCGCCGATATACATGCCCGGGCGGCGCCGTACCGGCTCGAGCCCCTCGAGAACCTCGATCGACGAGGCGTCATAGGTGCCGGAGGGGACGGAGGGCGCTGCGAAGAGGTCTTCGGACATGCGGAACGTATAGGGGGTGCGAGGCGCGGCGTGCAAGCTGGCGACTCCTCCTGCTGAGCGGTCCGCTCGATTTCTGTGAACGCGTCTTTGCGTTTCCCCTTCGCATCCTCGCGCCTGCATAGATGTCTACAGGTGATGTGGTGCGCCGGACGCGCCGCCGCCGACCAGAAAAGGGAGTTTCCTCATGCTTCGTTCCACCCGAAGCGGCGCGGCGATGGCCGCGTTGCTCGGCGGCGCCCTCATGCCTGCCGCGGCCGCCGCCCAGACCGAGACCCAGGTGTCCAGCCGCATGACCACCAGCGCGGCGCCGGTCAGCGCCCAGGCAGATGCCCCCATCCAGGCGGAATCGGGCGCCGCGCCGGTGCTGACCCGCGACAATGGGGCGCCGGTGGGCGACAACCGCAATTCCAAGGCGGCGGGTGACCTCGGCCCGGTGCTGCTCGAAGATTCGCACCTCATCGAGAAGCTGGCCCGGTTCGATCGCGAGCGCACGCCCGAACGCGTCGTCCATGCCCGCGGCACCGGCGCGCACGGCGTGTTCCGCGCGACCGCGGACCTTTCGGATCTCACCAAGGCCTCGCTGTTCCAGCCGGGCAAGGAAACGCCTGTGTTCGTGCGCTTCTCCAGCGTGATCCATGGCAAGGACAGCCCCGAATGGCTGCGCGATCCGCGCGGTTTCGCCACCAAGTTCTACACCGATCAGGGCAATTGGGATCTGGTGGGCAACAACCTGCCGATCTTCTTCATCCGCGACGCGATGCAGTTCCCGGACATGGTGCATTCGCTGAAGCCCGATCCGGCCACCAATCGCCAGGACCCGAACCGGTTCTTCGACTTCTTCTCGGCAACGCCCGAGTCGACCAACATGCTCACCCAGCTCTATTCGAACCTGGGCACCCCCGCCTCGTACCGCACGATGGACGGTAACGGCGTCCATGCCTTCAAGCTGGTCAACGCCAAGGGCGAGACGGTGTTCGCCAAGTTCCGCTGGATCAGCCGCCAGGGCGTCCACAACCTCACCGCGTCCCAGGCGGGCGCGCAGGCCTTCGATTATCACACCCATGATCTCTACACCGAGATCGCCAAGGGCAATTATCCGAGCTGGGACCTGATGGTGCAGGTGATGCGCGCCGAGGACTTCGCCAAGCTTGACTACAATCCGTTCGACGATACCAAGGAGTGGCTGGGCGTGCCGTTCCGCAAGATCGGCGAGATGACGCTGAACAAGGTGCCGGACAATTTCTTCGAGTGGACCGAGCAGTCCGCCTTCGCGCCGTCGAACATGGTGCCGGGCATCGAGGCGTCGCCCGATCGCATGCTGCAGGGCCGGCTGTTCAGCTATGCCGATACCCAGCGCTACCGGATCGGCGCCAACGCGCTGGCGCTGCCGGTCAACAAGCCGCGGTTCGCGGTCATCAACAACAGCCAGGATGGCCAGCTCAACGCCTCCGGCCGTGCCTCGCGGGTGAACTATTTCCCCGCTGCGCTGGCGCCGAAGACCACGCCGGCCGAAGCGGGCGCCGCCCCCTATGCGGTGGATGCGACCGTCGCCGCAAAGCCGATCGCCAAGACCAGCAACTTCGCCCAGGCGGGCGTCTTCTATCGTGCGCTGCCGGCGGCAGAGAAGGCGGACCTGATCAAGAACCTCTCGGGCGATCTGGGCAAGGTCGTGTCGCCGCGCACGCGGACGATCATGGTCAGCTACTTCTACCAGGCCGACAAGGACTATGGCACCCGGCTCGCCAAGGCGGTGAACGTGCCGCTGGCAGAGGTGGAGAAGGCGGTTGCCGAGTATCGCGCGGTGCACGCCGAGCAGATGGCCGCCAACTGAAGTCCCGCAGCATGCCCGGGCCGGCACCGATCGGCCCGGGCATGCCCGGTATCGGAGTTCTTCGATGCGTACCCTGTTGTTTCTGCTGGCTGGGGCCGCGCTCGCCCCCGTGCCGATCGCCGCTGCCCAGACGGCGGCCGAGCTGCCGTCCCCCGAGCGTCGCCAGGCGCTGCTGTTCGAAGCTGCGCGTGCCGGCCGGGCTGATCTGGTGCCGGGGCTGGTGCGGCTGGGGGCGGACCCCAATGCCCGTGACGCCCGTGGCTTCACGCCCGCAATCCTCGCCGCCTATAACGGTCAGGCGGCGGCGCTGGAGGCGCTGATCGCCGCCGGCGCCGATCCGTGCCTCGCCGATGGCGGCCAGGGCAACACCGCGCAGATGGGGGTGGCCTTCAAGGGGGACGATGCGATCGCCGCGCGGCTGGTCAAGGCCGGCTGCGACGTCAATGCCCGTAACAAGGCGGGGCAGACTGCGCTGATGATGGCGGCGCTGTTCGGGCGGACGGGGCAGGTCGACCTGCTGCTCGCCGCGGGCGCCGATCCGACGATCGCGGATGCGAGCGGGCGGACCGCGGCCAGCGTGGCGGCGGCGCAGGGAAACACCGGCCTTGCCGACCGGCTCGCGCCGCGCTGACCCGCACCCTTGGCTGCAGGAAAAAGGGGCCCGCACCGGTGGTGCGAGCCCCTTTTGCATGGCGTGTCGCGCAGCTCAGCGCGGGCGGGGTGTGCCGCCGAAGGGCATCGTCGGGGCCGGGCGGCGGTCGCGACGGGGCAGCTGCGCCTGATAGGCGTGGCCGCAATGGTCGACGCAGTAGGGGAAGCCCGGATTCACCTTCTCGCCGCAGAAGTGGAAGTCCGGCTCGCCCGGATGGCCGAGCGGCCACTTGCAGATCTTGTCGTTCAGATCGAGCAGCGTGGTCTTGCCCGCAATTGCCTCGCTGGGCTTGGCGGGGACCAGGCGGCGCGGCGGGGCCGGGGCGATCGGCGGAGCCTGCTCGCCGGGGTTCTGGCGGATGAAGCCGCCCGGGCCGACCGAGCGCAGCACCGGCTGCGGTGCGCGAGGTGCCGCCGGCTCGGCGTCCTCCTCGTCCTCGAGGACGGGTGCCGGCGCGGCGGGCGCGGGCGGGGCGGGGCGCGGTGCCGGCGCGGGGGCCTCGGCCTGGACGCGGGGCGCCGCGGGGGCCGGGGCGGGCTTGGGCGCCGGTGCGGGCTTGGGTTCGGCCGGTGCGGCGGGGGCTGCGGCGGCGGCCGCCGCGGCCTTGGCCTCGTTGGCCTTTACCGGCGAAGGACGCGACGGCAGGCCGAGGCGGTGGGCCTTGCCGATCACCGCATTACGCGAAACGCCGCCCAGTTCCTCGGCGATCTGGGTGGCGGTCAGGCCGCTGTCCCACATCTTCTTCAGCGTTTCGATACGCTCGTCGGTCCAGCTCACTTCGGTTCCTTCGTCTTGCGGGCGGCGGCGTCAGCGGGTACGCGATCGCGCCATGAGCAGCCACCCCGAAATCGGTTCACAGCTTCCCGAGCCGGGCGTTCCGGTGATTCGCAACGTCAACTGGGGAGGCTTGCGCACCCTCTATATCAAGGAGGTGCGCCGTTTCTTCAAGGTGCAGCTCCAGACGGTGTGGGCACCGGCGGTCACCACCCTGCTGTATCTGGTGATCTTCACGGTCGCGCTGGGCGGCGGCGGGCGGACCGTGACGCTGGACGGTGTCCCGATTCACTACGCCGATTTCATCGCCCCCGGCCTGATCGTGATGGGCATGCTGCAGAACGCCTTCGCCAATGCCAGCTTCTCGCTGCTCGTGGGCAAGATCCAGGGGACGATCGTCGACTATCTGATGCCGCCGCTGTCGACCGGCGAAATGCTCGCGGCGCTGGCAGGGGGCTCGGTGACCCGCGCCTTCTGCGTCGGCGGCACGGTGTGGCTGGCGATGGCGTTGTGGGGCGTGCACGTGTTCCCCGCGCATTTCTGGGCCATCCTGTGGTTCGGCTTCCTCGGCTCGCTGTTCCTTGCGTTGATGGGGGTGCTGACCTCGATCTGGGCGGAGAAGTTCGATCACGCCGCGGCAGTGACCAACTTCGTCGTCGCGCCGCTCGCCCTGCTCTCGGGTACCTTCTACTCGGTGGAGAACCTGTCGCCGGTGTTCCGTGCGATCAGCCATGCCAACCCGTTCTTCTACATCATCTCGGGCTTCCGCTACGGCTTCCTGGGCGTCGCCGATTCGCCGATCCTGGTCGGCAGTCTGGTGATCCTGTCGCTCGATGTGGTGCTCGGGCTGTTCTGCTACGCGCTGCTGCGGCGCGGCTGGAAGATCAAGAGCTGAGCGCAACCAAGGCTTAAGCCTGGCGCGGCTATGGGTGCGTTCCCCGATCGGACGCCCCGCCATGCTCCACTATGATGCTGCCCATTTCGATACCCGGCCCGGCGCGACCACGTCGCTGGCCGAGATCCTCGGCGCCTTTTCCTACGCGCTGGACCTGACCGAGGGGCAGCCCGAGGGGCATGCACTGCGCGCCTGCTGGATCGCCAGCCGTATGGCGCTGGCGCTGCAGCTGCCGGCGGAGGCGCGGCGGACCATCTATTACGCCACGCTGCTCAAGGATCTGGGCTGCAGCAGCAACGCCGCGCGGATCGCCGAACTGTATCTCGCCGACGATCGCCAGGTGAAGCACGAGCACAAGCTGCTCGGCACCGGGACGGTGCCGGCGCTGAAATATGTCCTGACGCGTACCGGGCAGGGCCAGCGGCTGGGGGCACGGGCCAAGGCGATTCTCACCATCCTGCGCAACGGGCCGGCGATCGTCACCGACCTGATCCAGACCCGCTGCACCCGCGGTGCCGACATCGCCCGCCAGCTCCGCTTCCCCGAGCCGGTGGCGCAGGCGATCGCCGCGCTGGACGAGCACTGGGACGGCAGCGGCAAGCCGCTGGGCATGCGCGGCGATGCGATTCCGCTGGCCGCGCGCCTCGCGCTGCTCGCGCAGATCGCCGACGTGTTCCACGCCGCCGCCGGGCCGGACGCCGCGATCGAGGAGGTGCGGGCGCGATCGGGCAGCTGGTTCGAGCCGGCGCTGGCCCAGTGTTTCGTCGGCCTTGCCCGCGATCCGGCCTTCTGGGCGGAGGTGACGCACCCCGCGCTCGAGGCGCGCGTCCGCGCCTTTGAGCCCGAGGAACAGCGGGTCGCCGTGGACGAGGACTATCTGGACGACATCGCCGCCGCCTTCGGCGCGGTGATCGACGCCAAGAGCCCCTATACCGGCGGCCATTCGGGCCGGGTCGGCTATTATGCCGGGGCGCTGGGGGCGGCGATGGGCCTGGACGGGCCTGCGCTGCGCACGCTCAAGCGCGGCGCGATGCTCCACGATGTCGGCAAGCTGGCGGTGAGCAGCCGCGTGCTGGAAAAGCCCGGCAAGCTCGATGACGGCGAGTGGGTGGAGATGCGCAGCCACGCCGCGCACACCACCGCGATCCTCTCGCGCATCGCGCCCCTGCGCGACATGGCGGCGGTGGCCGGCGCGCATCATGAGCGGCTGGACGGACGCGGCTATCCGCTCGGCCTCGATGCGATGCTGATCGCGCGCGAGGCGCGGATCATCACCGTGTGCGATTTCTACGACGCGCTCACCGCCGACCGCCCCTACCGTGCCGCCATGCCGGTGGAACAGGCGCTGGGCATCATGGCGGGGGAGATCGGCAAGGCGATCGACGGCGAGTGTTTCGCCGCGCTCCGCGAAATCGTTACGAAGTAAAAACCGTTTCGCACTAGGATACGGAACCGGGACTCGCGGGGGCGGGTGCCGCAAGGATGGGGGATATCATGAAATTGCTGCGTTGCCTTGCGCTGCTGGCCGCCGCGGGACTGTCGCTCGCAGGCTGTTCCCAGCCGCGACCCAAGCCGATCGCCGGCTGCAACTATCCGATGCGCCCGATCGACGTGACGCCGGCCTGGCAGGCACAGCGTGGGCCTGTCGCCGTCGAGCGCGCGCTGTTGGGGGCGGCCTCTGCCGATCCGCTGGCCGAGGCGCTGCGCGCGCGGCGCACGGGCAAGCACCGCATGATGGCGACGCCGGGGGAAGCGGCGAGCATCGAGCCCGATCGGTTCCTGGCGCTGAGCGGCGGCGGCCAGCACGGTGCGTTCGGCGCGGGCTTTTTCTACGGCATGGCCTCGCAGGGCGCGCTGCCGACCTGGGACATCGTCACCGGCGTCAGTACCGGATCGCTGCAAAGCACGCTGCTGTTCCTCGCCAACCAGCGCGTGCCGGGCGACCGCGACTATCCCGCCTGGGTCGATGGCCCGATGTCCGGCCAGGAAGGCGCAACGGGCTTCGTGGTGAAGCCGGGTACGTCGAACGTCGGCGATCTCGTGCTCGCCTATTCGATCCTGAAGGAGGCCGATCTGCTGCGCGTGCGCGCCGGCGGCGCCGGGCTGGGGGCGGTGCTGAAGGGATCGAGCGCGTCCTTCGGTCCGCTGCGCGCGCGGCTGCTCAAGATCATGAGCCTGGAGACGCTGCGCCTGGTGGCGGAGGAGGGCGCCAAGAATCGCCGGCTCCTCGTCGGCGTCAGCAGCCTCGACGATGGCCGGGCCTATGCGATCGACCTGACCGCGCTCGTCGCCCCGATGGCGTCGCGCAGCCTGTCGGTCACTGACGAGGCACGTATCCAGGGCTGCTATGTGGATGCGCTGCTCGCCTCGTCGTCGGTCCCGCCGGGCGTGCCGCCGGTGACGCTGCAGAGCCCCGAGCGGACCGAGATGTACATGGACGGCGGCGCCCGCTTCGGCATGTTCCTCCAGCCGCAACTCGCCGCGTTCGACGCTGCCGGACCGGGCGGCACGGCGGAGATCACGCTGATGGTCAACACCTCGATGAACCCCGGTACGTGGAGCGGCACCGCCGCGCCGATGCAGCGCTGGTCCGCGGTCACCGGGGCGCTGCGGGCCGTCGACCTGCTCGAGACGCAGGTCTACAGCTTCTCCGCGGCGCAGGTGGAAGGGCTGGGCCTGCATTATGGCTGGCTGCGCATGGCCGCGCTGGTCCGTGCCCCGGGCGGCGAACTGCCGGACGAACACGTCTTCAACGGCAAGACATGTGCCCAGTGGCAGGCGATCGACGCCCAGGCCAAGCCGATGCAATTCTATCCCTGGTACATGGCCTGCACCGCCGATTACGGCCGCAGCCGCGGCGCCACCCAGCAATGGAACCAGCGCGTACCGACCCAGCCGTAAACGCCGGTTGACCTCCGGCCCCAAGCGGCCCTAGAAAGGCGGAAGGGCGGCCCGGATAGGTCGCCCTTTTGCGTTTCTGGAGTTTCCACCCTTTTTCGTTTGTTCAGGAGGTACAGTTCCCATGACCATCACCGCCCTCATGCCCGTCTACCCGCGGTGCGATGTGCGGCCGGTGCGAGGCGAGGGCTGCTATCTCATCGGCGAACGAGGGGAACGCTATCTCGATTTCGCCGCCGGCATCGCCGTCAACGCGCTCGGCCACGGCCATCCGCACCTGGTGAAAGCGATCGCAGACCAGGCGGCGACGCTCATGCACGTCTCGAACCTGTACGGCTCGCCTCAGGGTGAGGCGCT
This sequence comes from Sphingomonas sp. R1, assembly GCF_025960285.1. Taxonomy (GTDB): domain Bacteria; phylum Pseudomonadota; class Alphaproteobacteria; order Sphingomonadales; family Sphingomonadaceae; genus Sphingomonas. The sequence continues at coordinate 1,733,454 of NZ_CP110111.1, read as the reverse complement.
GGCGCAGCGCATCGTCGACAACAGCTTCGCCGACACCGTGTTCTTCACCAATTCGGGCGCCGAGGCGATCGAGTGCGCGATCAAGACCGCGCGCCGCTATCACCACGTCAACGGCAACCCGCAGCGCCACAAGCTGATCACCTTCAAGAACGCCTTCCATGGCCGCACCATGGGCGCGATCTCGGCGACCGATCAGGCGAAGATGCGCGACGGGTTCGAGCCGCTGGCGCCGGGCTTCGACTATGTGAAGTTCAACGATCTGGAGGGCGCGCTCGCCAAGATCGACGGCGAGACCGCCGGCTTCCTGGTCGAGACGGTGCAGGGCGAGGGCGGCATCAGCGCCGGCACCCAGGAATTTATCCAGGGGCTGCGCAAGGCCGCCGACGAACACGGCCTGCTGCTGGTGCTGGACGAGGTCCAGTGCGGCTATGGCCGCAGCGGCAAGATGTGGGCCTATGAGCATTACGGCATCGAGCCCGACATCCTCGCCTCGGCCAAGGGCATCGGCGGCGGCTTCCCGCTCGGCGCCTGCCTCGCCACCGAGGAAGCGGCCAAGGGCATGGTGTTCGGCACGCACGGCTCCACCTATGGCGGCAACCCGCTCGGGATGGCCGCCGGGCAGGCGGTGCTCGACGTGATGCTGGCGGACGGTTTCCTCGAGAACGTCACGAAGATGGGCGAGCGGCTGCGCAGCTCGCTCGAGCAGCTGCTGCCCAACCACGACCACCTGTTCGAGGAAGTCCGCGGCCTGGGCCTGATGCTCGGCATCAAGCTCAAGCCCGAGGCCGAGGCGCGCAGCTTCGTCGCGCATCTGCGCGATCATCACGGGCTGCTGACGGTGGCGGCGGGCGAGAATGTCGTCCGCATCCTGCCGCCGCTGGTGATCGAGGAACAGCACATCGCCGAGGCGATCGAGAAGCTGAGCGCCGGCGCGCGCAGCTTCGCGGTGTCCGCCGCGGCCTGAGGAATGAACTGATCCTCCCCGGGACGGGGAGGGGGACCATGTGAAGCATGGTGGAGGGGGATTTCCGCAAAGGGCGTCGCTGGTGGAGGCCCCCTCCACCCCGAGGCTTTCGCTCGCGGTCCCCCTCCCCGTGCCGGGGAGAATGTAATGACCCGCCACTTTATCGATCTCACCGATGCCGGCCCCGACGCCATCGCGGCGATGCTGAACGACGCGATGGCACGCAAGCAGGCCCGCGCCGGCTGGCCCAAGGGCAAGGCCGATGCCGACGCCCCGCTTGCCGGCCATGTGCTTGCGATGATCTTCGAGAAGAACTCGACGCGCACGCGAGTGTCGTTCGACATGGCGATCCGCCAGCTCGGCGGCACCAGCATCGTGATGGATGCGGGCTCGATGCAACTCGGCCGCGGCGAGAGCATTGCGGACACCGCGCGCGTGCTTTCCGGCTATGTCGACGCGATCATGATCCGCACCGACGATCATCAGAAGGTGATCGACATGGCGACGCACGCGACGGTCCCGGTGATCAATGGCCTGACGGACGCCTCGCACCCCTGCCAGATCATGGCCGACCTGCTGACCATCCTCGAAAGCGGCAAGGCGCTCCCCGGCCTCAAGGTCGCGTGGCTGGGCGACGGCAACAACGTGCTCGCCTCGATCATGGAAGCCGGCGGGCTGATGCAGTTCGACGTCGTCGCCGCCTGCCCGCAGGGCTATCAGCCGACGGAGGCGGACGTGGCCCGCGCCAAGGGCCGTGCCCGCGTGGTGGGTACTGCGCGCGAGGCGGTGGAAGGCGCCGACATCATCGTCACCGATACCTGGATCTCGATGGGCCAAGCGCATGCCGAGACCAAGCTCAAGGCGATGATGCCCTTCCAGGTCGACGAGGCGCTGATGGCCGCCGCCAAGCCCGACGCCCGCTTCCTCCACTGCCTGCCCGCGCATCGCGGCGAGGAAGTGACCGACGCGGTGATCGACGGGCCGCAATCGCTGATCTGGCCCGAGGCGGAAAACCGCCTCCACGCGCAGAAGTCTGTGCTGCGCTGGTGCTTCGGCCAGCTCTAGGGACGATGCTCCCTTTCCGGGCCGGGGAGGGGAGCGCTTCCGCGCGAGACACGCGGCCCCTGCTGCAAATTTGACGGCTTGCCTCGACGTCGAAACGTGCTCATTTCGCTGCGACAACGATCTGCCGCATTGGGGCGGATCGCGCACGGGAACCTCGACGCTTGCCTGCCACGCATGCCCCCAGGCTCAGCCTGACTCAACGCCGTGACCGGGCCTTCTTCCTCGCCTTCCTCCTGGTGGGCGTGCTGGGCGTGGTGCTCGGCTTCGTGCCGCCGAGCTGGGCCCGCTTCCAGGGCAGGGCGGACTATCCTGCGCCGATCCAGCTGCAGATCCATGCCGGGCTGTTCCTCGCCTGGGTCCTGCTGCTCGCAGCGCAGATCCTGCTGGTGCGGCGGGGGCAGGTGGCGCTGCATCGGCGGCTGGGCGTGCTGGCGGTGGCGATGCTGCCCGCGATGTTCGTCAGCAGCCTGTTCGCCGAGACCTATGGCGAGCAATTCTACGCGCGCCACGATCCCGGCAGTGAACGCTTCTTCATCGTGCCGATCTACTCGCTGGGCCTGTTCATGCTGTTCACCGGCTGGGGGCTGCTCCGCCGCACGGTGCCGGCGGACCACAAGCGGCTGATCTATCTCGGTACCGCGGTGCTGTTCGGGGCAGCCTGGTCGCGGGTGACCAGCCCGCTGCTGGCGCCGCTGCTTGGCGGGAATGCGCCGGGCATGATGATCCACCATTTCCTGATGAACAACCTGCTGCTGCTGGCGCTGCCGCTGTATGACGGGTGGGCCGGGGGCCGGGTGCGGCGCGTCACCGCAATCGGCGCGACGATGGGCCTGGCCGGCGCGGCGGCGGTGTGCTGGATCTTCTACGCGCCCTGGTGGCTGCCGGTGACGCGCGCGATCATCGTGCTGTTCCCCGGCCCGGCCTGAACCGCCGGCTCAGAGCGCCGCCGCCGCCCCGGGGGCTTCCGCGATCGGCAGCGCCCCGACCGCCTGATCGACCGCTGCCAGCGCCTGCTCGCCGGAGCGCTGATCGTCCTCGTCGCGGTGCCTGGGGTCCTTGCGGCGCAGGGCTGCCTTCAGCGCGCGGGCAAGATCGCGAACGTCGTTCCTGAAGTCCTCGTCCGCCTTGTCGCGCGCGCGCTCGGCCGGACTTTTTTCCGCTTCCGGTTTTACCAGGCTGGCGGTGTCGGTGGCGGCTTTGGCCTCCGGCTTGGCGTCGGCGTCGGCCGGAGGCGCTGCGACGTTGCTGTCGTCCACGGGCGCAGAGGCTTGGGGAGCGTTGCTGCCGTCACCCGCCGCGTCGCTGCCCAGTTCCGCGGCGCTGCCGCCGGCGCCGACATAGCTCTTCACCGCACCGGCAAGTTCGCGGGCGATCTGCGCGGCGGCCCTGGCCAGTTTCCTGGGATCGCCAGCGTAGATCATCTTGAGCGCCTGCAGCCGCGCCTTGAGCTCCTTCACCTTCTGCGCGGCCCGTGCCTTCTGATCGTCGCTCGTCTTGGTCCTGACCGCCGCCAGCGTGGCGACGGCATCCTTCGCCTCCTGCAGCTTGCGCGCGGCCATCTCGTCCTTCTTGGACAGCGGGGCAGCAGCGGCAGGGGCAGCGCGCGGCTGTGCCGGCTTGGACAGGATGAACGCCGAGACTTTCATGCTCCCTTCATAGATGCCGGGAGGGTCTGACGCCGTCGTCCGGCAGGAAATCATCGAGTTATTTCCGTTTGGACCGGGAGATTGCTGCCCCCGCATAGGTGCCGCGCATGCGCTATGGTTGGGCGCCAGGGCAGTGCCGCGTAGAAGGCGCGTTGCAACAGGAGGTCGAGCTTGCCCTATCTGCCACTCCGCAAACCCAGGAAGCTGGCCGTCATGCTGGGCATCTGTCTCGTCGCGCCGCTGATCATGGGCAGCTGCTGGGGGACGGCCAAGGAGGTCTATTTCGATCAAGTCTTCGCCGGCTGCTACGGGAGCGGGACCGGGCCGCATCTCTGGACGGACCCGCTGGCGCGGGGCATCGGCACCTTCGATGGCGTTTCGCGCGAATTTGTCGCGCGAATCGGTCGCGATCGGAAGGTCATCGCCTGCACCGCGCGCTGGGCAGGATGGATCATCGACACCGTACCCAGCCGCACAGTGGACGCACCCTGCGCGCTGAGGGTAACGGTTGGCGGGGCGGGGCTGTACCCGGCCCGCCATGAGGTGAGCATCGAGCGCGAAACATGCTCCGGCACCTTTGCCGGCGGCGACTGATCGCCATCGGGGTGGGGTGAAGGGGCGTCACGCCCGGCACATTGTTTCCCGCCGCGAAACGCCTATTTACACCTTCGAACCCAGACAATGCGTTCGTCCGGAACGCGCGAAGTCCTCCCGACTTCTCGCGGCCAGGCCGAATGCCGGAGACTTGCCGTGACCCACCCCGTTTCCGCCGCCGATCTCGATCGCGTGACCGGCTTTGCCATTCCCGAGCGCCATGTCCGCGGCCGCGTCGCGCGGCTGGGGCCGGTGTTGAACGAGATCCTGTCGGCCCATGCCTATCCGGCGCCGATCGAGAAGCTGCTCGCCGAAGCGCTGACCCTCACCGCACTGCTCGGCAGCACGCTCAAGGATGCCGAAGGGCAGATGACGCTGCAGGCGCAGACCCAGCGCGGCATCGTCAGCCTGATGGTATGCGACTACAAGAACGGCGAGCTACGCGGCTATGTGCAGTTCGATGCCAAGCGGCTGAGCCAGCTCGGCAAGAATCCGTCGCTCTCGGCGCTGTTCAACGGCGGCTATCTGGCGGTGACCTTCGACCAGGCGCTCACCAACGAACGCTATCAGGGCATCGTGCCGCTGGAGGGCGCCTCGATCGCCGAGGCGGCGCAGAGCTATTTCCTCCAGTCGGAGCAGATCCCGACGCTGGTGCGGCTGGGCGTGCACAAGGACAAGGCGACCGGCAAGGTTATCGCCGGCGGCCTGTTCCTCCAGCATCTGCCCGAGGGCGAGGTGGGTCGCGAGCGGCTGCACGTGCGCCTCGACCATCCCGAATGGCAGCATGTCGAGGCGCTGGGCGGCACGATGGGCGCCGACGAGCTGGCCGATGCGGCGATTCCGCTGGAAGGGCTGGTGTGGCGGCTGTTCAACGAGGAGGCCGAAGTACGCATGCTCGCCGGGCATGATCTGTCGCGCGGCTGCCGCTGCGGGGCGGACTATATCCATCAGGTCCTCGCCAAATTCCCCGAGGAGGAGCGGGCGGCGATGGCCGACGAGGGCGGCGTGATCAAGGTCGATTGCGCCTTCTGCTCGAAGCAGTTCCCGGTAGCACTTGCCGATTTCGTTCCGCCGTCGTTGTAAAGCCGTAATTCTCCTCCGATATGGGATCGGCGGACGGTGCCGTGGGAGCGGCGCCGTCCCCGTTAGGGAGTTTGAACGGGTGAACAAGCGGGTGGTGTGGATGGCGGTGGCCGGGCTGGCGCTGGCGGCGACGGGCGCGTCGGCGCAGCAGCGTCCGGGTGCCGCAGCGGCGGCGGCGCGGCCGGTGGACGTGCCGGCGATCAACCTGATCCAGAAGGGCAAATGGGCGGCCCGCGACAGCGAGGGCAACGAGCGCGTGATGTGCGTGCGCGATCCCTATCAGATCCTTCGCCCCGAGAAGATCACCACGCCCTGCCAGAATGTGGTAATGGAGAGCGCTGCCAGCCGCGCGACGGTGCGCAGCGTCTGCACCGGCCATGGCACGATGCTCACCCGCATCATTACCGACACGCCGCGCCAGGTGACCGTGGAGATGCAGGGCGTGATCGACGGCCAGCCCTTTTCCGAAACCTATGATGCCAAGCGTATCGGCGACTGTTCCTGAGGCGCTTGGTTACCATTCGTTAACGGATCGCGGGTAGAAGGAAGGGGTGCCAGGGAGGTGTCTCTCCCTGGTTTGGTTTTCCCATTTCTATCCTTATCCGGCCGTCCCTTCGGGGGCGGCCATTTTTTTGCCGACGAAAGTCCCTAGATGGCCCCGATGACTCAAAGCATCGCCATCGCCCTGGTTTCGGGCGGACTCGATTCGATGGTGTCGGCCGCGCGTGCCCGCGAGGACGGCCATCGCCTGCTCGCGCTCTCCATCGACTATAATCAGCGCCACAAGGTGGAGCTGGACGCCGCCGCGAAGATCGCTGCCATGCTCGGCGCCGAGCGACATGTCGTCCTGCCGCTCGACCTGCGCGCCTTCGGCGGCTCCGCCCTCACCGCCGATATCGACGTGCCGAAGACCGGGGTCGGCAGCGACATTCCTGTCACCTATGTGCCGGCGCGCAACACCATCTTCCTCAGCCTCGCGCTCGGTTGGGCCGAGGCCGCGGGCGCACGGGACCTGTATATCGGCGTCAACGCGCTCGATTATTCGGGCTATCCCGATTGTCGCCCGGAATTCATCGCCGGGTTCGAGAAGCTCGCCGAACTCGCGACCAAGGCGGGCGTGGAGGGGCAGCCCTTCCGCATCCAGGCGCCGCTCCAGAGCATGAGCAAGGCCGACATCGTCCGCGAGGCGGCGCGGCTGGGGCTCGATGCGGGGATGAGCTGGTCCTGCTATGATCCCACGCCCGAGGGGCTGCATTGCGGGCTGTGCGACAGCTGCCGCCTGCGCTCGCGCGGGTTCGAGGAAGCGGGGCTGCCCGATCCGACCCGCTACGCCACCCGGCCATGAGCTACGCTGTCAAGGAAATGTTCCTCACCCTGCAGGGCGAGGGTGTGAATGCCGGCGCGCGGGCGGTGTTCGTCCGCTTCGCCGGGTGCAACCTCTGGTCCGGCCGCGAGGAAGATCGTGCGAGCGCCGTGTGCCGCTTCTGCGACACCGATTTTGTCGGGATGGACGGGCTGGGCGGCGGCCGCTTCGAGGACGCGGCAGCGCTGCTCGATGCGGTGGAGGGGCATTGGGGCGCCGGCCGCGAGGCACGCTTCGTGGTGCTCACCGGCGGCGAGCCGATGCTGCAGGTGGATGATGCGCTGGTCGACGAGCTCCACGCCCGCGGCTTCCGCATCGCGATCGAGAGCAACGGGACGTTGCCGGTGCATGCCGGCATCGACTGGGTGTGCATCAGCCCCAAGGCGGGTAGCGTGGTCGTCCAGCGGGCGGGCGACGAGCTCAAGCTGGTCTGGCCGCAGCCGGGCACGGATCTGGAGGCGATCGAGGGCTGGGATTTCTCCCACTTCCTGATCCAGCCGATGGACAGCCCCGAGGCGGAGGCCAATACCCGCGCCGCGATCGCGCTGGCGATGGCGCGGCCGCGCTGGCGCCTGACGCTGCAGACCCACAAGATGCTGGGCCTGCGCTGACGTTTCACGAAAAGGGGTGGCGTCGGCGCCACCCCCTGGCGCCGTCAGCGGCTGACCGCCCCGCACTTGCGGGCGTCATATTCGCCCTTACGCCAGCATTTGTCGTCGCCGAAAGGCGGCAGCGGACGCAGCACCGGCCAGACGAAGGCGACGCGGCGGGTGCGGAAATATTGCTCGCCCCAGGCCTTCAGGCTGGCGCGCAGCTCGCCCATCCGCGCTACCGCGACATCGGCGAGCTTGCCGCGCGGCGCGAACACCGCATCCTGGCCGATTGAGGCAGCCGTCTGGCAGAAAGACAGCTGGCCAGAGACGGTGGAAAAGCTGGAATAGACACGCGTGCCGAACCGGTCGAGCTCGGTCTGTCCGGCCTTTTTCGTCTTGGCGACTTTAGTGAAATATTTCTCAAGCGTATCGTAGGAATTTTTCAGCTCGACTTCGTGGTCTTCGAGCAGGGCATTGTAATGGTCGAGTGTCAGCAGGGTCGGCTCGAACTGACATTGCAGTGCAGCAACATTCAGGGCCGCGCGCAGATTCCACAACAGCGCCGCGCGCAGCTCCACCGGCGTCGCGCCGGGGAGGCCCGGGCCGATGATGCCGGGTTCGGTGCCGGTGACCGGCGGACCGGAAAGATCCACCGGCTTGAAGAAGAATTGCGCCGAAGCAGGCGCCGAAATGCACAATGCCGCGAGGGCCACCATGCCCAAAGTGATACGCCGAGCGAGCATCCCGTCCTCTTGATTACGCTATGAGGAACGTTCGTTAGGGCCTTTCGATTCGCCGCCCAAGCCCCTTTTTTCGCGGAACGGCGATATGCGACGGACCGTCCCGGGGGACGGATCCGAAACGAAAAGGGCCGCCCGGTCGCCCGGACGGCCCCTTCGTAACACGCCGAAGCGCGATGATTACATCGCGTTCGAAGCGTTCATCGTGCCGTTGTCGACGACGGCGTTGTCGGCCGGCGCAGCAACGTCAACGTTGGTCACCGAAGCGTCGGTGGTGTTTTCCGGAGCAACGACTTCGGTGGTGTTGTTGACGTTGGTGGTCTCGCTGCTGGTGCACGCCGAGGCCAGGAGGGCCGCACCGGCGATCATCGAACCAGCAACGATCTTCGAAAGGACTGCACGCATGTAATAGCTCCCTAGATAATGGATTTGGACGACGGTTGTACGCCGTTAATACCCAAACCGTGCTGGACATTAGACGGTTCGGGGGACACCCTCAAGACTCGAATTTATCCCGCGCAAGCCAGAGCGTCCAAAAATGGCAAAAATGTGGCGTCGAGGGCGGCGTCAAATCGGTCCGGCGCAATCGGCTTGCCCAGTTTGGCAGCGCTGGTGACCGGAAACTCGGCGATTCCGCAAGGGACGATGCCGGTGAAATGGGTCAGGTCGGGATCGAGGTTGATCGCGAAGCCGTGCAGCGTCACCCATTGCCGGATTCGCACCCCGATCGCGCCGATCTTGGCCTCAACGCCCTGGTCCAGCGTCCAGATGCCGATCCGGCCCGGCGCGCGGAACGCCTCGATCCCGCATTCGCCGAGCGCAGCGATCACCCAGCCCTCGATCGCGTGGACATAGTTGCGCACGTCGCGCCGCCGCTCGCGCAGGTCGAGCACGACATAGCCGATGCGCTGGCCCGGGCCGTGATAGGTGTAGCGCCCGCCGCGCCCGGTACGGTGGACGGGAAAGCGCGGATCCAGCATCTCGGCCGGGTCTGCGCTGGTGCCTGCGGTATAGACCGGCGGGTGTTCGAGCAGCCAGACGAGTTCCTGCGCGGTGCGGGCGGTGACCGCCGCGGCGCGCGCTTCCATGGCGGCATGCGCCTCGGCATAGTCGATCGGCCGGGGCTCGACCCGCCATTCGATGGTTTCGTGCATGATCGCCGCCGCTTGCGCCCTTCCGGCGCGCAAGGCAAGCATTGGCAAGGGCAGGGGGCGCGGCTAACACCCCGATCCCCTCTCTCAAGGACATGGCCATATGGCGAAACTGGGAACCGTCTGGGAACGCGCGACGGAATTCGCCGGCGAGCGCGCCGGAGCGCTGGCGCCGATCGCGCTGGCCGCGTTCGTCGTGCCGAACGCGGCGAGCAGTTGCCTCGGCGCGCTGGCGCCCGCTCTGCCGCCGGCCACGCGGATGGCGCTGGCAGGCATCATCCTGCTGCTGTCGGTGGTCACTTTGTGGGGTTCGCTGGCGGTGATGGCGCTGGCCACGGGCGAGCCCGGCACGGCGTCTGCCGCACGGCTGGCGACGCGGCGGCTGGGCCCGGCGCTGCTGGTGTCGATCGTGCTCGGGGTCGTGGCCGCGCTGCTCGCCGCGCCGCTGCCCGCGATCCTGCTGGCGCGGGGCTATGACGTGGTCGCGCTCGCCGCCGGCCAGACCGGCAATGTCGTGATCGATCCCCAGACCTCGAGCATGGTCGCGCTGTATATGCTGGTGCTGTTGCCGGTGGGATTGTTCCTGTTCACCCGGCTGGTGCTGGTGAGCCCGGTCGTTCTGCGCGAAGCCGTGTCGCTGGGGGCGATCCGTCGTTCCTGGGTGCTGACGCGCCGGCATGGCTGGCGGATCTTCGGGACCTTGCTGCTGTTCGTGGTGATCGCCGGCGTGGCGCAGCTTGCCGCGCGCAGCGTCGCCGGCAGCGTCTTCGCCTTGCTGCTCGGCGGCGGCGACGGGCTGACGACCAGCTTCGCGCTGACCGCGATCGTCACCGCCTGCGTCCAGGGCGTGGTGATGCTGCTGCTCGCCGCCTTCCAGGCCAAGCTCTACGCGGCGCGCATCGCCGAAACGGTGCCCGCGGCATGACCCTGCGCCTCGCCGATCTCCTTGCCGATGCCAAGGCGCTGTGGCAGCGCGAGCGCACGCTGGTGCTGCCGGTGGCCGGCATGTTCTTCCTCGTGCCGCTGTTGGGCGTGGTGCTGCTGATGGCGCCGCATGTGGCGCAGTTGCCGGACTTCGCCGATCAAGCAGCCCTTGGGGCATTCTACAACCAGTTCGTCCAGGCGAATCTGGTGCCGCTGGCGCTCGCCTATTTCGGATTCGACTTCGGCCTGTTCGCGCTGCTCAGCCTGTTCCTGCAGGGGAATGGGCGCACGCTGGGGCAGGTGTTGGCGTTGGCGCTGCGGCGCCTGTTCCCGTTTCTGGTACTCGAACTGGTGGTCAGCCTGGCGGTGCAACTCGGCCTGTCGCTGTTCCTTGCCCCCGGCGTGTTCCTGTTCGCGCGGACCTGGCTTGCGGCGCCCGCCTATGCCGCGCGGCCCGAGGCGGGGTTGATCGACGCGTTCCGGCAGGGCTGGGTGCGCAGCAGCGGGGTCACCTGGCTGCTGCTCCTACTGATCGCGGCGATGGTGTTCGTGCTCGGCATCGTCGCGATCGGCGTGTCGAGCATCGTCACCGGCCTGATCGCGGGGGCCGCGGGCGGCGGCGTGGTGCCCGAGCTGGTCGGGTATCTGGTCCTGTCGATTGTCGGCGCGCTGATCTGGACCGCGCTCGTGGTGCTGCGCGTCGCCGCCTATCGCGCGACCGGGCCCAGGCAGGGGATATGAGGGGCCAACTCGCGCGGTAGCACGCCGATCAGGCGGGGATCGGGGAAGGTTTCGATCGTCCGCTGATAAGGCAGGAAGCCGTGGCGGCGGTAGAAGCCCAGCGCGGCCGGGTGATCGAGCGTGCAGGTATGCACCCACACCCGGCCCACGTCCTTGCGCCAGGCAAAGGCGAGCGCCTGCACCATCAGCCAGTCGCCATGGCCCTTGCCGGTGATCTCCGGCACGAGTCCGACATAGGCGAGCTCGCAGGTTGCCGGGGTACGGAAATCCAGCTCGAGCATGCCCAGCTCGACGCCCGCACGATCCACGACCGCGTAGACCATCACCGCCGGGTCTTCGAGGATGGCGCGCAGCCGCGCCTCGTCCATCACCAGCCGCGAGTACCATAGCCATGGCCCGCCGACCCGGCGGAACAGCGCGCGATACTTCTCGCTCTCCGGTGCCGGCCAGTGGACCAGCCGGAACGGCGAGGGTGGCATCGGCCGGGGCCTGGGGCGTTCGCGCATCTCCAGCGCGGTGACGATGGTGGCGAGGTGATCGTTCGCGACCGGCAGCAGCCCCATGGGTTCAGCTCCAGGCGGCCATCGGCGGGAGGCTCATCAGGATCGCGTCGACATTGCCGCCGGTCTTGAGGCCGAACAGCGTGCCGCGATCGTAGATCAGGTTGAACTCGGCATAGCGGCCGCGCCATTCGAGCTGCCGCTGGCGATCGGCATCGTCGAACGGCTGGTGCATCCGCCGGCGCACCAGCTGCGGATAGACCTCGAGAAAGGCGCGGCCGACATCCTGGGTGAAGGCGAAATCCGCCTCCCAGTCGCCTTCGAGATGATCGTAGAAGATCCCGCCGACGCCCCGATGCACCTGGCGGTGCGGGATGTAGAAATAGTCGTCAGCCCATTTCTTGAAGCGGGGATAATAGCTGGCGTCGTGCGCGTCGCACGCCGCCTGCAGCCGCGCGTGGAAGTCGGCCGTGTCCTCGGCATAGGGAAGCGGCGGGTTGAGGTCCGCGCCGCCGCCGAACCAGCGCTTGGTGGTGGTGAGGAAGCGCGTGTTCATGTGCACCGCGGGCACATGCGGGTTGGCCATGTGCGCGACCAGGCTGATGCCGGTGGCGAAGAAGCTGGGATCCTCGCCCGCGCCGTGGATGGTCTTGGCAAAGTCGCCCTCGAAGGCGCCGCCGACGGTGGAGACGTTGACGCCGACCTTCTCGAACACGCGGCCCTTCATCACCCCGCGCACGCCGCCCCCGCCGGGCGCGCCGGTCGCATCGGTGCGGTCCCAGGCGAGATAGTCGAACGAGGCGTCCGAGCCCGCCTCGCGCTCGATCGCCTCGAACGCGGCGCAGATCGAATCGCGCAGGCCCTCGAACCAGGTGCGGGCGCGCTGCTGCTGTTCGTCGAGCGTGATCACTGCGGGAATCCTTCGGTCTGGCGGAGCGCCTCGGCCAATCCGATGCCCGTTGCGACGGCGAGGTTCAAGGAGCGGACCTCCGGCCGGAGCGGTATTCGCACTGCAGCATCCGCTCGCGCGTGCACAAAATCCGGCACGCCGCTGCTCTCTGCGCCGAACAGCAGCGTGTCGCCGGCCTCGAACTGCGCCTCGGGCAGGCGGATGCCGCCGCGGGTGGTGAACAGCATCAGCCGGCCCGGCACGCGCGCCTCGAACGCCGCCCAGTCGGCGTGGCGGATGGTCTCGGGTGCATAGTCCATTGCGGCGCGTTTCCGGGCCCGATCGCCCCAGGGAAAACCCATAGGCTCGATCAGGTCCACCGCCACCCCCATGCAGGCCGCGAGCCGCAAGATGGTGCCGACATTTCCAGCAATTTCAGGCTGGAACAACGCAATCCGAATTGTGGAGCTGGAAGTCATTTTGCAGTGCAACATTAAGGCCTTGGAGACAAGAATATGAAAAACCCTGTTGGCAAAGCAGCATTGCGCCGTCTATCAAACTTGTATCAGCCGCCGGGTAACCGGCAGGCACTGGGCTTCGTTTCGTCCGCGTTCCTCTCTCCGCGGCTCTTTCGCGGAAGTGTTCCGAAGTGCAAGGGCTAGAGCATGGCAACGTTTGAAGAAGGCGTTACTCCCGAACAAACCGTAGGCCCTGGCGGCGAAATCCTCGAGAATCCCCGTCGTCGCGATTATCTCCTCTACGCAGCCCCTGCCGTCGCGGCGGTGGGCGCCGGCGTGGTGGTGCTGCCGCTCGTCAATTCGATGAACCCGTCGGCCGACGTGCTCGCGCAGTCGACGACCGAGGTGAATCTCGCCGCGATCGAGCCGGGCCAGGCGATCAAGGCCAGCTTCCGCAAGCAGCCGCTGTTCGTGCGCAACCTCACGCCGGCGGAAATCGCACAGGCCGATGCGGTGCCGGTCTCGAGCCTGCGCGATCCGCAGACGCTCGACCAGCGCACCAAGGAAGGCCACAAGAACTGGCTGATCACGCTGGGCGTGTGCACCCATCTCGGCTGCGTGCCGCTGGGTGCCGGCGAAGGCGAGAGTCGCGGGCCGTTCGGCGGCTATTTCTGCCCGTGCCACGGATCGGCCTATGACACGGCCGGCCGCATCCGCCAGGGGCCGGCCCCGAAGAATCTCGAAGTACCAAAATATAATTTCACGTCCGACACGGTCGTCGTTGTTGGGTGAGGAGAGACCTGGATGAGCTTTCCCTGGGCGCGCCATTACGAGCCGAAGAACCCGGTGATGAAGTGGGTGGACGATCGGCTGCCGCTGCCGCGGTTCGTCTATAACGCGATCGGTGCCGGCTATCCGGTGCCGCGCAACCTGAATTACTTCTGGAACTTCGGCATCCTCGCCGGGCTGTCGCTGGTGATCCAGATCGTGACCGGCATCGTGCTGGCGATGCACTTCCACAGCTCGGCCGCCGGGGCCTTCGATTCGGTCAACGGCACGATCATGCGCGACGTGAACGCGGGCTGGTTCCTGCGCTTCGCCCACGCCAACGGCGCCAGCATGTTCTTCATCGTGGTGTACATCCACATCTTCCGCGGGCTCCACTACGGATCGTACAAGGCGCCGCGCGAGATGGTGTGGCTGCTCGGCGTCGTCATCTTCCTGCTGATGATGGCCACCGCCTTCATGGGCTATGTGCTCCCCTGGGGGCAGATGAGCTTCTGGGGCGCGCAGGTGATTACCGGCTTCTTCTCGGCGATACCCGTGGTGGGCGACTGGATCCGCGTCTGGCTGCTCGGGGGCTACGCCCCGGATGACGCGGCGCTCAACCGCTTCTTCTCGCTCCACTATCTGCTGCCCTTCGTGATCGCGGGCGTGATCATCCTGCACATCTGGGCGCTGCACATTCCGGGTTCGAACAACCCCACCGGCGTGGAGGTGAAGGGCGAGCAGGACACGGTGCCCTTCCATCCCTATTACACCGCCAAGGACGGCTTCGGGGTCGGCATCTTCCTCATCCTGTTCTCGACGCTGATCTTCTTCTACCCGGATTATCTGGGCCACCCGGACAATTACATCCCGGCCAACCCGCTCTCGACGCCCGCGCACATCGTGCCCGAATGGTATTTCTGGCCCTTCTACGCGATCCTGCGCGCCTTCACCGCGGACTTCATCCTGCCGGCGAAGCTGTGGGGCGTGCTGGCGATGTTCGGCTCGATCCTGCTGCTGTTCTTCCTGCCCTGGCTCGATCGCTCGCCGGTCCGCTCGGCCAACTACCGGCCGATGTACCGCGTCGCTTTCTGGGTGCTGGTCGCCGACGTGCTGATCCTCGGCTGGTGCGGCGGCTCGCCCGCGGAGCCCGTCTATGTGATCACCAGCCAGATCGCGGCGGCCTATTATTTCGCGCACTTCCTGATCATCGTGCCGATCATCTCGCGGATCGAGACGCCGCGCCCGCTGCCCAACTCGATCACCGAAGCGGTGCTCGGGAATGAAGGCGGCTCGCGCATCACCGCCACCGCGGCGACGGCATAAGGGGGCCGGGGACCATGACGTCGATCTTCTTTCGCTCGATCAAGTTCCTGATCGGCCTCGGCTTCGTCTTCGTGCTGCTGCTCGCGTTGCTGGGCAGCATCACGGGCCTGATCAAGGAGCCGCCGAAGCAGACGGCCGAACAGGCGCTGCACAAGCATCCCAAGGAGCTGGACCTGCCCTCGAACGGGCCGCTCGGCAAGTTCGATACCGGACAGCTCCAGCGCGGGTTCAAGGTGTACAAGGAAGTCTGTGCGGCGTGCCACTCGCTGCATATGATCTCCTTCCGCAACCTCAAGGACCTGGGCTATAGCGACGCGCAGGTGAAGAAGATCGCCAAGGAATGGGCGATGAAGCAGCCGGTGTTCGACGAGAAGGCCGGCACCTGGGGCGAGCGTGACAACATCCCGTCGGACCATTTCCCCAAGGTCTATTATGCCGGCACCGGCAACCCGCCCGACCTGAGCCTGATCACCAAGGCGCGGCATGACGGCGCGGCCTATGTCCACTCGCTGCTGACCGGCTATGGCGAGAAGCCCGATCCTGCGGTCGCCGCCAAGTTCCCGGAGGCGATGAAGACGCCCGAGGGCATGCACTTCAACCCCTATTTCGCGAATCTCAACATCGCGATGCCGCCACCGCTCACCAGCGAGGGCCAGGTCCAGTTCGACGACGGCACCCGCGCGACGGTGGACCAGATGGCGAAGGACGTGTCCGCCTTCCTCGTCTGGACCGCCGAACCGACGCTGCAGACGCGCCACATGGCGGGCGTGGCGGTCGTGATCTTCTTGCTGTTTGCCACCGTGCTCGCCTATGGCGCGTACCTCACGGTTTGGCGCGGCATGAAGCATTGATGGACACCCAGCAGAACGACGACATTCGCAGTCGCATTCGCACGATCCCCGACTTTCCGAAGCCGGGGATCCTTTTTCGTGACATCACCACGCTGCTGCTCGATGCCGAGGGGCTGAAGCTGACCATCGATCGCATGGCCGCGCAGGTGGAAGGCCCGGTCGATCTGGTCGCCGGCGTCGAGGCGCGCGGTTTCCTGTTCGGCGCGGCGCTCGCGGTGCAGCTCGGCACCGGCGTGCTGCTGATCCGCAAGGACGGCAAGCTGCCCGGCGCTACCGTCGCCGAGGATTATGCGCTGGAATATGGCACCGATCGCATCGCCATCCATGCCGATGCCGTGGCGCCCGGCGCGCGCGTGCTGCTGGTCGACGACCTGATCGCCACCGGCGGCACCGCACGGGCTGCGGTGCGACTGCTGCGCAAGGTGGGCGCCGAGGTGGTGCAGGCCTCGTTCGTCGTCGATCTGCCCGACCTGGGCGGCGCGGACGCGCTGCGCAGCGACGGCATCACCGTCTCGTCGCTCGTCGCCTTCGAAGGGCACTGAGCGGAACTCCTGCCACTACCCATGCGATTGCGCTGTCGGGCGCGCATGGCTTCCATGCGCGCCGGGTAAGGAGCGTAACCATGCACATGGGTGTAAAGACGATCCTCGGCGCGGCGCTGCTCGGCGGTGCGGCGGCGCTGGGGGGCTGCGCAGACGATGGCTATGGCTATGGCGGCTCGCGCGTGGCGGTTGGCTATAACGCCGGCTGGGGTAATCCGTACTGGGGCTGGTACGACGATTATTATTATCCCGGCACCGGCGCCTATGTGTACGACCGCTATCGCCATCGCCACAATTGGAACGACGGCCAGCGCGCCTATTGGGAGCAGCGCCGCGGCAGCTGGCGGGGCGACCAGCGCTGGCGCAACAACTGGCGCGACTTTCGCGGGCGCCCCGGCGGGCGGCGCCGCTGATCCGGTCCATCCCGGCGCAATAGCGCTGGGAGGTCGGTCGCTACGCAACAAGAAGATGCCACCGATTCCTCCGAAAGAGCTCGCGCATGGCAAGTCGTTCGAGCATCGACATGCCGGACATTTTCGCGCGTATCGGGACCTTGCAGCGGAGACTTAGGTAAAACTACCCAGAGGTGAAGTCACACCACGCCCTTCGCTGCGTCGTCTATGATGAATGGACGAAAATAGATGCGGAGGGCGTGGGGTGCACTGGTTCAAGGCGAATGCGCCGATTCGACTGAAGTTGCTGCTCGCCTTCGGCCTCTTCGTCGTATTGCTCGGCTTCGCCACATTGGCCCAGGCGACATTGCCGCCGCCTTATGCGCTGGAAGCGGATGGCGGCCTGACCGTCCTTGCTCTGGTCAGCGCCTGGTGGCTGCGCGAGGCGATCGCGGTGCCCTATGTCGCCACTGTGGTTCGCATGGAGGGCCTCGCTGCCGGAGACCTATCCAGCCCGATCGCCCATACCGACTATACCGATTGCGTGGGCCGCCTCACGCGCGCCATGGAAGGCTTCAAGCGCGCGGCGGAGGAGCAGATTCAGCTCAATGCACTGGCCAGGGAGCATGCCGCCGTGGTGCGCGGCATGGCCACCTATTTCCAGCGCCTTGCCGATGGCGACCTCAGCGCGAAGATCGTCGAGGCCTATCCCGACGAATTCCGTGACCTGAAGGACGGCTATAACGGCGCCATCGAACGCCTGCGCGATCTGATCGAGGCGCTGATGGACAGCACCCAATCGATCGAGACGGGCAGCCGCGAGATTGCACAGGCCTCGAGCGACTTCGCCCGTCGCACCGAGCAGGCGGCCGGCGAACTCAGTCAGACCGCCGTGGCGGTGAAGCAGATCACCGGCAGCGTGCGCGAGACCGCCGTCGCGGCCGATCAGTCGCTGGCGGCGACCGACTCCGCGCGCACGGCCGTGACCGAGGGGCGCAATCGCACCACCGCGGCGACGGTGGCGATGGACGCGGTGACCGAAAGCTCCCGTGCGATCGACGGGGTCATCGAAGGTCTCGAGAAGATCGCCTTCCAGACACGCGTGCTCGCGATGAATGCCGCCGTCGAGGCGGGGCGTGCGGGCGAGGCGGGGCGCGGCTTCGCCGTCGTCGCTGACCTGGTGAGTGCGCTGGCGCTGCGGGCGGAAACCGAATCCGCCAGCGCCAAGGACCAGCTGACCCGCGCCCGCGACGAGATCGGCATTGCCGTCGCGGCAGTCGGCAAGATCGACGAGGCGTTCCAGGTGATCGAGGCGTCGACCGAAGACAGCGCCCGCCGCGCGGACGGCATCGCCCGCGCCAGCCGCGAACAGGCCCAGGCAACCCATGCCGTTTCGGGAGCGCTCAGCTCCATCGAGACGGGCATCCAGCAGAACGCGGCGATGGTGGAGCAGACCTCTGCGGCCACCACGCACCTGCTCCGCGAGGTGGAGGTGCTGAGCGGGCAGACCGGCGCGTTCAAGCTGGAGCGCGGCGCCGCCCGGCGGCGCGAGGCTACGCGGACACGGGCGCGGGCAATGGCGTAAGATCCGGCCGCCCTCCGCCCCGGCTCAGCGGGCGCGGGTGGCGTTCCAGTTGAACAGGAAGGTGCGGTGTTCGGCCCAGGTCTGGCCTTCCACCACCGCGCCGCGCAGGCAGGCGGCAGTGTGGTAGGGGCCCGTGCCGTCGGTGGTGCGGAAGCTGACACAGCTACGGCCGCGATCGGTCTTCCAGCGTCCATTCTCGATCGTGCTGTCGTAGAAGCTGCCCTGCACCGATCCGTCCGGCGCGAGGCGCAGCTCCATCGTCTTGCGATAGGGCTTGGCGGGATCGGTCGAGAGATCGACGGTCCAGGTTCCGGAGAGGGGCGGCGCATCCTGGGCATGCGCCGAGGCGGTCAGGCTGATGGCGGCACAAAGCAACAAGGCTGGGCGCATGGCGGCTCTCCCTGGCGGATGGTACGAGCGTAGCGCCGGAGGCGGCAATGTCCATATGGCTTGCGGCACCATGGCCAGCGGAGCGACCCCGCCCGCACGGCGCTTGCGTCAGCCGGCCTGCCGCCTTGCGATCAGTGCGTTGGCGATGAAGCTGAGCACGGGTTCGTCCTTCTGGTTGAACGTCGTCACCCGGCTGCGGACGATGCCCATTTCCGGCCGGCTTTGCGAGGCGCGCGCTTCCAGCACCTCGGTTTCGCAGCGGAGGACGTCGCCGGGGAACACCGGTTTCAGCCAGCGCAACTCGTCGACGCCCGCCGCACCGAGGCTGGCGATCGGATCGGCCTGATAGTGCGCCACCAGCATCGCCATCGTCATCGCGTTGGTGTGCCAGCCGCTTGCCGCCAGTCTCCCGAAATGCGTCTTGGCCGCCGCCTCGTCGGAGAGGTGGAAGGGCTGCGGATCATATTTGCGGGCGAAGTCGAGCACTTCGTCGCGGGTGACCTCATAGCGCCCGAACTGCGCCCGGTCGCCTGGCTGGATATCGTCGAACATGCGCATGACAACGAGTTTCAATCAGAAACTGGTGCCTGGCAAGCGGTTTCAGCGTGGTCGGAGAAAGTGGCGGAAGGGGGCGTCGTCCCCATCGACATCGGTGCGCGGGGGCAGGCCGATCAGGTCGCGCAGGAGCGGATAGACGTCGACATTGTCAAAGGCGGGCAGGGTGCCGTGGCGGAAGGCCGGGCCGGCGGCGACGAACAGCGCGGCCATGTCCGTCGACTGGTTGTCATAGCCATGCTCGCCGCGCGTATAGGGTGCGTCGGGCAGCTTCTCAACGATCATCCAGCGCGGTTCCGCGAGACAGAAGATCGCGGCGATGCGCGGGTTCGTCCCATAGCGGAAGCGCGCGGGGATGTCGGCCTTGCGCCAGCATTCCATGTGCGGATGGCGGCCGAGCAGCGTCTTTTCCACCAGCGCTTCCTGGCCTGCCGCCGGGTTCAGTGCGGCGAACGGCCCGGCCTCGATCAGGTGGTAGCTGTCCTTGGGCAGGCCGAGCGGGATGACGCGGATGTCGCTCGTCTCGGACATGCCGTGATCGGAAACCACGACGATGTTGGCAGGCTGGCGCAGTCCTTCCAGCCCCTCCAGCAGTGCGCCGATCTGCGTGTCGATCTCGCCCGCGGCCTGGGTCGCCTCGACCGCGTCCGGGCCATGGGCGTGGCCGACCGTATCGACCTTGTCGAAGTAGAGCGTGAGGAAGCGCGGGCGGCTGGCGGCCGGGCGGCGGAGCCAGTCGAGCACCGTGTCGACCCGCTGGCTGTCGCGGATCGCCTGGTTGTATTGCAGCCAGTCGTGGGGCCGCGTGCCCCCGGGATAGTCGCCATGGTCGGCCCGGGTTGCGGGGCTGCCCCAGGCGACGTTGGCGCCGGGCCAGAACACGGTGCCGGTGCGGATGCCCGCCTTCTCCGCCGCGACCCAGATCGGCTGCGCGGCATTCCACCAATAGGGGGCATCGCTGGCGGTGGTGAAGGTCTCGCCGGGGTGGCCGGCATCCTCCATGCGGTTGCCGACGATGCCGTGATGATCGGGCACCACGCCGGTGACCAAAGTCCAATGATTGGGGAAGGTCTTGCTCGGGAAGCTCGGCCGCATCGGCCCGGTGATGCCCTCGGCCGCGAGGCGCGCGAGATTGGGAGTGACGCCCCGCTGGAGATAGTCGGCGCGGAAGCCGTCGATCGAGATCAGGATCGTCACCGGCGTGCGCGCTTCCAGCGCCGCGGCGGCGGGCGGAGGCGGGGTCTGGGCCGGCGGGGTGGCACAGGCCTGGAGAAGCGCGACGAGCGCAGCGGCGGCGATACGGGAGGTCCAGCGCATGGCGGCTCCCATGCGCTGGATTTGTGTCGAGCGAAAGACCGGCACGCGCCGGCGACTACCCTACCGCCCCAGCGCGAACCGGGCAAACAGCGTGTAGCTTACCGGCGCCTTGCCGTAGGTCGCATCCAGCGCGCCCGGCTTGAGATAGGTCGCGACCGATCCGCCGAGGGCAAGCTCGGTCTGGTTGGCCAACGGGATGCGATAGGCATAGCCGCCCTCGAAGCGGGTCACTCGGAACTTGCGGTCGTGCAGCGGGGAGTCATGGTCCGGGAACAGCTCGTCATTGGCGACATTCTCCACCCGCCCGAACAGGCTGTGGCGGCGGGTGAGGTCCCAGTTCGCCTCGGCGGTCCAGGCGCTGAGCACGGGGCCCGGCAGGCGATGCTTCGCGGCATAGGCGACCATCGCGGAGACCGCACCGCTGCTGTAGTGGAGGCTGGCGGTAGTGCGCTGCTCGTCCTCGCCGGCATGCGTGACTTCGGGGCTCTTGAGATGCCCGGTCGAGACCTGCGCCACCCAATGGTCGGTCGGCGACCAGCTCGCGCGCACGCTCCAGCTGTCCAGCTTGATCGGATCGATGTCCCAGCGATGCTCGTCGGGCTCGCGGCCGTTGAACCACGATCCTTCCAGCTGCACCCGCCCGGCCTGCACGCCACCGGTGACGACGCCGTAGGTGATGTGGCTGCTGTCGAACCAGTGGTGCGCGATCGGCGACAGCGCGAAGTAGCGCGCCGAGCGGCGGTGCATGAACGCACTCGGCCCCAGCGCGGGTTCGGCGACCGGGCCGCCATAGAGGAACAGCTTGGTGTTCGGCGCGACCTGTGTGTCGATGCGCGCGCTCAGTTCCATGAACAGGTCGTGCGGGTGCTGGCGATCGACCAAAGGCTGGCCGCCCGCGGTCTCGCCGCTGGCGAACAGATTGGGGTAGCCGCGCTGGCCCATCGCCGGCTCCAGGCTGCCCATCGCGCGCAGCTGGAGCGTGGTGCCGTTGCCCCAGTCGCGCGTGGCGCTGAGCATCGCCATGGATTCGACGAATGCCGCATCCTCGCCACGTGGGCCGCCCTGATCGGTATAGACGCCCCACAGATAGCCATGCGCCATGACCATCCAGTCCCCATGGCTGAGCATCACGCCGCGCATCGGCCCGTCGGCCTGGGGCAGCAATGCGGTGCCCGAGCCGCCCGCGGCATGATCGGAGCCGCCCATCCGCATCATCGGCATCGGCCGGTCCGTCGGCATCCCGGGCATGGCGTGGCCCATCGCCGCATGATCCTGGGGCGTGGCGGGCGCGGGCATGGTGTGGCCCATCGCGGCATGATCCTGCGGGCCTGGGTCGGCCGGCATGCTTCCCATGTCGTGCATGTCATGGCCCTCCTGCGCGAGGGCCGGAACGGGGGCGAGCAGCGCAAGCGCGGCAACGAGAGTACGCAACGGATCAGACTCCCACTAGGGTGCGCGCGAGCATCCAGAGGCCCATCGCGATCATCATCAGGTTTTCGGTGAGGGACACGAAGCCGAGCGGCACATTGCTGTCGCCACCGACGCAGGCGCATTTCAGATCGCGCCGATCGACATAGACGGCCTTGAACACCGACGCCGCACCGATCCCGCCGATCGCCAGCGCCAGCGGGATGGACAGCCAGGGCAGCGCGTTGGCCGTCATCAGCAGTCCGGCGGCAGCCTCTGCCACGGGGTAAAGCGTCGCATAGGGCACCCAGCGGCGGGCAAGCAGGTCGTAGCCTAGGAACATCGTCGCGAAGCCGCCCACATCGCGCAGCTTCAGCATCGCCAGCAGGCACATCGAGAAGCTGACGAACCATTCGCCCGCGCGCACCGTGAAGGGCGTGGCGTAGACGGCATGGCTGGCGGCGAGCGCCATCAACGCGGCCATGGCGAACAGTGCGAATACGGGCCGATAGGTCTTCGCCTTGGGGTTGCGGACGGCAAGGCCGAGATGGCGGCGGAGATCGTCATGCCCGCCGATCCGCTGCTCGCCGATGAACACCTGCGGCGTGGTGGCGACGCCGTGCCGCGCCTTGAACGCGTCCGTCTCCTCGCGCGTGGTGAGATGGCGATCGTCGACCTTATAGCCGTGGCGCTTCAGCAGGTGCAGCGCGCGCAGGCCCCAGGGGCAGACATGCGTTCCCATCACCATGCGGTAGAGGATTGCGCTTTTGTTCGAGGCGGATGGCATCGGCTTCCTTTCGGTCCGCACCCCATATAGGGTCCGTACCATGGTACGGAGTCAAGCCATGTCGAACTGGACGATCGGAAAGCTCGCCGAAGCCGGCGGGGTGGGCGTGGAAACGGTGCGCTATTATCAGCGCCGGGGTCTGCTCCCCACGCCCGAGCGGGGCGGCGGGCCCGATGCGGGGGTGCGCCGCTACGGCGATGCGGCGTTGCGGCGGCTGCGCTTCATCCGTTCGGCGCAGGCGGCCGGCTTCACGCTGGAAGAGATCGGCGAGCTGCTCGAACTCGATGCGACAGATGATCGCGCCCGGGCGCGCGAACTCGCGCGGGCGCGGATCGCGGCGCTGGACGTGAAGATCGCCGAGCTGGTGCAGGCGCGCGAGGGGCTGGCGCGGCTGGCGCGGGAGTGCGGATCGGGCAGCGCGGGGCCGTGTCCGATCCTCACCGCCTTCGAGGGCTGAGGAGGCCGGATGTCGCCGCCTCAGGCGGCGAGCATCGCGGGGACCCTGTGTGCCGCACTGCCATCGCGGTAGTGCGCGGGTGCCGCTTCCTCGACGCGGAACGCTTCGGCATTGCGGAGCAGCGTGCCCGCCTCGCGATCGAGCGAGCGTGCCGCGGCGGAGGTCTGTTCGACCATCGCGGCATTCTGCTGGGTTGAAGTTTCCATTTCGATCACCGAGCGGGTGATCTGCGCGATTGCGCCGGCCTGCGACTGATTGTCCTCGCGCAGGGCGGCGAGCAGCGCGTGGACGCCGTCGAAATTCTCGACGATCTCGCCCAGCGCGGCGTCGACCGCGCCGACCTCGCTGGCCGCCAGCTTCACGTCGACCTGGGTCTCGTTGATCAGGTCGCGGCCACGCTTCGCCTCTTCCTCGGCACGCAGCGCGAGGGCGGAGACCAGATCGGCGACGACGGCAAAGCCCCGGCCGGCCTCGCCGGCACGGCCTGCCTCCACCGCGGCGTTCATCGCGAGCACGCGCGTCTGGAAGGCGATCTTGTCGAGCCCCTCCACCACCGTGTCGATCGCGTTGGCGCGCTCGGAGACATTGTCCATTGCCGCGGCGGCGTTGCGCGCGGTGGCGCGACCGGCATGGACGGCCGATCCGGCGCGCTCGGCACGCGTCATCGTCGCCTCTGCCGAATGGCTGATCGTCTTCAGGCGGTTCTCGATGAGCTGAATGGCGGTGCTGGTCTCCTGCAGCGCATGCGCCGTGCCCTCGGTGCGGCGTGCCAGGTCTTCGGAGGCGGTGGCGATTTCGCCCGATCCCGTGCCGATGTTGCGGGCGCTCTGGATCGCGGCGTGGAGCATCGTCGAAAGCGCGCCCGCCGCACGATTGAAATTGAGGCGGATCGCTTCCTGCGCTGCCGGAAAGGGCGTGGTGATGCGGTGGCGCAGGTCGCCCGTTTCCATCGCAGCGAGCGCGTCGCCCAGAAGGTGGCCGATCCCTTCCTGTTCGGCCAGATGTGCGGCATCCATCTCGGCGCGGCTCAGCGCGGCGGCATGGAACCGCGCGACCGCCTGCGCGATCTCGCCCAGTTCGTCGCCGCGATCCCGGCAGGGCACCGGTCGGTCCTGCCCGTGCGACAGTGCGGTGGTGCACTGCGCGATGCCGGCCAGCGGCTGCATCACTCGCCGCAGCAGCCACCAGGCGAACCCGCCGATCGTGCCGAGCAGCATGAGCCCCAGCGCGGCGAGCAGCCAGAGCGACCCCGCCAGCGATTGCGCCGACCTGTTCCCCAGCGCGGCCTGTTCCTCGGCCGTGGCGCCGACCAGCGCGTCGATAGCCTTGCGGTGCGCATCGTAGCTCGCGGTGAGTGCCGCATAGCTGCGCTGCATCGCCCCCGCATCCCGGGCGGCGACCGCGTCGAGGAAGGGGCCCTGCGCTTCGTCCCAGAAACGTACCGCCGGATCATGGGTATCGGTGAGAATGGCGCGCTTCAGCCGATCGGGAAGGGCGGCGCTCATCCATATCCGGTGGCGCTCGTCATACTGCTTCCGCAAGGCTGCCAGGCGGGTGCGCACGGTCGCGAGCTGCTCGGGATGCTGGAGGAGCAGCGTCGCCTCCAGATAGGGCTCGATCACATATTCCGGCGGCGGCAGG
Organism: Sphingomonas sp. R1; assembly: GCF_025960285.1. Taxonomy (GTDB): domain Bacteria; phylum Pseudomonadota; class Alphaproteobacteria; order Sphingomonadales; family Sphingomonadaceae; genus Sphingomonas. Next base: position 1,708,725 of record NZ_CP110111.1, on the reverse strand, counting down.
ATGTCTGCATTCAGATCCGCGATCTGCACCGATGCGCGGTGCATCGGGCCGCCCAGGCGGATGGCGTCGATCCGCCAGGCGAATGCGGCAAACAGGATCAGAAGAAACAGGATGAGTGCGGCCGCGCCGGCGCGGACCCGAGTGCTGATCGTCATGGCGGTGCGTCCCCTCGGCGGTTCCCCCCGCCTGGACGCATTATAGAAACGTTTTCTTCCAGCGGCATGCGATCGCATGTCGAGCGATTTTCCGGCACCGCCTCGGCGCTCCGCAATCCTAACCTTTGTTATCGTCGGTGGCACGCGATTGAACGATTACGGTGCGGAAACATTGTGCCCGCCGCGGCGGCAGGCGCGGGGTCCTGTCCAGGAGGAGTGCATGATGGGCCAGCAAGGCTTTCCGATCGGTGGCGGCCAGCTCGGGCAGATGATCCGCGATTTCGATTGGGCGCAGACGGCGATCGGGCCGCTCGGGGCATGGCCGCAAAGCCTCAAGTCGGTCACCCAGATGCTGCTGCTCTCGCCCGTGCCGATCGTCTTGCTGTGGGGCGAGGACGGCGTGATGATCTACAACGACGCCTATTCGGAGTTCGCCGGCAGTCGCCATCCCGCCCTGCTGGGATCGAAGGTGCGGGAGGGCTGGGCGGAAATCTCCGACTTCAACGATCATGTCATGCGCGTGGGGCTCAGCGGGCGGACGCTCGCCTATCGCGACCAGGAACTCGCGCTGCAGCGGCGCGGCAAGCTGGAGCCGGTGTGGATGGACCTGGACTATTCGCCGGTGCTCGATGAATCGGGCACCCCGGCGGGCGTGATCGCGATCGTGGTGGAAACCACCGCCAAGGTGCTCGCGCAGCGACAGCTGCGCGAAAGCGAACGGCGACTGCGCGCCTTCGTGGAGGCGACGTCGGATGCGATCTACCGGATGAACCCGGACTGGTCGCAGCTGCTGCACCTGGACGGCGGCACCTTCCTTTCCGACGCGGACCACGCGATGGGCGACTGGATGGAGGTCTATGTCCTTCCCGAGGATGTTCCGCAGATGCAGGCGGCGATCGACGAGGCGGTGGCGACCCGTCAGCCGCTCGAGCTGGAGCATCGGGTGCGCCAGGCGGACGGCAGCATCGGCTGGGTGGCCTCGCGTGCGGTGCCGCTCACCGAGGAGGACGGCACGCTGGTCGAATGGTTCGGTGCGGCGACCGACATCACTGCGGCCCGGCGCACCAACGAGCATCTGCGGCTGGTGATCAACGAGCTCAACCACCGGGTGAAGAACACGCTGGCAATGGTGCAGGCGATCGCGATGCGTACGTTCCGCGCCGCACCGGACATGGCGGTGGCGCAGGAACAGTTCGCGGCACGGCTGGTCGCGCTTGCCCAGGCCAATGATCTGCTGACCGGCGAGCGCTGGGCAGGCGCCTCGCTGCATTCCGCGATCGAGCAGGCGGTGCGGCCGCACCAATATGATCCGGCGCGCTGCACCCTGTCCGGCGCCGACCTGCGCGTCTCCCCCAAGACTGCGCTGGCGATGGCGCTGGCCATGCACGAGCTTTCGACCAACGCCGTCAAATATGGCGCATGGTCGAACGAGAGCGGCCGCGTGGCAATCGCCTGGCGGATCGCGGGTGAGCAGCTGCTGGTGGAATGGCGGGAGGAAGGCGGGCCGATCGTGACGCCACCGGCGCGGCGGGGCTTCGGCTCACGGCTCATCGAACGCGGATTGGCGGGGGAACTTGGCGGCACGGTTACGCTTTACTTCGATCCAGGTGGCGTTCGCTGCACGATCGAAGCGCCGCTCGCGGCAGTAACCGTAGAGTAGGATATGGGTTTGCGTGTCCTGATCGTCGAAGATGAGATGACGATCGCCTTCCTGATCGAGGACATGCTGGAAGATCTCGGCCACGAGGTGGTGGAGATCGCCATGCGGCTGCCGGAGGCGCTGGAAGCGGCCCGCCGCGTGGACGCGGATCTCGCGATCCTCGACGTCAATCTCGACGGGCACCGCTCCTTCCCGGTGGCGGATATCCTTGAAGCGCGATCCATCCCGTTCGCCTTTGCCACCGGCTATGGCGCGCTGGGGCTGGAGGGGCCGTATCGCGAGCGACCGGTGCTGGCCAAGCCGTTCCTGCGCGAGCATCTGGCGACGCTGATCGCAAAGGCATGCGGGTAAGGGGGGCAAGCCCCGCCCCTTCAGGGGAAAGGTGGGTCTGTGTCTCACCAAGACCCGCAGACGTTCTGGAATCCCTCCACGCCAAACCCCTCCTCCGAGGAGGAGGGGCTTAGCGTCGTTCGGCTCAGCTGTGCAGGAAGTGCATCACGTCGCCGTCTTGCACGATGTACGCCTTGCCTTCCGCGCGCAGCTTGCCGGCCTCGCGCGCCTTGGCTTCGCCGCCCAGCGCCACGAAGTCGTCGAACGCGATCGTCTCCGCGCGAATGAAGCCCTTTTCGAAATCGCTGTGGATCGTGCCCGCCGCGTTCGGCGCGGTGGCGCCGCGGTTCACCGTCCAGGCGCGCGCTTCCTTGGGGCCGACGGTGAAGAAGGTCAGCAGGTCCAGCAGCGTGTAGCCGGCGCGGATCACGCGGGCGAGGCCGGTTTCCTCCAGCCCCAGCTCGCCCAGGAACTCACCGCGCTCGTCCAGCGGCATGGTTGCGATCTCGGCCTCGATCGCCGCCGAGACGACGACGGCTTGCGCGCCCTCGGCCGCGGCCTTGGCGAACACCTTGGCCGAGAGATCGTTGCCGTTGGCCGCATCTTCCTCGTTGACGTTGCAGACATAGAGGACGGGCTTGGCGGTGAGCAGCTGGGCGATGCGCAGGTGGCGCGCCTCGTCCTCGTCCTTCGGCACGGTGAGGCGGGCGGGCTTGCCGTCGCGCAGCAGCTCCAGCGCCTGGCCGAGCACGGACGCGGCGGCCTTGGCCTCCTTGTCGCCCTGCGCCGCCTTCTTGGCGAGGTTGGGCACGCGCTTCTCGAGGCTTTCGAGGTCGGAGAGCATCAGCTCGGTCTCGACCGTCTCGGCGTCCGCGATCGGGTCGACGCGGTTGTCGACATGCTGGATGTCGTCATTCTCGAAGCAGCGCAGCACGTGGACGACCGCGTCCACCTCGCGGATGTTGCCGAGGAACTGGTTGCCCAGGCCTTCGCCCTTGCTGGCGCCGCGTACGAGACCGGCGATGTCGACAAAGCCGAGCTGCGTTTCGATGATCTTCTGCGAGCCGGCGATCTCGGCCAGCTTGTTGAGGCGCGCGTCCGGTACCGCAACGTTGCCGACGTTCGGCTCGATCGTGCAGAACGGATAATTGGCCGCCTGCGCCGCGGCAGTCTCGGTGAGCGCGTTGAAAAGCGTGGACTTGCCGACATTGGGCAGGCCGACGATGCCGCAACGGAAACCCATGGGTGTTCGATCCTGTGATGAGGGGCCGGCGGAGGCGCCGGCAAGATTGCCCGCTCGATAAGCGCATGGCGCGGCTTTTTCCAGTGCGACGCGCTGGGCATCCGTCCGGCCTTGACGCAGGGCCGTTCATCTGGGGTACAGGGGCAGCACGGTCTTTCCTGCACGCGCAGGTTCACGAGGAGTTTTGGTATGATTCGCCGTATTGTGATGATGGGTACGGCTGCGGCCGCGGTCGCGCTGGCCGGCTGCGGCGGCGGAAGCTCCTCGTCGACTGCAACGCCCACGCCGACCAGCTCGCCGACGCCGACCCCCACGCCGACGCCGACCTACACCGCCTTCCCCCTGACCGCCGCCGCCGAGTTCAACACGCTCAACGCGACCACCAGCTACACCGGCGATCCCGCAACGGGTGCGGTGACGCTCGGCGTGACCGCGACCGAGACGCTGACCACCCGCGTCAAGCTCGCCACCGCGCCCGACGTGACCACCGGCACCTATGTGTTCGACGAAGCCGCCGAGGAATCGCGCTTCACCAACACCAACATCCTGGTGACGCCGGTCACCACCGCGCTGGAATTCTCGTTCCGCAGCACCAACACCGCCACCGGCGCGCTGGCGGGCAACTTCGCCCAGCTGGAACTGCTCAACAACACCAGCAACAAGGCGATCACCACCGCGACCGACGCGCTGCTCGGCTCGCTGACCACGGTGAGCTACGCCAACTGGTGGCGCGGCGATTCGACCACCGGCCAGAAGCGCCTGACCTATTCGGTGTGGGGCTATCCGACGCTGACCTATGACGTGCCGACCACCGGCACCGCCAGCTACACCACCCGCATCGTCGGCCGCGCGATCAGCGTGGCGAACAACGCGACGACGCTGACCCGCGTCGGCGGCACCGCGACGGTGAGCGTGAACTTCGCCACCGGCCTGGTGACCACCACGCTGAACCTGACCCGCGTGCCGGACAGCGGCGCCGAAACCGCCTACACCACGCTGAGCGCGCAGGCGGCGATCCCGATCGGCCTCAACCAGTTCAACGGCAGCTTCGTCAGCGGCGGCGCGGCCACCGGCACCATCGCCGGCAGCTTCTACGGCCTGCAGGGCGCGAACATCGGCGTGGTGTTCGGCGCATCGGGCACGATCAACGGCGCGGATACCCGCATCGTCGGCGAACTGGTCGGCAAGAAGCAGTAAGCTGCTGCTTCAACGGTACAGGGGAAGGGGCTCGGGCGACCGGGCCCCTTTTTCTTTGCGCGTCGCGAGATTGGCTGCTTCCGCCCAGTTGCAGTCGTAATACGTTGCCGCCATCATGATGGGGTGGACCAGCGCCGCATCCTGATTTCCACAGCACTCCTGATGTTGCCTGCGTGTTCGATGGAGCCCGCCGACGGCGTGGAAACGATTCCGAACCTTTATCTTTGGCTACATGGCGCGGACGATCTCGTTCCAGAAAGCATCAACCCAAGTCAGAAGAGCGGCGCATCGGCTATACGTCTGGGAGAGGCCTTACGTCTTTGCGGCGTGAAAGGATTCACGGTGGTGAGCCATGGTTTGTCAGGCGAAGAGGTCTACCTGCCGTCGACGGAAAACGACATTCGTATCGTTAGATGCGTCAAAAGCCACGTGACGTTCGGCTTCAGCGCAAACCGGGCGCTTCCAACGAACTGGAAGCGAGGTGAGCATGGCCAACCGCTTGTTGCCGACGATGGCGATTGATTACCAGGCCGCGAGGCTCCGCGATGGCGGCTTTCCACCACTAGTCGCGGGTTAGCTCAATCCTGCATCCGCCGCGCCACCTCGTTCATGAAGCGGACGTCGTCGCCCGCCGCCAGCCAGGACGCCTCCGCCGCGATCGCGCCGAGCATGTCGGTCAGCGGCTCGATTTCCGCCTTGGCGTAGTTGCCGAGCACATAGCCGGTCACCCGGTCCTTGTGCCCGGGATGGCCGATGCCGAGGCGTACCCGGCGGAACTCCGGCCCCAGATGCGCGTCGGTCGAGCGCAGGCCGTTATGCCCCGCGGTGCCGCCACCGCGCTTCACCTTCACCTTCATCGGCAGCAGGTCGAGCTCGTCGTGGAAGACGGTGACGTCCTCCGGTGACAGCTTGTAGAAGTCCATCGCGGCGCGCACCGCCCGACCGCTTTCGTTCATGAAGGTGCCGGGCTTGAGCAGCACGATCTTGTCGCTGCCGATGCGGCCTTCCTGGGTCCAGCCCTGGAACTGCTTCTTGGGTGCCGAAAAGCCGTGCACCTCGGCCAGCGCGTCGAGAACCATGAAGCCGACATTGTGGCGGTGCATCGCATATTGCGGCCCCGGATTGCCGAGACCCACCCACAGCTGCATCACCCACACTCCCGAAAAACAAAATCGCCCCCGCACCTAAGGCGCGGAGGCGATCTTTTGAACCCGTGAAGGGAAGGCCGATCAGCCCTCGGCCGACTCGGCGTCCGCTTCGCCATCGGCCGACTTCAGCGCCGACGGCGCGACGACGGTGGCGATGGTGAAGTCGCGGTCGGTGATCGAGGGGGTCGCGCCCTTGGGCAGGGTCACGGCCGAGATGTGCAGCGAATCGCCGACTTCGAGGCCCTTGACCGAGATCTCGATCTGGTCGGGGATTTCTGCCGCGTCGACCACCAGCTCCAGCTCGTGGCGGACGATGTTGAGCACGCCGCCGCGCTTCAGGCCGGGGGCCTCGTCTTCGTCGACGAACACGATCGGCACTTCGACGGTGACGGTCGCGTGCTCGGAGATGCGCAGGAAGTCGACGTGCAGCGGACGCTCGGTCACGACGTCGAAGGCGACGTCCTTGGCCAGCGTGCGCTCGCCATTGACCATGATCACCGAGTTGAAGAAGTGGCCGGTGTTCAGCAGCTTCTGCAGTTCACGCTCGTTGACGTGGATGCTCGCAGGATCCTGCTTGTTGCCATAGATCACGGCGGGGACGCGGCCTTCACGACGCAGCGCCCGGGAGGCTCCCTTGCCAGCCCGGTCGCGCGTTTCGGCCGACAGCGTAAGCGTGTCGCTCATGTGTCGATTTCCAATGCGCTAAATGTTTCAACGTGCATGCAGCGGCAGGCCTCCAGGGATGACCCTGCCACGACAAGCGCGCGCCTATAGTCGAGACGGGGGGGAATCGCAAGGCAGGTGTTGGGCGCCGATCAGGGTTTCCGCCCCCAGGAGCTGCGCTCCGGGGGAGGAAACGCTTTCATTGAAGGCGTTCCACCGTCAGCCCGGCCCTGGACAGCAATGCCAGCACGCTCGCGTCCCCTGCCAGATGGCCCGCGCCGACCGCGACGAACACCGTGCCCGGCGTGCGCATCCGGCTGCGGATCCAGTCCGCCCAGGCGCGGTTGCGGCGAAGGAGCAGCGTGTCGCGCAGCTCGGGGTTGCCGGCGAGATCGGCGTTGAGCCGGGCCGCCAGCGCGTCGGCGTCGCCCTTGCTCCACGCGGCGACCGCGGCGTCGATCGTCGCGCCGGTCTTGGGCAGCCCTTCCACCGTATCGTCGAGCAGGCGGCGCTGCGCGGCGGCGGAGAGATGGTCGAAATAGCCGAATTGCTGGTCGGCGGTCTCCAGCCCCGCAACCTGTTTGCCCGCCTTCGTCGCGGCCGCCCGGAGGACCTGCTCGACGCCCTTCGCATCGTCATAGCCGAGGTTCCGGAGCGGGAGCAGCGACAGGGTCAGCGCGGCCAGCCACGGTTCGTCGCGATCCAGCGCCGACGGGGCGAGTCCGGCCTCGCGCAGCGCGCCTTCGAGCCTGGCGTGGTCGGGCGCGGGCAGGGCCGCGACGGTCGCGTCGCCGGGGGTGCGGCCGAGCCGGTCGAGCAGCGCCTGGGTTTCGGCATCGGGCGGCATCACGAGTTCGAGGACCAGCGTGTCGCTCGCCTCGAAGGCGGTGCGGATCCTCCCCTGGAACCAGCGCAGATCCGGGGGGAGGAGGTGGACGGAGCCGAACAGATAGACCGTCGTATCCCCATCGCGCACCGCCCAGAGCGCGGGCTTGGCCTCGCGCGGTGCGGCGCCGCAGCTGCCGAGGAGGAACAGGGCGGCAAGGAGGAACGCGCGGAACATGGGTGCGGGCTTGGCGGGGCGGGGGTGGGGGAGTCAACGGGTCGTTCCGACTCCCCTAAGCCGTCATCCCGACGCCACAAGCCGTCATCCCGACGAAAGTCGGGATCCATTCGCCACGCCGTCACAGATGGAGCCGCGCCGGGGACCCCAATGGATCCCGGCTTTCGCCGGGATGACGAAAGGCGGCCGCCGGGATGACGGCTGCGAGCGAGGGGCCAGCTTCCCACCCCCGGTTGACCCCCTCCGCGCCCTGCGCCAAAGCGCTCCCCAAACCTAACAGGGTGACCAACTTGTCCGAACCTCTCAGCTTCCAGCGCATGATCCTGACGCTCCATGACTATTGGAGCACGCGCGGCTGCCTGATCCTGCAGCCCTATGACATGCGCATGGGCGCCGGCACCTTCCACCCCGCCACCACGCTGCGCGCGCTGGGGCCGGAGCCGTGGAACGCCGCCTTCGTCCAGCCCTGCCGCCGCCCGACCGACGGCCGGTACGGCGAGAACCCCAACCGGCTCCAGCACTACTACCAGTATCAGGTGATCCTGAAGCCGAGCCCGCCCGACCTGCAGGAGCTGTACCTCGGCAGCCTCGCCGCGATCGGCATCGACTTTACCCGCCATGACATCCGCTTCGTCGAGGACGACTGGGAATCGCCGACGCTCGGCGCCTGGGGCCTGGGCTGGGAAGTGTGGTGCGACGGGATGGAAGTCACCCAGTTCACCTATTTCCAGCAGATGGGGGGCTATGACTGCAAGCCGGTCGCCGGGGAGCTGACCTACGGGCTCGAGCGCCTCGCCATGTACATCCAGAACAAGGACAGCGTGTACGACCTCGCCTTCAACGATGCAGGCGTGACGTACGGCGACGTGTTCCTGGAGAATGAGCGCGAGATGTCGACGTGGAACTTCGAGATCGCCGATACCGACGCGCTGTTCGATCTGTTCCGCAAGGCCGCCGCGGAGTGCGAGCGCTCGCTGGAGGCCAAGCTGCCGATCCCGGCCTATGAGCAGGCGATCGAGGCGAGCCACATCTTCAACCTGCTGAACGCGCGCGGCGTGATCTCGGTGGCGGAGCGCCAGGCCTATATCGGCCGGGTGCGCGATCTGGCGAAGGGCGCCTGCACGGCGTGGATGGAAAAGAACGGGTGGGCAGCGTGACGGACTTTCTTCTCGAACTCCGCTCGGAGGAAATCCCGGCGCGCATGCAGGAAAAGGCGCGGGAGGATCTCGCCCGCCTGTTCGCCGCCGAGCTGGACAAGGCCGGCCTCAAGGCTGCCGAGACGATCAGCTATGCCACGCCGCGCCGGCTGGCGCTGATCCTCAAGGGCCTGCCCGCCGAGACCGCCGCCGTCTCCGAGGAGACCAAGGGCCCGCGCGTCGGCGCGCCGCCCCAGGCGCTGGAAGGCTTCCTGCGCAAGACCGGCCTCACCGCCGACCAGCTGGTCGAGCGCGACGGCGTGCTGTTCGCGATCGTCGACAAGCCCGGCCGCGCGACCGCCGAAGTGCTGGCGGCCGCGATCCCCGCGGTGATCCGCGCCTTCCCCTGGCCCAAGTCGATGCGCTGGGGGGCGGACTCGCTCTCCACCGAAAGCCTGCGCTGGGTGCGCCCGCTGCAGGGCATCGTCGCGCTGTTCGGCAGCGACGTAGTGCCCTGCGAGATCGCCGGCGTTGCCAGCGGTGCCGCGACGGTGGGGCATCGCTTCCACCACCCGGGTGCCATCACCATCGGGTCGGCCGACGACTATGTCGAAAAGCTGCGGGCCTGCCATGTCATTGTTGACGGTGCCGAGCGGCGCAACATCATCGCGCTGGGCGCCAAGATGGCGGCGCAGAAGGCCGGGCTCAGCCTGATCGAGGACGAGGGCCTGCTGTTCGAGAATGCCGGGCTGACCGAATGGCCGATGCCGCTGCTCGGCCGCTTCGACGAGGCCTTCCTCGCGGTGCCGCCCGAGGTGATCCAGCTCACCGCGCGGGTGAACCAGAAGTATTTCGTGTGCCGCGATAGCGCCGGCACGCTGGCCAACGCGTTCGTCTGCGTGGCGAACATCGACGCGGCCGATGGCGGCGAGAAGATCGTCGCGGGCAACCAGAAGGTGCTGGCGGCCCGGCTGAGCGACGCGCGCTTCTTCTACGAGACGGACCTCAAGGTGCCGCTCGCCGATCAAGTGCAGAAGCTCGAGAAGATCGTCTTCCACGAGAAGCTGGGCACGGTGGCCGACAAGGTCGCGCGCGTCGCCAAGCTGGCCGAGTGGCTGGCGGCCGAGAAGATCGTGCCGAACTGCGACCCGGCGCTCGCGCGCCGCGCGGCAGAACTGGCCAAGGCGGATCTCGTCACCGGCATGGTGGGCGAGTTCCCCGAGCTGCAGGGCCTGATGGGCGGCTATTACGCCGCCGCGCAAGGGGAAGACCCGGCGGTCGCCGCGGCGATCCGCGATCACTACAAGCCGGTCGGGCAGGGCGACGACGTCCCCACCGATCCGGAGACGGTGGCAGTGGCGCTGGCGGACAAGCTGGACAGCATCACGCAGTTCTTCGGTGTCGACCTCAAGCCGAGCGGCTCCAAGGATCCGTTCGCATTGCGGCGGTCGGCGCTCGGCGTGCTCGCCATCCTGCTCGACAACGGGCTGCGCTCCCCGCTGCTCCGCTCGGTCAGCCAGGACGTACTCGAGTTCTTCGCCGACCGCCTCAAGGTCCAGCAGCGCGAAGCCGGTGTCCGCCACGACCTGATCGATGCGGTGTTCGCGCTCGGCGGCGAGGATGATCTCGTCCGGCTGCTCGCGCGGGTGAAGGCGCTGCAGGCGTTCGTCGGCACCGAGGACGGTGCCAACCTGCTCGCCGGCTACAAGCGCGCGGCGAACATCCTCAAGAAGGAGGAATGGGAAGCCGGCGCCGTCAACCCCGCGCCCGAACCCGCCGAGGCCGCGCTCGCCGCAGCGCTCGACGCCGCCGAGCCCAAGGCGACCGCCGCGATTCAAGCCGAGCAGTTCGAAGACGCGATGGCCGCGCTCGCCATCCTGCGCGCGCCGATCGACGCTTTCTTCGACCAGGTGACGGTCAACGACGCCGATCCGGTCAAGCGCGCCGCGCGTCTCGGCCTGCTCGCGCGGATGCGTGATGCAGTGCACAAGGTGGCAGACTTCGCCAAGATCGAAGGTTGAGGGGTTAATTGTACGATTAATCTTCGGTAAAATTGGCCAGAAACTGCCATTGTTCCGAAATAAACCGGCACCGACAACGTAATCAGCGGTTCCTCCGTCTTCGCAGCTGCGGTAGCGCCCCTTTTGTCTCGAAGGGGCGCTTTCGATCGGAAGGGGATCAGAATGACGCAATATGTGTACCGCTTCGGCGGTGGTGTTTCGGACGGTGGTGCGGGGGACAAGTTTCTGCTGGGCGGCAAGGGCGCCAACCTTGCCGAGATGGCCTCGATCGGGCTGCCGGTGCCGCCGGGCTTCACCATCTCCACCGCGATGTGCACGCGTTATTATGAGGAGGGCGAGACCTTCCCGGAGAGCGTGAAGGCGGAGGTCGCGGGCGGCATCGCGCATATCGAAGGCATCACCGAGAAGACGTTCGGTGACGCGGCCGATCCGCTGCTGGTCTCGGTGCGCTCGGGCGCGCGCGTCTCGATGCCGGGGATGATGGATACCGTCCTCAATCTCGGCCTCAACGACCAGACGGTGCAGGGCCTGGCCGCGACGAGCGGCGACGACCGCTTCGCCTGGGACAGCTATCGCCGCTTCATCCAGATGTATGCGGACGTGGTGCTGGGCCTCGACCATGGCCGGTTCGAGGAAGCGCTGGAAATCGCCAAGGAAGATCGCGGCTTCACGCTCGATACCGAGCTGTCGGCCACCGACCTTCAGGCGCTGGTTGCCGAGTACAAGGCGATCGTCGAGGAGCTGTGGAACAAGCCGTTCCCGCAGGACGTGCACGACCAGCTCTGGGGCGCGATCGGTGCGGTGTTCGGCTCTTGGCAGTCGGAGCGCGCCAAGGTCTATCGCCGCCTGAACGACATTCCCGCCGACTGGGGCACGGCGGTGAACGTGCAGGCGATGGTGTTCGGCAATATGGGCGACACCTCGGCGACGGGCGTGGCGTTCACCCGCGATCCTTCGACCGGCGAGCGCGCCTATTATGGCGAGTTCCTGATCAACGCGCAGGGCGAGGACGTTGTCGCCGGCATCCGCACCCCGCAGTATCTGACCAGGACCGCCCGCGAGGCGGCAGGCGCCAAGCCCGCCTCGATGGAAGAGGCGATGCCCGAGGTGTATGGCGAGCTGGCGGCGGTGTTTGACCGGCTCGAAACGCACTATCGCGACATGCAGGACATCGAGTTCACCGTCGAGCGCGCCAAATTGTGGATGCTGCAGACGCGCAGCGGCAAGCGCACCGCCAAGGCGGCGCTCAAGATCGCGGTCGACATGGCGAATGAGGGGCTGATCACACGGCAAGAGGCGATCCTGCGCGTCGACCCCGCCGCGCTCGACCAGCTGCTCCACCCGACGCTCGATCCCAAGGCGCCGCGCGACGTGCTGACCAAGGGCCTGCCCGCCTCGCCGGGCGCGGCTTCGGGCCTCGCAGTGTTCGACAGCGATACGGCGGAAAAGCGCGCCAATGCCGGCGACTCCGTGATCCTGATCCGCGTCGAGACCAGCCCCGAGGACATTCACGGCATGCACGCGGCGCGCGGCATCCTCACCGCACGGGGCGGCATGACCAGCCATGCGGCGGTGGTGGCGCGCGGGATGGGCCGTCCCTGCGTCTCCGGTGCGGGCAGCCTGTCGATCAATGCGCGCGAGAAGGTGATGCGCGTCGGCAGCCGCGAGGTCCGCGAGGGCGACATGGTCACCATCGACGGCGCCACCGGCGAGGTGATGGCCGGCCAGGTGCCGACCGTGCAGCCCGAGCTGTCGGGCGATTTCGGCACGCTGATGGCCTGGGCCGACGAGGTCCGCCGCCTCAAGGTCCGTACCAACGCCGAGACGCCGCTCGACTGCCGCACCGCGCGCGAGTTCGGCGCCGAGGGCATCGGGCTGTGCCGCACCGAGCACATGTTCTTCGATTCGGCGCGTATCACCGCCGTCCGCCAGATGATTCTCGCCGAGAACGAGGCCGGCCGTCGTGCCGCGCTGGAGAAGCTGCTGCCCGAACAGCGCAGCGACTTCCTCGAAATCTTCGAGGTGATGGCCGGCCTGCCGGTGACGATCCGCCTGCTCGATCCGCCGCTCCACGAATTCCTGCCGCACGAAGAGGCCGAGTTCGCCGAAGTCGCCACGGCAGCGGGGGTGGACGTCGACACCCTCAAGCGCCGCGCGGCCGAGCTGCACGAGTTCAACCCGATGCTCGGCCATCGCGGCTGCCGCCTCGGCGTGACGTACCCTGAAATCTACGAGATGCAGGCGCGCGCGATCTTCGAGGCGGCGATTGCGGTCGCGGAGAAGTCGGGTGCGGCGCCGGTGCCCGAAGTGATGATCCCGCTCGTCGCCACCAAGCGCGAGCTGGAACTGATGAAGGCGGTGGTCGACAAGGCCGCACAGGCGGTGTTCGCCGAGAAGGGCCGCACGCTCGACTATCTGGTCGGCACGATGATCGAGCTGCCGCGCGCGGCGCTGATGGCGGGCGAGATCGCCGAGGTCGGCGCCTTCTTCTCGTTCGGCACCAACGACCTCACCCAGACCACGCTGGGCGTGAGCCGCGACGACGCCTCGCGCTTCCTGACGACTTATGTCGAGAAGGGCATCTACGCCAAGGATCCGTTCGTGAGCCTCGACGTGGAGGGCGTTGGCCAGCTGATCGCGCTCGCCGCCGAGCGCGGCCGCGCGACGCGGGGCGACATCAAGCTGGGCATCTGCGGCGAACATGGTGGCGATCCGGCCTCGATCGCGTTCTGCGAGAAGACGGGGCTCGATTATGTCTCGGCCTCGCCCTATCGCGTGCCGATCGCGCGGCTCGCGGCAGCGCAGGCGGCCATAAGAGGAAAGTGATGCTGATAGTGGCGGTAGCGGTAGCGACGGACGATGCGGCAGCACTCAGCCGCGAGCTTCTCGCCAGCCCTACCGCCACCGCGGTGCTGGAGCGTCGTTGCGGCGGGCCGATCGTCGCGGAGGTGGACCGCACGGCGGTCAAGGCGCCCAGCGCCGAGCAGCGCAAACGGCTTGGCATCGGGCCGGATGCGCGGGTCGTGTATCGCAGCGTCAGGCTCACCTGCGCCGGGGTGGCGCTCTCGGTCGCCGAAAACTGGTACGTGCCTTCCCGCCTCACCCCGGAGATGAACGCGGCGCTGGAGCAGGGCGACACGCCCTTCGGCGCCGTGATCCGCCCGCTTCATCCGCACCGCCGGCCGCTGGAGCAGGTGCTTGCCGGCGTCGCACCGTATGTGTTGCGCCATCGGGCGCTGGTGCTGGACGATGCGGGGCAGGTACTGGCCGAGGTGGTGGAGAATTACACCGCCGCGATCCTGACGCCCGCCGGCGTGCGCTGAGCAGATGCGCTTCGAGACGGTGGGTCCCTATGCGCTCGGCCGGCGCGATCTCGTCGCCGCTGCACTGGTGATCTCGTTCGTGACGGGATCCAGGGCGACGCGCTGGAAATCCTGGTTGATCCTCGCCGTAGCGTTTTTGTTGATTATCCTCGGTTTGGCGGACGGGGATGGCACGATGTTGTCGCTCGGTGCGGCGCTGCCGGCGTTGCTATTCCTGGTCGCGCCCGCGCTACGGTCGCCCAAGAACATGCGCCATATCGAGCTTTGCTGGAGCCCCGACGGACTGGTGGCGGAAACGCCGGTCCTTCGCACAACCTATAAGTGGTCGACGATCGGGCCCGTGCGGACGGTCGGGTCGCGGCTCTATGTAATGATTGCGCCGGCACATGCGCTGGTTGTGCCGGCGCGCGTCACGAGTGCCGATAACATGATCGCGCTGGTCGCCGCGTTGCGCGAATATACCCCGGGCCCGAGCTAGGCCCGGCGCTAGGTGCCTGCTTGCCTTATGCGTGCTGGCCGAAGCGGCGGGCATGCTCGTCGGTACGACCCGCGCGCAGCAGCGCCGCCTGCTCGCGCCAATTCTCCTCGACGATCGTGCCGCGCGGCAGGCCCAGCCGCTCTTCCAGCGGCAGTTCGTCCTCACGAGGCAGGTTCTCGATGTCGCGAAAATGCTGGATGCCCAGCTGGTTGAGCTGACGCTCGCGATGTTCGTCGATGCCGCGGATATGCGCGAGCACGTCGGTGCCGCCATAGAACCAGCTCCGCATCGCCGAGTCGCGCTTGTCCGGCGTGGTGTCGGCGACCGGCGTCGGGCGGCGGTCCTGCAAGTTGCGCTCAAGGCGCGAATTTGCCGCTTCGAGATCGCGGATGCGCGTGTTCGCGGCCCCCAGCTCGTCGCGCAGCGCCTGGTGCGCCGCTTCCTCGGCCTCGAAGCGATCGCGCCACTTCCGTCCGCTCCGGTTGCTTGCCAGACCCAGCAGCCACCCTGCGAGCAGGGCGAGCGCAAGGCCGAGGAACTGCAGCGGCGTGGTGTAAGGCAGATCGTTCATGGCTAGGGGCTCCGAGGGTCTCGCCCACAACCGGTCACGCCAGCCAAGGTTCCGTGTCGATCAGCGCATCAACGCATCGTTGATCGAGCATGCCGCAGGGCCGAGGATCACGATGAACAGCACCGGCAGGATGAACAGGATCAATGGCACGGTCATGATCGCCGGCAGCCGGGCGGCCTTTTCTTCCGCCCGCATCATCCTTTCATTGCGAAATTCTGCAGAAAGTACGCGCAACGCCGATGCCAGCGGGGTTCCGTACTTCTCCGTCTGGATCATCGTCGTGACGACTCCGCGCACTGCCTCCAGATCGATGCGCAGCGCCAGATTTTCGAACGCGGCGCGGCGATCGGTGAGGAACCCCAGCTCGATCGCGGTGAGCGAGAACTCCTCGCCCAGTTCCGGATAGGCACGCCCCAGTTCCTTGGCGACGCGGCCAAAGGCGGCGTCCACCGTCAGTCCCGCCTCGGCGCAGATCACCAGCAGGTCGAGCGCATCGGGCAGGCCCTTGCGGATCGCGTCGCTGCGCTTCTGGATGCGGTTCTTGAGGTAGAGATCGGGGAATTTGTAGGCGAGGATGAAGCTGCCGGCGACCAGACCATAGGCCTTGAGCGGCGACCAGTCGGCGAATTCGCCGGTGCCATAGACGAAATAGAGCATCGGCCCGCCGATCAGGATCGGCAGCACCAGCCGGCCGAAGATCACGCCCACCGCCCATTCGCGCCGCCGAATGCCTGCGCGCAGCAGCTTGAGCTGGGCGACCTTGAGCTGTTCGTCCTGCAGCACCTTGAGGGTCGAGAGGAGATGGCGGATGCGGTCGGTGGTGTCGCTGCGCTGGACCAGCTTGACCCGGCGCTTGGAAGGGGTGGCGGCGATGCCGGCCTTCAGCTCCTCGCGGCGTTCGTTCAGGGCCTTTACCCGGCGCGACATCGGGTTGCGCACCGTGGTGGCGGCATAGATGGCGACGAGCACGGCGGCGGCGGCGATGCCGGAAAGGATCGTCGCGATCCAGGTGACGTCGATGCCGAGCAGGGTGGGGCCGGTGGGTTCCATCGCCGTCAGATCTCGAAATTGACCATCTTGGCCATGATGAAGACGCCAAGGCCCATCCACACGAGGCCGCCGCCGCCCGCGACGATCAGCCGCTGATCGGTGAAGAAGTGCATCATGTAGTTGTTGTTGATGAACCAGATCAGGCCGAAGACGATGAACGGCAGCGAGCCGACGATCAGCGCCGAGGCCTTGCTCTCCGAGGACATCGCCTTGATCTTCAGCTTCATCTGCGCGCGCTTGCGCAGCACGTCGGACAGGTTGTTCAGCGTCTCGGCGAGGTTGCCGCCCGTCTCGCGCTGGATCGCGATGGTGATGGTGAAGAACTGGAATTCCGGCGTGCCGAGCCGGTCCGCGGTCTCCTGCAGCGCGGCATCGAGCGTGCGGCCGATCTTCATCTTGTCGCTGATGCTGCGGAACTCGTCGCCGACGGGCCCGTCGATTTCCTGCCCCACCACACCCATCGTCTCGGTGATCGGCAGGCCGGAGCGCAGGCCGCGGACGAGCAGATCGATCGCGTCGGGAAAGGCGGCGGTAAACTTGGCGATGCGGCGCTTGATGAACTGGCTGACCACGAAATGCGGCAGCCAGAGGCCGAGGAATGCGCCGAACACCAGCGCCAGCAGCAGCGGCGCGCCCTTCACCAGCAGCAGCACCGCCGCCGCCAGGCCAAGTCCCAGCGTGGCAAGGCCGTACTGGCCGGGCGTCCAGCTCTTGCCGGTCATCGCCAGCCGCTTTTCGAGCTGCTCCTGATTGGGCAGCAGCCGCGTGAGGGTCTGTTCGAGACCGCTTGCCTGGGCGGTCGAGATGCGGCGCAGCTGCGCCTCCATCGCATTGGCGCCGGTCGCGCTCACCAGATGCCGGTCGCGCAGCGAGGTGAGCCGGCGCGCGCTGGCACGCTGCGCCGAAGGGCCGGACAGCGCCAGCACCAGCAGCGCCAGCACCAGCGCGGCACCAAGACCCACCATCAGGAGCGGCAGCAGCGGCATCGCGCTATTTCTTCTTGCTCGCCATCAGCGCCTTGAGGTCGCCGAGCTTGCTGAGCAGCGATCCGCCCTTGGCGGCCGCCTTGGCCTCGCCTTCCTCGCCGGCATCGGTGATCTCGAGGATGCGGCGGCTGAGCTCCGTCAGCGGTGCGAAACCGCGCTGGTTCTTGCCCACCTCGGCCATCGTCTTCCCCAGCTTGGCAGCCTGGCTGGCGATCTTCGGCTCGAACGGCACGACAAAATCGATGCGGCGCTCGATCGAGCCCTCGAAATCCTTGCGGCTGATCTCCAGCAGCCCCGCCTGCGGCACCTTGTTGGCGACGATGAACAGCTGCGTCTGGGGCGCGTTCGACTTGAACCAGCTGAGGATGCGGATGGCATCGCGTGCGGCGGCCAGCGTCAGTTCGGTGGCGAGCACCGCCACCTGCACGTCGGCGATCAGGTGGGGGTGCTGCACCAGCATCTGGCGCGGCAGGTCCGTCACGGTGCATTCGAACGCGCCGCGCATCTCCTCCTGCAGCTGGTAGAAGGCGGCGCCGTCGCCCAGCATCGGCGCGTTGATTGGCGCCTCGGCGGAGAGCACCGCGAGCCGTTCGGAGGCGCGCACCATCGCGCGTTCGATGAACAGCCCGTCGATGCGGCTGGGATTCTCGATCGCATCGGTCAGGCCGCGGCCGGGTTCCAGATCGAGCGCCAGCGCGCCGGTGCCGAAATGCACGTCCAGGTCGAGCAGCGCGGTGGTGCGGGCCTCCCGCTCGCTGATCAGCCAGGCGAGCGACGCGGCGATGCTGGTCGCGCCGCAGCCGCCGCGTGTGCCGATCACCGCCAGCGTCGCATGCGGCCGGCCGACGCTCGCTTCCACATGCTTGGGCGCGTTGAGCGCGGTCTGCGCCTGTAGAAAGGCGTCGCGCAGCATGTCCGGATTGATCGGCTTGAGCAGATAATCCTGGATGCCGCTGGCGATCAGGTCGCGGTAGAGCCGCACATCGTTCACCGCGCCGGCGGTCAGCACGATCGTGCCGGGCTCGCACACCTCGGCCAGCGCGTTGATGTCGTTGAGCGGGTCGCCGGATTCGGAGAGGTCGACGAACAGGATGTTCGGGCTGGCGGAGACCGCCAGCGTCTGCACCGCGTTGCGCAGGCCGCCCTTGTTGACCTTCTCCGGCGACCAGCCGAGCTCGACCGTGATCGGCCGCATGAGTTCGGCGGTGCCCTCGTCGCAGACGAACGCGGTGAACGGTTCGCGGCTTGCCGCGCGGGCCGGGTTGAACGGCGCGTTCACTTCGGCCCTCCCGCCGACTCCGCCTTCACCGCCGTGCCGCCGGCGCCAGAGGGCGTGGCCGCGCGATAGGCGCCGATCGCCTTGCTCATCGTCATCGTGTCGGCGGTCGGGGCGCCGGGGGCACCGCGCACCAGATCGGCCGGATCGGCGATCATCGCCGCGAGATTGGCCGCCGTCGCGCACCCGAAATTGGAGCTGGTGCTGGCATCCGCGGTCATCATCGTCGGGTGCGAATAATCGGGGCAGCCGGGTACGCTGGCGGTGGTGCGGGTGAGCACCACGCGAACGCTGTCCGACCCGGCGGGTCGGCCGGTCGCGGGCGCGCGGTCCGCCAGCATCAGCCCGTAGCGTCCGGCAGCGGCGGCGACGTCCACCCGGCCGGTGCTGCCGTCCGCGCCGTCGTCGATCGCCAGCCGGTCGCCGTAGCGCAGGTTCATCGCGCCCATCCATTCGGCGAGGCGCCGGTCCTCGCCCGGTGCCAGGCGGCCGTTCGATGCCTGCAGGTCCAGCGTCAGATCCTGCCGGCTGACGACCGGCTGGTGCACCGAATCCAGGCTGCCGTTATAGCCGGCGCATCCGGTCAGCAGCAGCGCGGGGGCGACGAGGGCGAGGGCAGGGCGCGGGAACAAGGCGGTTCTCCTGAACGAACGCATCACAGGCCGAAGCCGGGCGTAGCGGCGCCCCTGGACTTGCGGCCCGAACGGGACGGCGCGACCGGCGCGGGCGCCAGCGCATCGGTCGGCGGGGTGGAGGCACCCTGCGGCGCCATGCGGGGCATCGGCCGCTCTCCACCGCTCTTCCCGCCGGCAAGTTCGCCCAGGAAGATGCGGTCGAAATCATTGGGCGCCTTGTAGCCGTCGGTCGGCAGGCGGATCTGGTTGGCGTTCACCGGGCGCACGAGATAGGGCGTGATCACGATCACCAGCTCGGTTTCGTTGCGCTGGAAGCCGTTGGAGCGGAACAGCGCCCCCAGGATCGGCATGTCGCCGAGGCCCGGCGTCTTGGTGATCGAGTTGTTGTGGGTGTTCTGCAGCAGCCCGCCGATCACCATGCTCTCGCCCGAGCCGAGCTCGACCGTGGTTTCGCTGCGTCGGGTGGTGAGTGCGGGGATCGTGGTATTGGCCAGCGTCACCGCCCCCGAGGAGGAAAGCTGCGAGACTTCGGGCCGGACGTGCAGCGAGATGCGCCCGTCGGCCAGCACGGTGGGGGTGAAGGCCAGGCTCACGCCATATTGCTTGTATTCGACCGTCGTCGTGCCGAGCGCCTGGGCGATCGGGATCGGGATCTCGCCGCCGGCCAGGAAGTTCGCCGTCTCGCCCGAGAGCGCGGTAAGGCTGGGCGTGGCGAGCGTGGAGACCTGCCCGATCGTCTCGCCGAAATCGAGGCTGGCGAGCAGATCGGTGCCGAGGAAATGGCCCGCCGCGCCAAGCAGCGTGCTGCCCGTGCTGGGGCTGGGGAAGGTGAACACCTTGTCGCCCTTCACCGCGCCGCTGGCGGAGTCCTGCGTATCCCCGGTCCAGGTGGTGATCGATCCCTGCTTGCCCTGGCTGATTCCGAACAGGACGCTGCCATGGTCGCGGTTGGTCAGATTGACGTTCAGGTTCTTGACGAAGCTGCGGCTCACCTCGGCGAAGCGCACCTGCAGCTGCACCTGCAGCGGGGTTGCGGTGCGCAGCCGGTTGACCACGCCGATCTTCAGCGGTGCGCTGGCATCGTCGACCTTCACGCCGGGGTTGAGCAGGCTGGTGACCAGCCGCTGCGCCTGCTCGCTGTCCTGCGGCGAGCGCACCGTGCCGTTGATCACCGCGATCTGGCCCACCGTGGTGACGCTTATGTCCGAGTCGGGCATCGCCGCCTTCATCATCGCATCGATGCTGCTGATGTTCTGGCTGACGCGGACATTGGCCGAATAGACCACCGCGCCCGCCGCGTTGGTAGCGAACACCGTCGCCTCGCCAAAGGCCTTGCCATAGAGGTGGATCTGGCGGCTGCTCGCGACATAGACGTCGGCGACGCCGGGATTGGACGTCCAGACATTGGCGGCGGCGGCCGGCAGCGTGACCAGCTCGCCCTCGCCGATCGACAGCACGACGTCGCGGGTCGGCCGCTGGCTGCCCGCGGGCAGCTGCGCCATGCGTGCGACCGGCTTGGCGGACCGGGTCTGCGCGGGCACGGGCTGGCAGGCGATCAGGGCCGCGACAGCGCCTACGCCGAGGAGGAGGGTGCGCTGCATTTCAGTTCTTTCCGCTGACGGTGACGATGCTGGCATCGCTGCCGCGCACGACGCGCACCACCGGGCCGGTCGCCTTCGGTGTCGCGCCCGAATAGCCCGCCGCCGGTGCGGGGGCGGGGCCGCCCATCGTCTCGCCGGGCTGCCCGCTTTCCTTGGCGGGCACGGTTCGCCGCTGGAAGCGCGACACGTCCGCGCCGGTGACATAGCTGTCGCCGTCGTCCTGGGGGCGGCTGGCGGCGCGGGCGAGGAACGCCTTCTCCTTGGCGGGATCGTCGGGGACGCTCACCGCGCCGCTGGCGATCGCCTCGTCGAGATCGCTCTGCGTGTCGGCAAGCGAGCGCAGCGACAGCGACAGGGTGCCCACGGTCTGCGCCACCGCGATCTTCTCGGCGATCTTGGGCGTCGCCTCGACGGTGACGGTGGAATAGCCGACGACGACGGTCTTGCCCTTGTCGTCGGTCTGCTTGTCGGTGCGCTGGTCGGTGGCAAGCACGCGCAGATTGCGCAGCACGGTTTCCGAGGCGCGCAGCGGCGGGCCGTCGCCGGACACGGTCTGGGTCAGGATCAGGTCGATATGGTCGCCGGGGAAGACGAAGCCGGCCACCGCGCTCTGGGCGGAGACGGGCACGGTCACCGCGCGCATGCCGGGGCCCAGCGCGGCGGCGAGGAAGCCGCGGTCCCCGGGCTTGACCAGCGCGCCCTGCGTTACCGGCTGGCCGGCCGGCACGGCGAAGCGGACCACGGTGCCCTGCAGCTTGGCGGGCTCGCTCTGGCCGCGCACGAAATAGGCGCCCTGCACCAGATCCTTGGGCCACGGGCGGAATTCCAGCGCGGTGGGATCGAGGATGGTACCCACCGGCAGCGCGCGCTTGGCGACCAGCACTTCGGTGGTGTTGACTGGCGGCGGCGGCGGCGCGGCCACGGCGCCGTTCGGCATCGCACCGGCGACGGGCGCGGGCGTACCCACGACGAGGCTGCGCGCCATGAACGCCGTGATCGCAGCGACCACCAGCGCACCTACCAGCAGCAATAGCCTACGTGCGTCCATCTCGCTTCACGCCTTTTCACATTCTTCTTTGGCCGACCCGGTATTGGCGGCGTTAAGCATCATCCAATTCGGTTAAGAATCGGTTCGCAAAGGACAATCAGCGCCGCCAGCGTGATCGCCACGCCGTACGGCACCTCGATGGACGCGGATCCGCGCCGCCGGATCCATGTCCCCACCAGCATCAGCAGCGTGAGCGCGCCGCCCAGCAGCGACATCAGCAGCAGCATCCGCAGCAGCGGCAGCAGCGGCAGCCACAGCGCCAGCGCGCCGATCAGCTTCACGTCACCGCCCCCCATCATGCCCAGCGCAAAGGCGCCGACAAACAGCGCGAAGACGAGGGCGGCGCATCCGATCTGGATGGCAATATCGGGCCACAGCGCCATGCCGGTCGCCCACCACCACAGCGGTGCGGCAAGCGCGATCGCGAGGTTCTTGGCGTTGGCGATGGTGCGGAAGCGCACGTCCTCCACCCCGGCGGATACCAGGAGCAGCGCCAGCGCGCCGAGCATACAAGCCTGGAAGATCGCCCCCATGGCGCAAGTGGGTAGACGGACCCGCTTACGAAACCGTAACCACGGCACATGGCAGTTTCCCGGAATACAGCACGCGAAATCCCCGCCGGCGCGAACGTCGATCGCTGGTCCGCGGCCGATGGCTGGCTGCTCCGGCGCTTCCACTGGCCCTCCGCCGACGGCCGCGGCAGCATCCTGTTCCAGACCGGCCGCGGCGACGTGTTCGAGAAATATCTGGAGAGCTTCGCCCACTGGCATGCGCAGGGCTGGACGATCACCGCGTTCGACTGGCGCGGCCAGGGCGGCTCGGGACGGCTGACCCCCAAGGCCAATTGCGGGCATATCGACGATTTCGCAGCCTATGTCGCCGATCTGCGCGCGTTCGCCGCGCGGTGGATGGCGGAGACGCCCGGCCCGCATGTCGTGATGGGGCATTCGATGGGCGGGCATCTGGTGTTGCGCGGGCTGGCGGAGGGGGCGATCGTTCCCGATGCGGCGGTGCTGATCGCGCCGATGCTGGGCGTGCGCAGCGGGCTCGGCCGGCTGGCGGCGCCGATGGCGCGATTGCTGTCGCGGCTCGGCGACCCGCGCCGCCCGGCCTGGAAGGGCAACGAGAAGCCCTATACCACCGAGACGCGGGCCAATCTGCTCACCCATGATCCCGATCGCTATGCCGACGAGCTGTGGTGGCAGGCGCAGGACCGCGCGCTGCTGACCGGGCCGCCGAGCTGGCAGTGGCTGGTCGAGGCATTCCGATCGATGGCCGATCTCGAAGCGGGTCCGATCGAGGCGGTGCACACGCCGCTGCTGTTGCTCGTGGCCGAGGCGGACGGGCTGGTCGACCCCCGCGCAGCGCTGCGCATCGCGCCGCGGCTGCCCGATGCGGAGATACTGCGCTTCGGCCCCGAAAGCGCGCACGAGATCCTGCGCGAGGCCGATCCGGTGCGGGACCGCGCACTGGGCGCAATCCAGCGTTTTCTCGACACGCGGGCGCCGCGCCGGTGACCCGTTACGATGTGGCGATCGTCGGCGCCGGCATCGCCGGCGCGAGCCTGGCTGCGGAACTGGCGCCGCACGCGCGCGTGCTGCTGCTGGAGGCGGAGGATCGCCCCGGCTATCACGCGACGGGGCGTTCGGCGGCCTTCTGGTCCGAAACCTATGGCGGGCCGGACATCCAGCCGCTCACCACGGCCTCCGGCCCGGCGCTGCGCGACGGCGGGTTTCTGGACCCGCTCGGCGAGCTCCACCTCGCCCGCGCGGGTGGCCAGGCGCAGGTCGATGCCTTTCTCGCCGCATTCGAGGGCAGCGGGGTGGCGCTCCATGCCGTCGATCCGCGGGCGCTGGTTCCCGGTCTGCGGGACGACTGGACGCTCGGCGTGCACGAGCCCGGCTGTGCCTATATCGACGTGGCTGCGCTGCATCAGCGGTTTCTCGCCCGTGCCCGCGCAGCGGGGGCGATGCTCCACTGCTCGGCGGCGCTGACCGGCGCGACGCGGGGAGGGGGCGTCTGGCAGCTGGACACCCGCGCCGGTGCGTTTGCCGCCGAGGTGCTGGTCAACGCCGCCGGCGCCTGGGCCGACGAGGTGGCGCACCTTGCCGGTGTCGCGCCGATCGGGATCCGCGCCTATCGTCGCACCATGGTGCAGTTGCGCACCGATCCCGCGCCCCCGGCGGCCTGTCCGCTGGTCAGTGATCTCGGCGGCAGCTTCTACTTCAAGCCCGAGGCGGGCGGGCGGCTTTGGCTGACGCCGCATGACGAAGTGGACAGCCCGCCCTGCGACGCCGCGCCCGAGGAAATCGACATCGCCACCGCCATCCATCGGTTCGAGCAGGTGGTCGACTGGCGGGTTGCGGCGCTCGAGCATCGTTGGGCGGGCCTGCGCAGCTTCGCGCCCGACCGGCGGCCGGTCTATGGCCATGATCCGGCAGCGCCCGGCTTCTTCTGGTGCGCGGGGCAGGGCGGCTTCGGCATCCAGACCGCGCCGGCGGCAAGCCGATTGGCCTGCCAGTTGCTGCTGCGCGAGACGCCCGCGCTGGATCCGGCGCGCTATCGTCCCGATCGGTTTCGGGACTGATTGGTAAGGCCAAAGGCTTTGCGAAAATCCGTCGCTCGCCTATGAGACACGGTGATGAAACTCAACCGCAGCAAACTCTACCAGCGCGTGGCGGCGTCGATCGCCGACGGAATCGAAGCCGGCCGCTGGGCCCCCGGCACGCGGCTCCCCGGTGAGCGCGATCTGGCCGAGGAGTATAAGGTCAGCCGTCCGACGATCCGGGAAGCGATGATTGCGCTGGAGATGAAGGGCTGGATCGAGGCGCGCCACGGATCGGGCCTGTACGTCACCCATCGCGACAATTCGGGCGGGCTGCGCGAGGATGCGCTCAACCTGGATATCGGTGCGTTCGACCTGACCGAGGCACGCATCCTGTTCGAAGGCGAGGCCGCGGCGCTGGCGGCGGTGTCGATCACCCCGGAACAGCTCGCCGAGCTCGACCACATCGCGGCCGAGATGTCGGACCCCGCCACCGGCAACGCGACGCTGTTCGATGCCGATCACCGCTTCCACATCGCGGTGGCCAATGCGACCGGCAACTCCGCGATCCGCAGCGTGGTGGAATATCTATGGGACCTGCGCACCCGCTCGCCGCTGTGCGCCAACATGTTCGATCGCGCCCGCCGCAACGGCGTGAACCCGCGCTATGACGAACATCGCCCCATCCTCGATGCGCTTCATGCCCGCGATCCGCATGCCGCGCGGTCGGCGATGCGCCGGCATCTGCGCGGCGTGGTCGACGATCTGCTGGAGGCGACCGAGCTGGAACTGATCGAGCGTGCCCGGCACGAGCTCGACGCGCGCCGCGATACGCTGGCCAGGCGGCTGGAAATCGGCCCGGCCTGATCGACTTCCGCTACGGCATGCGCCGCTCTTAGCACCGGCTTGGATCCCCGGGAAATTCGTCTGCTCCCGGCTCGCTTGTTCAGCCCCGCTCGTCTATGATGCAGGGGTGAGCAACACCGCGATTCCCTTCGAATTCCGGGTCGACGTCGCCCAGGACGACATCGACTTCATGGGGCATGTCAACAACGCTTCTTACCTGAAATGGGTACAGGCGGCGGTGGTGAGCCACTGGCAGGCGCTGGCCCCGGTCGAGGCTGTGGCCGAGCATCTGTGGGTCGCGCTCAAGCACGAGATCACCTATCGCCGCCCGGCCTTCCTCGAGGACGATGTGGTCGCCACCGTGCTGCTGGAGAAGGTGCAGGGCGCGCGCGCCTTTTACGAGACCGTGATCCGCCGCGGCTCCGAGGTGCTGGCCGAGGTGAAGTCCAGCTGGTGCTGCCTCGATGCCGAGACCAAGCGTCCGGCGCGGCTCGCCAAGGACGTGATCGACCGGTTCTTCGTCAAGGCGGCCGATTGACGTAGATATATCAGGCGCATAGCGTCTGAACGATGGTTTCCGCGTTCCGCCGCCGCTATCTCGACCTGCTGGGGTCGATCTACATCTACAACGAGCATCGCGGCTATACGAGCATCGATCGGGTGCTGGAGGCGGTCCGCGCCCGCGCGCCGGACGATCACGCGCTGATCGCCGCGATCGAGAAGCACCGGGCGGACGAGCGCAAGCACTATCAGATGTTCAAGCGCTGGTTCGAATTGCAGGGGCGCATGCCGCTGTCGCTCGATCGGACGTTCGGCCATATCGATCGCTTCGTCGAGATCATGTTCCGCCGCACCATCGATACGCTCGATACGCAAAAGCTGATCGAGGACGATGCCCAGTTCGAGAAGCTGTGCCGGGTGATCTCGCTGACCGAGCAGCGCGGGCATCGCCAGGTGCATGTCCTGCTCAATCACCCGGCGGTGCTGAGCGACAAGGTGCTCACCCGCATCTTCCGCATCATCGAGAAGGATGAGCCGAGCCACTGGGCGCCCTATGACGGCTGGCTGCGCGCGCATGGCAGGCGCGAGCCGCGCTGGTGGGAGCGCGCGGTGGACAGCTTCATCCATTCCGAGCTGCTGTTTGTGAAGCTGCCCTTCCTGTTCCTCAATCCCCTGGTCCGCCGTCGCACCGATTGGGCGGATGCGGACGAGCGGTTGCAGCGGCGCGCGATGCCGGCTGCAGCCTGAGCGCTTGCACGAGCCCGGAGCGGCGCGCATGGGCGGGCGCAGTTTCCATGGTGTGAGTACCCGCATGGCCGCCCTTCGTCGCTGGATCGATCCCTATCTGTTGATGCTGCTGGGCACGGTGGGCCTGGCCGCGCTGTTCCCGGCGCGGGGCATGTGGGCGAACATCGCCGACGAGGCCGTGACGATCGCGGTGGCGCTGCTGTTCTTCCTCTATGGCGCGCGGCTGGCGCCCACGGCGATCTGGGCGGGGCTGACCAACTGGCGGCTGCAGCTGACCGTGTTCCTCAGCACCTTCCTGTTTTTCCCGCTGCTGGGGATAGGCGCCTATGCGCTGGCCGGGCAGGTGTTGCCGGGCGGGATTGCGCTCGGCATCCTGTTCCTCTGCCTGCTGCCCTCTACCGTCCAGTCCTCGATCGCCTTTACCTCGATCGCGCGCGGGAATGTGCCGGCGGCATTGTGCAGCGCCTCGCTTTCCAACCTGATCGGGGTGATCATCACGCCGCTGCTCGCAGCGCTGCTGCTGCCGCATGGCAGCGGCGCGGGCTTCTCGCTCGGCCAGCTCGAATCGATTGCGATGCAGATCCTGCTGCCCTTTGCGGCGGGGCAGGCGGCGCGGCCGCTGATCGGCGGGTTCATCCTCAAGCACCGGACGCTGACCATGGTCGTCGACCGCGGATCGATCCTGCTCGTCGTCTACGCGGCGTTCAGCGAGGGTATGGTCGCCGGCGTGTGGAGCCGCGTGTCGCTTACCGATCTCGCGCTGGTGCTGGCGTTCAACGCGGTGCTGCTCGGCATCGTGATCGCCGTGACGATGGTCGGCAGCCGCAGGCTCGGCTTCACGACCGAGGACGAGATCGCCATCGTCTTCTGCGGATCGAAGAAGAGCATGGCGAGCGGCATCCCGATGGCGACCATCCTGTTCCCCCGCGGCGCGGTGAGCCTGATCGTGCTGCCGCTGATGATCTTCCACCAGCTCCAGCTGTTCGTCTGCGCGGTGCTGGCGCGGAAATATGGAGCGCGAAACGGATGAGGGTGCTGCTCACGGGATCATCGGGCTGGCTGGGGCGCTTCCTGGCGCCGATGTTGCGTCAGGCAGGGCATGCGGTGACCGGCCTCGACGTGGCGCCGGGTACGGACACGCAGGTTCTAGGCTCGGTCGCGAACCGCGCGCTGGTCGAACGCGTGTTCGCCGAACACGGCATCGAGGCGGTGATCCATGCCGGCGGCCTGCACAAGCCGGACATCGTGCGCTATCCGGCGCAGACCTTTATCGACGTGAACGTGGGCGGCACGCTCAACCTGCTCGAATGCGCGGCGGCGGCGGGGCATGACCGGTTCGTCTTCACCTCCACCACCTCGCTGATGATCAGCCAGGCGATCCGCGACGAGGCGGGCGACGCGGCGGTGTGGCTCGACGAGACCAGCGGGCCGCTTGCCCCCCGCAACATCTACGGCGTCACCAAGCTCGCCGCCGAGGGGCTGTGCCGGATCGCCTCGGCCGAGCAGGGCCTGGCGACGATAGTGCTGCGCACCAGCCGCTTCTTCCCCGAGGACGACGATACCCATGCGACGCCTTCGGGCGAGAACCTCAAGGCCAACGAGCTGCTCCACCGCCGGCTGACGGTG
Organism: Sphingomonas sp. R1; assembly: GCF_025960285.1. Classification (GTDB taxonomy): domain Bacteria; phylum Pseudomonadota; class Alphaproteobacteria; order Sphingomonadales; family Sphingomonadaceae; genus Sphingomonas. The sequence continues at coordinate 1,680,876 of NZ_CP110111.1, read as the reverse complement.
GAGGATGCGGCGCGGGCGCATCTGGTGGCGCTGGAGCGGGCGCCGGCAGTGGGGCACGGCGTATTCGTGATTTCCGCCCCGACGCCGTTCACGCAGGCCGACTCCGGCGACCTCAAGCACGACGCCGCGGCGGTGATCGCGCGGGCCTTCCCCGAGGCGGCCTCGCTCTATGCGGCGCGGGGCTGGACGCTGCCGGCGCGCATCGGCCGGGTTTATGATGCCGGGCTCGCCGAGCGCGTGCTGGGCTTCCGCTGCGAGACCGATTTCGCGGCGGTGCTGGCGGCGCTGCGCGACGGCGCGCCGCTGCCCTTCGCGCACGACCCGGCCTATGTCTCGCCCAAGGAACGTGGCGAAGGCGGCGCGCTTCTGGCATAGCGCCCCCGGTTTTCCGGGGGGATGGCGATGCGGATCTGGGCGCGACTGGGGCTGGGCGTGGCGGCGCTGGTCGCAGCGGGCGTGGGCGGGCTCTATGGCGCCTCCGAATGGGTGATCCGCCGCAGCCATGCCGTGCCGCTCGCCCCCATCGCGGTGCCGCACGACGCCGCCTCGATTGCGGAGGGATCGCGGCTGGCGACGCTCACCGGCTGCAAGAGCTGCCACGGCGACGGCAAGGGCGCGGTGTGGACGCCGGTCGACTGGCGCGAGGGGCAGGTCGCCCCGCCGCCGATCGCGCGGAGCATCGTGCGCTACTCGGACGCCGAACTCGCCCGGCTGATCCGCCAGGGCATGACGAAGGAGGGGCGGACGGTCTTCATCATGCCCGCCTGGTCGATGACATACCTTGCCGACGACGATGTCGGCCGGATCATCGCCTGGGCCCGCAGCCTGAGGCCCGCGCCCGGCGACGTGCTGGCGACCACCTGGTTCGGCCCCGTCGGCCGCTGGAAGATCCTCACCGGCGAAACCCGGCCGAGCGTGGTGGCCGATCCGCACGGCGTGGCGAAGCGCCCCGCCGATCCGGGGCGGTACCTGACGCAGGTGCTCTGCTCCGAATGCCACGCGCTTACCGAGCCGCGGGCCCATGACGGCAAGCCCGTGCCCCCGCTGGCGCCGATGGCGGCCAGCTACGCGCCGGCGGAGTTCCAGCGGCTGCTGCACGAGGGCATTGGGGCAGGCGGGCGGGATGTCGGCTTCATGGGCACGATCGTGAAGGAAAATCTCCACGCGCTGCGGCCCGACGAGGTGGACGCGGTGCAGCGCTATTTGCGCGGGGTGGCGGCGAAGGAAGCGGGCGCAGTGGCCCCGCAGGTCAGTGGCCGCGCGCGGTGACGAACAGATAGAGGAACATGCCGAGGCCCACCGAAAGCATCAGCGGTGCCGCATGGCGACAATAGCTGATGTCGCGCCGGATCGGCTTGCCCTTGGAGCGCGAGTCCACGATGCTTCCGGTCGCGGTGAAGGAGACAAGCCCCGCCAGCCCGATCACGAGGAGGGTGAGGACCAGCAGCACCAGCGATCGTCCCGCCAGCTTGTCCGTCAGCGCGGCTACGCCGCCCAGTGAAAACAGGCATAGTCCGGTGAGATGCTTGAAGTAGTCGTAGAGCAGCGTGGCGCCGTCGTGCTCCGCCGATATCTCGTCTTCGTCCATGGTCTGCTCCCGAGCCGCGAGGGAGGTGTATGCAGCCTGCACGTCGAAGCATGCAAGGAGCCTGAAAGGGGAGAATGCTGCCCTGACGCGTCCTCAGCCTCGCAGATCCGCGGCCACGCCGTGAAGCAAGAGGGTAAGCCCGCAAGCAGCGAACGCAGAATTGTAGGCGGCCAAACTCCAGTACAGCGCGGGTGCCTTCCGTCGATCCGCTTTGATATACACGGAGCCGGCAGCATGCATGACCCCGGTTCTGAAACCGGCGATGAGGTGCCATAGGAAGAGTGCGATACCTGCGCTGAGCAGGACCTGGACGATGCTCTCGGTCAAACCACTACCTCGGATGATTCCTTGAAATATGACCAAGGCGCTTCTTTATCGCCAGCGTCCCGTCTGACACGGGCAGCGCGGCGGCAGAAAATGTCCCTCAACCTTGCATCCGCGCACGATTCGATTAAAGCGCGCGCATGTCGAGTGAACCGCGCACCCTGTACGAGAAGATCTGGGCCGACCATGTCGTCGAGCGCCGGGACGATGGCACCTGCCTGATCTATATCGATCGCCACCTCGTCCACGAAGTCACCAGCCCGCAGGCCTTTGCCGGCCTCCGCGCGGCCGATCGCAAGGTGCGTCGCCCCGACCTTACCCTCGCGGTGCCCGATCACAACCTGCCCACCACCCCGCGCGTCGATGCCGCCGGCAACGCGTTGCCGATCGCCGATCCGGCCAGCGCCGGCCAGCTCTCGGCGCTGCGCGGCAATGTCGCCGAGTTCGGCGTGCCCTATATCGACGCGCTCGATGCCCGGCAGGGGATCGTCCATGTCGTCGGGCCCGAACAGGGCTTCACGCTGCCCGGCACCACGCTGGTCTGCGGCGACAGCCACACCTCGGCACATGGCGCGCTGGGGGCGCTGGCCTTCGGCATCGGCACCAGCGAGGTCGAGCATGTGCTCGCCACGCAGACGCTGCTGCTCAAGCAGTCGAAGACGATGGAAGTCCGCGTCGACGGCACGCTCGGCCACGGCGTCAGCGCCAAGGACGTGGTGCTGGCGATCATCGGCAAGATCGGCGCGGCCGGCGGCACCGGCTATGTCATCGAATTCACCGGCGAGGTGATCCGCAACCTCTCGATCGAGGGGCGGCTGACCATCTCCAACATGTCGATCGAGGGCGGCGCGCGCTCGGGCCTGATCGCGCCGGACGAGAAGACCTTCGCCTATCTCAAGGGTCGCCCGCTCGCCCCCACCGGCGAGGCATGGGACCGTGCGGTCGCCTATTGGAAGACGCTGCCGACCGACAGGCACGCGGTGTACGACAAGGTGGTGACGCTGGACGCGGCGGACATCGCGCCCTCGCTCACCTGGGGCACCAGCCCCGAGGACGTTGTGCCGATCACCGGCGTCGTCCCCGACCCCGAGAGCTTCGACGATCCCTCGAAGCGCGCCGCCGCGCAGCGCTCGCTCGACTATATGGGCCTCACCCCCGGCACCGCGATGCAGGATATTCCGGTGGAGCACATCTTCATCGGATCGTGCACCAACAGCCGGATCGAGGACCTGCGCGCCGCCGCGGCGGTGGTGCAGGGCCGCAAGGTGGCCGATCGCATCCGCCAGGCGCTGATCGTGCCGGGCTCGGGGCTGGTCAAGCGCCAGGCCGAGGAAGAGGGGCTCGACCGCATCTTCCTGGAAGCGGGCTTCCAGTGGCGCGAGCCGGGCTGCTCGATGTGCCTGGCAATGAACCCCGATAAGGTTCCGGCCGGAGAACGTTGTGCTTCCACTTCAAATCGCAATTTCGTAGGGCGGCAGGGCCCGGGTTCGCGCACGCATCTCGTCTCGCCCGCAATGGCGGCGGCTGCGGCGGTGACCGGGCACCTGACGGACGTTCGCGAGTTGATGGCGAACCAGGCGTAACGGATAAGGGGATAGACGCCGTGAAAAAGGCGCTCGTCGCATTGATTGCCGGAACCGTGCTGAGCGGAGTCGCTGCTGCCTATGCGGGTGCCTACCCGCGGCCGGAGACGCCGATCAAGACCATCCCGGCGCTCGAGCGGACCGTCGTCGCGCCGCGCTGACGCGGGCGGTCGATTGTCGCTATTTTGGGTGGCCGCCGGCCACGCGTTAGGAAAGCTGTGTCCATGCATCTGAACACCGTGTCGGCGGAGCGCCGCTGATGGAGCCGATCCAGCAGGTTTCGGGCCGCGCCTACCCTTGGGGCGCCAAGAACATCGATACGGACATCATCATCCCCGCGCACTGGCTGAAGACCACGACGCGCGAGGGGTTGGGCAAGGGTGCTTTCGAAAGCGTGCGCGCGGAGCCGGGCAATCTGTTCGACGATCCGCGCTATGCGGGCGCGCCGATCCTGGTGGCGGGCGAGAATTTCGGCTGCGGCTCCAGCCGCGAGCACGCCGCCTGGGCGCTGGCCGATCTTGGCATCCAGGCAGTGATCGCGCCGAGCTTCTCCGACATCTTCTCGGGCAACGCCTTCAAGAACGGCATCGTCACCGTGGTGCTGCCGCAGGAGGCGATCGACCGGCTGGTGCAGGTGGCGACCGCCAACGAGATCACCGTCGACCTGGAGACGATGACCGTCACCACCGACTTCCAGGACCGCTTCGCCTTCGAGCTCGACCCGTTTCGCCGCGACTGCCTGATGCAGGGGCTGGACGAGATCGGCATGACGCTGGCACAAGATACCGCGATTTCGAAATTCGAATCCGCGGTTGCGCATGAACGCCCGTGGATCGCTGTAGGAGGCGGACATGAAGGCGTTGCTGTCGAAGGCGTTGGGCGGACCTGATACTCTAAGCCTGGAAGAACTGCCCGATCCGGTTCCGGGCAAGGGCCAGGTGCTGGTCGCGGTGCGGGCCTGCGCGATCAACTATCCCGACGTGCTGATCATCGAGGATCGCTACCAGTTCAAGCCGCCCCGGCCGTTCGCGCCGGGCGGCGAGATCGCGGGTGTGGTCGAAGCGGTCGGCGAGGGCGTCACCGACTGGGCACCGGGCGACCGGGTGATCGCGGTGCCGGGCCATGGCGGGCTCGTTGAGAAGCTGCTGCTGAGCCCGGCGCAGCTCTACCGCCTGCCCGAGGGCCGCAGCTTCGAGGAAGGTGCTGCGCTGCTGCTCACCTATGCGACGACGATCCACGCGCTACTCGACCGCGGCAGGCTGACGGCCGGGCAGACACTGCTGGTGCTGGGCGCGGCGGGCGGCGTCGGGTTGGCGGCGATCGAGCTGGGCAAGGCGTACGGCGCGACGGTGGTGGCGGCGGTCTCCTCCGAGGAAAAGGCCGAGGCCGCGCGGGCGGCGGGGGCGGATGCGGCGCTCGTCTATCCGCGCGGCCCCCTCGACAAGGAAGCCTCGAAGGCGCTGGCCGAGGCGTTCAAGGCGGAAGTCGGCCCCAAGGGCGCGGACGTGATCTACGACCCCGTAGGCGGTGACTATGCCGAGCCGGCGCTGCGCGCGATCGGCTGGGAGGGGCGCTATCTCGTGGTGGGTTTCCCCGCCGGCATCCCCAAGCTGCCGCTCAACCTCACCTTGCTCAAGAGCTGCGACGTCTGCGGCGTGTTCTGGGGCGCCTTCGCCGCGCGCGACCCGCAAGCCAACCGCGCGCACGTCGACACGCTGTTCCGGCTGTGGAGCGAAGGCAAGATCGCGCCGCGGGTGACGGAGGTGTTCCCGTTCGCCGAGGGCGGCGCTGCAATCGCCAAGATGGCGGCGCGGGCGGTGATCGGGAAGGTGGTGGTGCGGGTTGCGGGGTAGCTGTCCGGCGACAGGCTTCTCCCCACGCTGCGACAGTGTTAAACGGGCGCATGTCCTCACCGGCTGTTGCTGATCGACCTCGCCGTGTCGGCGCACAACTTGCTCTTGGCGTGTCGCTTGGGCTGTTGGCGAACGCGTTCGTTGCCGTTGTCACGGCGTCCGAGCGCTACGCACCGCAGCTTCATAGCTGGGCAGTATGTTTTGTCCTTTCCGCGCTGTGTCTTGTTTCGGCGTTTCGTTGTGCGCGAGGCTGGAAGCGCTGGCTCGCGTTGTTTTTCTTGATCGTGCTGGCATGGACTGCCGAGATTCCGCTCGAACGCGCTTTCTATTATGGTCAATGGTGGGATTCTTGAGCGCGGCCCCAACTGCCAACGGGTTGGCGATGACAGGAAGCTCCACCGCCATCCGCAACCACCCCCGTTGCCAGCGCGGCCCGGCCCTCCTATTTCGGTCCCGAGTTTAGCTAAGGGGCATATGATGACCGCATTCGACGATCGCGAACGGGCGTTCGAGGCGAAGTTCGCGCGCGACGAGGATATTGCGTTCCGCATCACCGCGCGTCGCAACAAGCTGCTCGGCCAGTGGGCCGCCGCCAAGATGGGCCTCACGCCCGAAGAGACCGACGCCTATGCCAAGGCCGTCGTCCAGGCCGATTTCGAGGAAGCCGGCGACGAGGACGTGATCCGCAAGCTGCTCGGCGACATGCTCGCCGCGAATGTCGAGATCGACGACGCCACCGTGCGCCGCGCGATCGAGGAGCAGACCGTCGAGGCGCGCCGCCAGCTGATGGAATCCAAGTAACATGCCGATGCCCGCTGCCGAGATCGAGGCGCTGATCCGCGCCGGCATCCCCGACGCGCAGATCGAGATCACCGATCTCGCCGGCGACGGCGACCACTATGCAGCGCGGGTCGTCGCCCCCATGTTCCGGGGCATGCCGCGCGTGCGGCAGCATCAGGCCGTCTATGCGGCGCTGGGTGGACGGATGGGCGGCGTGCTCCACGCGCTCCAGCTGACCACCGAAGCGACGCCCGAGGAGTAAGCAATGACCGACGATACCCAGGCCCGCATCCAGCAGCTGGTCGATGGCAGCGACGTGCTGCTGTTCATGAAGGGCAGCCCCCTGTTTCCCCAGTGCGGCTTTTCGAGCCGTGCCGTGGCGATCCTCAACCATCTCGGCGTCGAGTTCGACAGCGTCGACGTGCTGCAGGACCAGGGCGTCCGCCAGGGCATCAAGGCCTTTTCCGACTGGCCGACCATCCCCCAGCTCTATGTGAAGGGCGAGTTCGTCGGCGGTTCGGACATCATGATGGAAATGTACGAAAGCGGCGAGCTGACCCAGCTGATGGCCGACAAGGGCGTCGCGGCTTCGGCCTGAGGCGCGATCTTCGTGACGAGGTAAGGGAAGGGCTCTCGCCGGCGGCGGGGGCCCTTTTCGGTTTTGGGATGCCCTCTCCCCCACTCCGTTGTCATTCCCGCGAAGGCGGGAATCCATTTGCCAGGACGTCGCCGAAAGAGCCGTGGAGGGCCCACCAATGCATCCCCGCCTTCGCGGGGATGACGGTGGTGTGCGAGGTCGGCGCGGGATGAGAGTGGAGGCGTGAGGCTGTGTGGGTGAGGGGCCTGGAAGAACCCGGTGCGGGCGGGTCGATGGCCATGCCGGTGTACCATCGACCCGCCCTGAAGCGTCTTGGGGTTGGACGCTTTGGGGTACCCGTGACGATGCAGGCGCCGTGCCAGAAGGACAGAAACGCGCTTGCGGGCCGATCCTGGTGGTCAACGGCGGTTAACCCTCTGCTGCGCCTGTAAGCCTCGCCGACAGTTTCCGGGCCGACCGCAGCGTTCACCCCGCATTCACCCGCTTGACTACAGACGTAATCGAGACGATTACAGGCGTAGTCAGTGAGGGTGTATGACCGAGCGAATCAGCGAAGCCGAACATGCGGTGATGGAGGTTCTGTGGGAGGAATCGCCGCTCACCGCGCAGGAAGTGACCGAGCGGGTACCCGCCGATCGCGACTGGAGCGCCAATACGGTCAAGACGCTGCTCGGGCGGCTGCTCGCCAAGAACGTCATCGCGCATGAGGAAGAGGGGCGGCGCTACCGCTATCGCCCGCTCGTCGCGCGGGGCGATTATGTGGTAGGCGAGTCGCGCAAACTGATCGACCGGCTGTTCGGCGGCCGGCTGACGCCGCTGGTGGCGCATCTGGCGGAACGGGACGCCATCACCGACCAGGACATCGCCGAAATCGAAGCTCTCCTGAAGGAGCTGAAGCAATGATCGGCTGGTGGATCGAAACCCTGCTCGCAAGCACGCTGCTGATGCTGCTGGCGCTTGCGCTTCGTGGGCCCGTGCGCAAGGCATTCGGGCCGCAGCTTGCCTATGCGCTGTGGGTGCTGCCCGCCGCGCGGATGCTGCTGCCGCCGCTGCCGGGGCAATGGCATCTGAGCGCGCTGCTCGCGCCGCTCACCCGCAGGGCGGCCGAGGCGCCGGCGGTGGCGATGGGGGTGCTCAATCCCGACACGCTACCGGCGAACCTCGACCAGGGGGCGGTGCTTACCATCGACCTGAGCGCCGGCGCCCATCCTCTGCCCGCCGCGCTGGTCGCGCCGACGCCGGTAGCCGAAGGGCTGAACGTCACGCTGCTCCTGCTGGCGCTGTGGAGCGCGGGCGCGCTGTTGTTCCTTGGCTATCATCTGGTCGCGCATCGCCGCTTCTGCCGGCACCTGCTGTCGCGGGCGCGGGTCGATCGTACCGTGGCCGAGGGCCGGGTGCGGGTGATCGAGACCGATGCCGCGCACGGCCCGCTCGCCTTCGGCATCTTCCGCAAATATGTCGCGTTCCCGCGCGACTTTTCCGAGCGCTACGACGAGGTCGAACGCGATCTCGCGCTCGCGCATGAACTCGGCCACCATCTGCGCGGCGACCTAGTCGCCAACTGGGCCGCGCTGATCGTGCTGGCCGCCCACTGGTTCAATCCGGTCGCATGGCGGGCGTTCCGCGCCTTCCGCGCCGATCAGGAAATGGCCTGCGACGCCCTGGTGCTCGCCGGCCGCGCCCAGGCACTGCGCCATGCCTATGGCCGTGCGATCGTCAAGTCCGCGCATGGGGGCGCGGTCTCGGCGGCTTGTCACCTCCACACCATAAACGACGTCAAAGGGAGATTACGCATGCTCTCGATTCACCGGAAGCTTTCCCCCATCCGCATCGGCGCGGGGCTGGCCGGGATCACCACCGTTTCGCTCGCCGCGCTGGCGCTGACCGCCTCGGGCAGCCAGGCCGCGGAGCGCCTCCGCACCAGCATGGGCGACGCGATCCAATCGCAGGCCGCGCCTGCCGCGCCCGCTGCCCCGGCCGCCCCGGCGGCGCCCGCCGCCCCCGGCGCGCCGGCAGCACCCCCGGCACCCGCCGCGCCGCCGGCACCGGCCGCACCCGCGATCCCCGAAGGCCCCGTCGGCAAGCACCATGTCGTGCGGATCGACCGGACCGTGCAGGACGGGAAGGGCATCAAGAGGATGGTGATCATCCAGCGCGACGGAAAGCGCCAGGAAATCACCATGCCGGACATGGCGGCGATCCAGGCGAGCATCCCCGAGATTCGCGACGGCAAGTGCGGCAAGGGCGATGCGCCCACCGTCGAACACCGCAGCGAGGGCAACAAGCAGGTGATGATCATCTGCAGCGACCGGATTGCCGCGATGAGCGCGAACGCCAGCCGGATGGCGTCGTTCGACGCCGAACATAGTGCGCGCATGGCCGAACACACCAAGAAGATGGCGATGAACAGCGCGCTGATGAGCCTGCAGCACGCCCGTCGCACGATCGAGATGCAAACCAGCCTCACGGCTTCCCAGCGTGCCGAAGCGCTGGCCGGGATCGACCAAGCGCTGGCCGAACTGCGCGAGGACGCGAAGGACGACGACTGAGCGTAGGGCGCCGTCGCACAATCCCCGCGGCGGTGCACTCGGCGGGGCCGGCCTATTCCTTCGGGGCCGGCCCCGCTCCCCTCCGGCTTGCCTCCGCACGCGGAATGCCCAAATGCATCGCCATGACCGATGATGCGCCCACGGGCCTTGCGATCGCGCTGGAGCCGCTGGTGACGCGGATCCTCGCGGGCAACCCCTCTCCGTTCACCCATACCGGCACGCAGACCTATCTGGTCGGCACCGACGATCTTGCCGTGATCGATCCCGGCCCGGACGAGGCGGACCATCTGTCCGCGCTGCTCACCGCGATCGGCGGGCGGCCCGTGCGCGCGATCCTGTGCACCCACACCCACCGCGACCACAGCCCCGCCGCGCCTGCGCTCAAGGCCGCAACGGGCGCCCCGATCATCGGCTGCGCACCGCTGGTGCTCGACGATGCGGGTCCGCGTGCGGATGCCGCCTTCGATACCGGCTATGCGCCCGATGTCGTGCTTGCCGATGGCGAGCAGGTGGCAGGGCAGGGCTGGACGCTCAGTGCCGTGGCGACCCCGGGGCACACGTCCAACCATCTCTGCTTCGCGCTGGAGGAAAGCGGCGCGTTGTTCACCGGCGACCATGTGATGGGCTGGTCGACCACCGTGGTTGCCCCGCCGGACGGGAACATGGCGGACTATATGGCGAGCCTCGAGACGCTGATGGCGCGCGAGCAGGACCGCATCTACTATCCCGCGCACGGCGAGCCCATTGAGAATCCCCGTCGCTTCGTCCGCGGGCTCGCAGGCCATCGCAGGCAGCGCGAGGGGCAGATCCTCCGGCTTCTCGGCGATGGGATCGGCGCCGTGCCCGACATGGTGTCGCGCATGTATGTCGGCCTCGATCCGCGGCTGCACGGCGCGGCGGCGCGCTCGGTGCTGGCGCACCTGCTCGATCTGCAGGCGCGCGGGCGGGTGGCCGGTGATGGCAACGATTGGAAAATACTGCCGCAGTAACGACATGGATACCGCGAGTCCTCGTGGGTTAACGCATTGTGAACTTGCGGCACTTGCGCTATGATTCCCGTCCATCGGAGGGGTGGTCGATGGCGACAATCTTGCAAGCGGTGCCGCGTGCACATCGGGACGACATGCGATTTTTCGTGATCATGTCGTTCGTCATGGCGGCGATCATCGTCGCCGGTTTCTCGCTCAACATCGTGATGGGCCGTTCGAGCTTCGCGGTGCCGGCGATCGTGCACGTCCATGCCTTCGTCTTTTTCGGGTGGGTTGCGCTGTATCTGGCGCAGAACGTGTTCGTCGGCAGCGGATCGCTGGCGCTGCACCGCCGGCTGGGCTGGCTGGCGCTGCTGTGGGTGCCGCTGATGGTGGCGCTGGGCACGCTGATGACCGTGCTGTCGGTGCAGCACGGCGCGCCCTTCTTCTTCGACGTTCGCCAGTTCCTGATCAGCAATCCGGCGCAGCTGATGCTGTTCGGCGCGCTGGTGTTCGCCGCGCTCACGATGCGGCGGCGCACCGGCTGGCACCGCCGGCTGATGTTCTGCGCGATGGCGATCCTCACCGGACCGGGGTTCGGCCGCATGCTGCCGATGCCGCTGCTGATGCCCTATGCCTGGTATGCGGCGCTCGTGGCGGTGCTGGTGTTCCCGATCATCGGCATCCTTGCCGACTACCGGCGGGATGGGCGCATCCACCCCGCCTGGGCTTGGGGCATCGGCCTGATGCTGGGCGTGCAGGCGGTCGCTGACGGCATTGCGTTCAGTCCTGCCGGCACGGCGCTGGCGAAAGGGATCGTTGCCGGCACCGCCGGCAGCCACCGACCGCTGACGCCGAACTGGCCCTGACGCCCTCTCCGCGGCGGGCGGCATGCTGATCGCCCGCCGGACGGTCGTCTGATGCGGGCAGCCCGGGTGCGACCGTTGCGTCTCAACACTGTCGCCGCTCCCTTGATCCAGCCGCCCAGCCGGGCCATGTGGCGGGCGCACAACGGGAGTTTTGGGAATGGACGCGCGCAACGGCATCGGCGGCAGCCTCAGCGGACTGGATCTCCGCGCCGAGATCGAGCGGCTGCGCAAGGAGCGCAACGCGGTGATCCTGGCGCATTACTACCAGAAGCCCGAACTGCAGGATCTGGCCGATTTCGTCGGCGACAGCCTCGACCTCAGCCGCAAGGCCGCCGAGACGAATGCGGACGTGATCGCCTTTTGCGGCGTCCGCTTCATGGCGGAGACTGCCAAGATCCTCTCGCCCGACAAGATCGTGGTGCTGCCGGACATGGACGCGGGTTGCAGCCTGGAAGACAGCTGCCCGCCCGACCAGTTCGCCGCGTTCCGCGCGCAGCACCCCGATCACATCGCGCTGACCTATATCAACTGCTCGACCGAGGTGAAGGCGCTGAGCGACATCATCGTCACCAGCAGCTCGGCCGAAAAGATCCTCGCGCAGATCCCGGCGGACCAGAAGATCATCTTCGGGCCCGATCGCAACCTGGGCGGCTATCTCCAGCGCAAGACCGGGCGCGAGCTGCTGCTGTGGCCGGGGGTGTGCATCGTCCACGAGGCATTCAGCGAGACGGAGCTGCTCAAGCTCAAGGCCGAGCATCCCGGCGCGCCGATCGCCGCGCACCCCGAATGTCCGGCCTATATCCTCGATCATGCCGACTATGTCGGCTCGACCAAGGGCATTCTCGACTTTTCCAAGACGATGCCCGGCGACACGCTGATCGTCGCGACCGAGCCGCACATCATCCACCAGATGCAAAAGGCGATGCCGGAGAAGAACTTCATCGGCGCGCCGGGTGCGGACGGCAACTGCAATTGCAATATCTGCCCCTACATGGCGCTCAACACGATGGAGAAGCTCTACCTCGCGCTGCGCGACCTCAGCCCCAAGATCGAGATCGAGGAGGGCCTGCGCGTCCGGGCCAAGAAGAGCCTGGATCGCATGCTCGAGCTCGCCGGCGCGACGGTGGGGCAGGGCGATCTCGGGCCGGTACCGGCCTGATCGCTCAGCCGCGCACCACGCCGAGCAGCGTCAGCAGCAGCGTGGCGGTGGTGGCGAGCCCCAGCGAGGGCATCGCCGCGCGCCGGACGGGGCGTGGCGGCGCCTGCAGGCAGGGGGCGCGTTCGGCATGACCGGCGCGGATCGAGGCCAGGATCGGCGTCTCCGCCAGCTCCAGCGTGCGGGCGATGGCGCGGGCGAATCCGATGGCATAGATCGGGGCGCCGCAGCGATCGAACCGCGCGCCTTCGATCCACTCCAGATGGGTGCGGCCGATCCGCGTTCGCGCGGCCAGCTGGTCAAGCGACATGCCGGCGGCTTCACGCTCGGTTCGCAAGGCAGCGGCCGCGGCAACCCATGCATCCGGCCACGCGTCTGGCAACGTCGAATATGTCATTATGGTTCGGCGACCCCCCGGTACGTCGACCGCAGCATTGATATGGGCTAGTAACGATTCGCAAATCTTCGGGTACTCATTCTGGTGGGAGAATGAGGGCCTGTACGTTCCTTGTCCCGCGCTGGTGCGATTTCGCCGATGCAGGAAGTGATACGGTCCATTCCGGCGCCCGAGCGCAGCGCGACCGGCTTGCCCATGGGGCGGCTGATGGTGCGGCTGATCGCGGAGATGCAGCTGACGATGATCGCCGCGGGGATGCGCGCGCTGGACGGCGATCTGGACCGCGCCGTGATCTTCATGGTGGTGGCGCGGGCCAGCGAGATGCTGTCGTTGCACGGCGCCGGCCATGCGCGGGGCGACGGGCGGAGCGCCAAGGCGATCAGCATCAACGCACTCGCGGCCTCGCTCGGCCGCCCCTTCGAGACGATGCGGCGCCACATCCATGCGCTGTGCGCCATGGGGCTGTGCACCCGCAGCCCTGCCGGGGTGAGCGTGCCGGAGGCGGTGCACAGCCGTCCCGAAATTGCTGCGCTGTTCCGCACCTCCCACGATGCGCTGGTCCGCATGGCCGAGGATTTCGCTGCGCACGGCCTGCCGCTGCCCGAGCCGCGGCGGCATCTGCCCTATGACTGGCACACCGGGCTCGCCGCGGCCCATGACGTTCTGCTGACCGGCATCGAATTCCACGCCCATCGCTTCCAGTCCTGGACCGACATGGCGCTGGTCAACGCCATCCTGTGCGCCAATGCCCGCACCCTGCTGGAGAACAGGGATCTCGCTGCCGCCTATGCCGATTTCGAGGTGGTTCCGCCCGACACGCTGTGGCGGCCGATCTCGACCGGCGCGATCGCCCGCGCGCTGGGCCTCCCGGCGTCCACCGCGCATCGCCGCGTGTCCGCGATGGTTGGAGCGGGGCTGCTGACGCGCCGGGCGCGGGGCGTGATGATCGCGCCGGTCGCGCTTGCCGATCCGGCCTCGGTGGAGGACAGCCGTACCGCGCTGCTGCACACGCGGCAGATCCTGATCCGGCTGGCGGCCGGCGGCTTCCGGTTCGACGCGCCGGCGACACAGTATCGCGACGGCCGTCCGCCCTATGTGCAGTTCGCGTAGACGCCGTCGCCAGGGGATTCTACAGCCCGGCCATGACCTTCGTGCTTCCCGGCTTCGATTGCGACTCGTTCGTGCGAGCAACCCTTGCCGAGGATCTCGGCGACCGGGGCGACATCACCGCGGCGGCGGTGATCCCCGCCGAGTCGCGGTTCGAGGGCGTGATGGACAGCCGGGATCCCATCACCGTGGCGGGCCTCGCCGTCGCGGAGGCCTTCTTCCGCGCGCTCGACCCCGCGGTGGCGATCGAGCGGCTGGTCGAGGACGGCGCACAGGTGGCGGCGGGCACCGCGCTGCTCCGCCTGCAGGGGCAGGCGCGCGCGCTGCTCACCGCCGAGCGCTCGGCGCTCAACACCGTGCAGCATCTCAGCGGCATCGCCACGATGACGCGCCGCTATGTCGAAGCGATTGCCGGCACCGGGGCCACGCTGCTCGATACGCGCAAGACGCTGCCGGGGCTGCGCGTGCTCGAGAAATACGCGACGCGGATGGGCGGCGCGACCAATCATCGCATGGGCCTGTGGGACGCGGCAATGATCAAGGACAATCATGTCGCCGTCGCCGGATCGGTGGAAGCGGCAGTGGCCCGTGCGGTGGCGGCGGGAATCGAGCGGATCATCGTGGAGGTCGACCGGATCGAACAGATCGAGCCCGCGCTCGGCGCCGGGGCAACGCACCTCCTGCTCGATAACATGGCGCCCGCGACGCTGCGGGAGGCGGTGGCGCTGGTCGCCGGACGCGTCCCGACCGAGGCATCGGGCGGCGTGCGCCTCGATACGATCCGGGCCATCGCCGAGAGCGGCGTCACCTATGTCAGCGTGGGCCGGCTGACCCAGTCGGCGCCGGCGGCCGATATCGGCCTCGATTTCGCAAGCCTGTGAGGGACGACGGCATGAAGGCACTTTGGGCAGGGCTGGGGATGGTCGCGGCAATGCTGCCGGGGACGGCGCTTGCGCAGGCGCAGATGTGCGTCGCACCCCGCAAGGTCGAGCGGCCGCTGCCCGATCTGCCGAGCGCCAAGGAGCCCCGCCGCGTGCTGCCGATCAGCAGCTATACGCTGGCGCTGACCTGGGCGCCCGGCATTTGCCGCGCGCATGGCGATTCTCCGGCCAATGCGTTCCGTTGCGGCGGCGCGGGGTTCGGCTTCACGCTGCACGGCCTGTGGCCGGACGCGCCGGGGAAGACGTGGCCGCAATATTGCAAGGCGACCCCGATCCTGCCGCCCGCGCTGATCCGCAAGACGATGTGCGCAACCCCGTCCGAACAGCTCATCCAGCACGAATGGGCCAAGCACGGCACGTGCATGAAGACGACCCCGGAAGCCTATTTCCGGCGCTCGACCGCATTGTACCGCCAGATCCGCTATCCCGACATGGACGCGCTGTCGCGCAGCGGTGGCACCGTGGGCGATTTCAAGCGCGCCTTTGCGGCCGCGAACCGTGCGATTCCGGTAGAGGCGATCCGGGTGACGACCAATCGCGAAGGCTGGCTGGACGAACTGTGGCTCTGCCTGGACACTCGCTTTCGCTATCACCGCTGCGAGGCGGGCACCGGCGGCGCGGGGGACGATGCACCGCTCCAGATCTGGCGCGGGCGCTGAGCCGATGGCACTGGAACGACGCACCTTCCTCGCCGGCGCCACGGCCCTGGGCATCGGCGGCACCTCGGCCGCGGCAGCGGCATCCGGCGCGACCTACGGCCGGGTCGGCAAGATGACGGCCGTGCCGGGGCAGCGCGAGGCGCTTGCCGCCATCCTGATCGAGGGCACCGCCGCGATGCCCGGCTGCCTCAACTATGTCGTCGCGAGCGACGCAACCGACGCGGACGTGCTGTGGATCACCGAGGCATGGACGTCGAAGGAGGCGCATGCCGGATCGCTGGCCCTGCCCGCGGTACGCGCCGCCATCGCCAAGGGCAGGCCGTTGATTGCGGGCCTGCAGACAATCGCCGAGACGCAGCCGATCGGCGGCGTAGGGCTGGGCCCTCGCCTCTGACCAGGCGCAGCGGCAGGCCTGTCAGCACCGCCGCCTAGGGCTCAGGCGTCGATCACCCTGCTGGCGGGGTGATGCTTGTCGAGATAGCGCTTGATCAGCCGCAGATTTCGGGTGTTCGAGCGGAAGAAGAAATCGGGCACCGCACCGACGAAGGGAATCATGCCGAGCGCCCAATCGATCCCGATATTGCCCGCCATGCGCGCGACGGTACGCTTCGGCATGCCCAGATTGCGCGCCTCGAAGGCGAGATAGGCGCCCATCGCGGCGGCTGCAGTGGGGCCGATGCCCGGCACGAAATCGAGCAGCACGTCCAGGCCGACCTTGCGACGCAACCCCGGGATACGCACCAGACCTTCGAGCAGATGCTCCATCGCCTCGATCCGCTGGCGCACGGCCGCGGCGTCCGTGCCGATCGGCAGCCGCTGTGCAAAACCCTCGTTCATCCGTGTCGCCCGTGCCATGCCTGACCCTCACTGCTTGCGCAGGTGGTTCAACGGGTGCCAGGCGCGCGCGTTCCCCCGCCAGTTGACCAGCCGCAGCGCGACGATCGACCAGCGCAGCGGCTGCGCGAGCGGGATGAAGGCAACGTCGCTCGCCAGCATCGCATCCGCCTCGGCGATGCGGTGGGTGCGGTTGTAGAGGTCCGGCGCGTCGCGTGCGGCGGCGATCAGCGTCGCGGTGTCGTCCGAACAGGCGCGGCACGCCTGGTCGAGATACCAGCGCCCGCTGTCATAAGGGGCCACCGCATCGACCAGGGTCAGGTCCGCGCGGGCATCGTCCGGGCTGACCCGCACGGGGGAGATGCCGATCGCGATAAGGGTCGAGGCGAGATGCCCCCACAGCAAGGTTGCACCCGGCCCGGCGGGAAGGCCGATCCGGATTTCCACCGGCCCGCGATGCACCGCCTGCCACTCGCGCACGCGCTGGCTGGCAAGCGTGCGGCGCTGGTCGGTGGGTACCGTCATCCAGCTGCCCGGCGCGGGCGGCGCCGCCGAATCGAGCTTGGCCGGCAGGATGGTCTCGGCGGGTGCCCAGTCCGGCGCGATGGCCGCCGTAAGCGCGCCGCGATCGATCGCCATGGCGATGGCGGCGCGGTTCTGCGGCGTCGACAGAAAGCCGTCGCGGTGCAGCACCGCCAGCCCGAACAGGCCCACTGCCGGCTCGAGCTGCACGTTTTCCGGAGCAATGCCCGCCGCCTCGATGATCGGCCAGTCCGCAAGGGTGCCGCCGAGCACCAGATCCGAGGCGGCGGCGCGGAAACGGGCGATCGCCGCCGCCGCGGTCTCCCCGCGCAGCCGCACATAATCCTCCGGCGCGGGCGCGGCCTTGGGGTCATCGCCGGGCGTATCCACCGGGCGCAGGAGCAGCCCGTCGCGCTTGCCCGCGACGATGCGGAAGGGGCCGGATCCGGCCAGCCCGCGCGGCCGGAAGACCGCGAGTTCGGGCTGCGCGAACAGGTTGAGCAGATCGGGGCGCGGGCTCTTCAGCCGCACCTCGATCACCTGGGGCGTCATCTCGACGATCTCGTCGATCACCGCCAGATAGGGGGCGAGGCGGCTATGGCTGTTGCCGGCCACCGCACGCCGCAGTGCGCGCACGATTTCCCCGGCCGTGACCGGCTGGCCATCCGGCCAGGTCGCCTCGCCCAGGCGGAAGATATAGCTGCGGGCGTCGTCGAAGACGTTCCAGCGCTCGGCGAGCGCGGGTTCGATCTGGCCGTTGCCGTCGAAGCGCACCAGCCCCTGCGCGGTGGCGGCCAGCGCGATCGCCTGCGCCTCGTCGATCGGGCGCGCGCCGGGATCGGTCAGGAGCTGGCCGCTTCCGATCGCGCTGACCACCACCGGCGCATCGTCCCTGCGCTGGCCTTCCGGGCCGCAGGCGGACGCCGTCAGCAGCAAGGCGATCAGGGGCAGGCGGAGGCGTGGCATCAGCGGGTCCCGGGCGGCGGAGGCCAAGCTCTATGGTAGCCGGGCCGCGCTGCCAACCCCGCGGCTTCCCTGGGACGGCCACCTCGCCTAGCATCGCGGCATGGCCACGTCTCCGCTCCGTTTCCGCGCGCTGGCCGCGCCGCTCATCGCCGTGGCGCTGCGCGGCTATCTGGCGGTGCGCACCATCGGCTGGTTCGTCACCCGCCCCCGCACGCGCGGCGTCCGCGCGATCGCGTGCACGCCCGAGGGGCGCGTCGTGCTGGTGCGGCACAGCTATGTCGCCGGCTGGCATTTGCCCGGCGGCGGGCAGGAAGCGGGCGAAACGGCCGAAGCGGCGGTCCTGCGCGAATTGCGCGAGGAAGTGGGCATGGTGTCGCACGGCGCGATTCGGCTGCTCGGCACGTTGCAGCACCGCCCGAATTTCCGGCGCGACACGGTGACGCTGGCGGTGGTGGAGCAGGTCGCGTTCGCCTTTCGGCCATCGCTGGAGATCGTCGAGGCGGCGGCGTTCGATCCCGCGGCGCTGCCGGGCGGGACCACGTCGGGGACCAGCCGCCGCATCGCCGAATGGCGGGAAGGGCGGCCGATCGCCGAGGCCTGGTGATCCAGGCACCTGGTGCGGACGGCGGGACTCGAACCCGCACGCCCCGAGGGGCAGAAGATTTTAAGTCTCCGGCGTCTACCGGTTCCGCCACGTCCGCAGTGGGCGGCAGGCAAGACGCTGCCGCACGCCGCGTGTCAAGCGCGCATCACATGTTCAGGCGGACGCGCATCTCCTTGCCCGGCTTGAAATACGGCACGCGCTTGGCGTCCACCTCGACCGATTCGCCAGTGCGCGGATTGCGGCCCTGCCGCGCCTCGCGTGCACGCGTCGAAAATGCCCCGAAGCCGCGCAGCTCGACGCGACCATCCTCACTCAGCCGGCCGACAATCTCGTCGAAGAAGATCGAGACGATCTGCTCGACCTCGCGGAGCGAAAGCCCCGGATTGTCCTGTACCAGCAATTGAACCAACTCAGAACGGATCATTCGCGCCCCTCCCTTGGCAACCGCGCCCAATCTGGCCGCGAACGGCTATCCCCAAGGAAACCTTAGCGCTTTTTGCCAATCTGCAGCAACCGGCAGATGTGGTATATTTATGGTCAAAATCAAAAAAGAAGGGTCCGGGAACCGCTTCCGCGGCGCCCGGACCCCTGCTTTCGCAACCGGATTAGTTGTTCTGGCTGCGGGCCTTGAGGGCCTCACCCAGAATGTCGCCCAGCGACGCGCCCGAGTCGGACGAGCCATACTGCTGCACGGCCTGCTTCTCTTCGGCGATCTGCATCGCCTTGACCGAGAAGGTCGGCTTCTTCGAACGATCGAAGCCGGTCACCATCGCATCGAACTTCTGGCCGACCTGGAAGCGCTCCGGACGCTGCTCGTCGCGGTCGCGGCCGAGATCGGTGCGCTTGATGAAGCCGGTCGCGCCGTCGTCGCCCACCTGCACTTCGAGGCCCGCGTCGCGGACTTCGAGGACGGTGACGGTGACGATCGAGTTCTTGCCCAGACGATCGGCACCACCGGTCGAACCGGCAGCGGCGACGCCGCCACGCTCGAGCTGCTTCATGCCGAGCGAGATGCGCTCCTTGTCGGCTTCGACGGCCAGCACGATCGCGGTGACGGTCTCACCCTTGCGGTGCAGGGCCAGCGCGTCCTCACCCGAGATGCCCCAGGCGATGTCGGACATGTGGACCATGCCGTCGACGTCGTTGTCCAGGCCGATGAACAGGCCGAACTCGGTGGCGTTCTTGACTTCGCCCTCGACGGTCGAACCGACCGGGTGCTCTTCGGCGAACTTTTCCCACGGATTCTGCTGGGCCTGCTTGAGGCCGAGCGAGATGCGGCGCTTTTCCTGATCGACCTCGAGCACGACGACTTCGACTTCCTGCGAGGTCGAGACGATCTTGCCCGGATGGACGTTCTTCTTGGTCCAGCTCATTTCCGACACGTGGACCAGGCCCTCGATGCCGGCTTCCAGCTCGACGAACGCACCATATTCGGTGATGTTGGTCACGCGGCCCGACAGCTTGGCGCCGACCGGGTACTTCGCGCTCGCGCCATCCCACGGATCGCTCTCGAGCTGCTTCATGCCCAGCGAGATGCGCTGCGTGTCACGGTTGATGCGGATGATCTGAACGCGGACGGTGTCGCCGATGTTCAGGACTTCCGACGGGTGGTTGACGCGCTTGTAGCTCAGGTCGGTGACGTGCAGCAGGCCGTCGATGCCGCCCAGGTCGACGAACGCACCGTAGTCGGTGATGTTCTTGACGACGCCGTCGATCACCTGGCCCTCGGCGAGGCTCTGGATCAGGCCCGAGCGCTGCTCGGCGCGGGTTTCCTCGAGCACCGCGCGACGCGACACGACGATGTTGCCGCGCTTGCGGTCCATCTTGAGGATCTGGAAGGGCTGGGCGATGTCCATCAGCGGGGTGACGTCGCGCACCGGACGGATGTCGACCTGGCTGCCCGGCAGGAAGGCCACGGCGCCGTTGAGGTCGACGGTGAAGCCGCCCTTGACGCGGCCGAAGATGACGCCTTCGACGCGGGTGTTCTGGGCGAATTCCGCTTCCAGCTTGTCCCAGGCGGCTTCGCGGCGGGCGCGGTCGCGGCTGAGCATCGCTTCGCCGTTCGCGTTCTCGACGCGGTCGACATAGACTTCGACTTCGTCGCCGACCTTGAGGTCCGCCTT
This sequence comes from Sphingomonas sp. R1, assembly GCF_025960285.1. GTDB lineage: Bacteria > Pseudomonadota > Alphaproteobacteria > Sphingomonadales > Sphingomonadaceae > Sphingomonas. The sequence continues at coordinate 1,660,455 of NZ_CP110111.1, read as the reverse complement.
CTGGCCCGGCGCTGCGAATTCGCGCAGCGGCACGCGGCCTTCGGACTTGAGGCCGACGTCGATGACGGCGAGGTCGTTCTCGATGCCGGTGACGGTGCCGATCACGACGCGGCCTTCAAAGCCGTCCGCCTGACCGAAGGTTTCGTCGAGCAGTGCCGCGAAATCGTCGCGGGAAGGTGTTGCCGAAGTGGCCATAAAAAAGAGGTTCCTAGTGTTCGTTCTTTCCGGCCAGCCGGTTGGGTCCGGCGGTCTTGAGGGCCAGAAACGCCGCGGCGGCCGAATGCCGGTCGCGACATCCTTCGCACGGTTGCAGGTGGAGGACGACCAGAACGCGCCGAAACGCGAAAAGGGCGCAGGGGAGCATGCTCCCAGCGCCATCCCCCACGAGCACCCGCCCGCAGGACGCGCGCGCCTTACCGCGATCGGCATGCGAAAGCAAGGTTTTCGCCCCTGTCTCCGAAGTGGAGAAGCTTGGTTCCATTCCGGAGCGACCGACAATTGTTGTGCACGGCATGGCATAGTATTTGTACCGCCAGCGATATTGATGCGTGACGGTCCTCGATCAGGGAGGCAGGGGATGCCCTATCTACTCAAGGAGTATTTCAGCGGCGCAACACTGGCTGCTTCCAGCCATCTTCCCGAAGCGATGGATGGCGCCGATCAATTTGTGCAGTTCGGCTGGAGTCCACAGGCCGCACGGCTGCCGGTGCTGGCGGGCGGCGTCTATCGTCTGGACGATCCGCGCCGTCCGGGGCTGCGCCGCCGCGTGCGTGTCGACGGGGTGGCGACGGACCGGAACGCCATCCTCTACACCATCGAAGGCGATGCGTGCCCGACCTGCTGCGTGCACCACCAGGCGGAGATCGTGGAAGCCTGAGCCGCGCCCCGCGCGGCTCGCCTGGGGCCTGTACGGCAGGGAAAGTGCCGCCGGAGATCGATGCCGGCCGAGGAGGGGTGGTGTCCGGTGCGGACGAGTCCCCTTGCGTCGCGCTGGTGCGACGCTGGTCGCCCTGGCGAATCCGGGCGTTCCGCCGTCGGTTGAAGGCGCTTGAGCCGAAACGCCGATTCGTCCTCGGTCGCTCAGGAAATTCGGTGCCTTGCGGGTGGTTGATGAGAGATCAGCGGCCCGTCATGAGGCTGAACGCCGCGGGGCGATCTGTATCTGCAGCCTTGTGATCCCGCCCCGATCGGTCGCCGGCCGCGACGTTACGCAGGGCGCCGACGCGTGATCCTTGGTTGTGGCTGACAGATCATCGTAGTGGTTGGCTTGAGTATTGCCTCCACTTAACATCATATTCTCAATTAACCTGGCGTTATGAACTGTATTGGGTGCTGCAACGAAGCAAAACGCCAGAAACGTGTCGTTTGCAGCGCATGTGATTTCGCTAAATATCGTGATGAAGAGTTGCTGTAATCTCCATAATACGGGGCATTGTTGCAAGATTTCATACGGTGAAATATATTGATATTAGGTTCCTGGTTAGATCTTGTTTCCAGAATGGATGGGCAAGGCGCGGTGGCGCTTTGTCGAGGGCCGGCGCTTCCGGCCCACGCCGCAGAAGCGGCAGCAATCCAAGAAGGAACTCCTCATGGCATTTTCGGTAAACACCAATGTCGGCGCGATGGCGGCTCTGCAGAGCCTCAACCAGACGCAGAAGGACCTGTCGACCACCCAGAGCCGCATCAACACCGGCCTTGCGGTTTCGTCGACCAAGGATGACTCGGCGACCTACACGATCGCGCAAGGCCTGCGCAGCGATCTGGGCGGCCTGAAGTCGGTGTCGTCGTCGCTCAGCCGCGCCAAGAGCGTGACCGACGTCGCCGTCGCCGGTGCCGAGCAGATCTCCGACATCGTCAACCAGATGAAGGCCAAGGCCTATCAGGCGGCGGACGCCGGCCAGACCACGGACAGCCGCACGCAGCTCAACAACGACTTCACCGCGCTGCGCGACCAGATCACCACGATCGTCAATTCGGCTGATTTCAACGGCACCAACCTGTTGAAGTCGGGCGGCGGCACCGTCACCGCGTTGCAGTCGCTGCAGGACTCGAACACCGCGTCCACCGCCTGGAACCCGGACTCGCTGTCCGTCGACAATCAGGGCCTCGATCTGGGCGGGTCGAACATCACGATCTCGTCCTCCGCGACGATCAGCACCCAGGCGTCGGCCCAGGCGATGATCGACACGATCACCACCACGCAGAGCAACCTCACGTCGGTACTCGGCAAGCTCGGCGCCGCCTCGCGCAAGATCGATGCGCAGCAGACCTTCACCAGCAAGCTCTCCGACACGATCGAGAGCGGCATCGGCAATCTCGTCGACGCCGATCTGGCAAAGGAATCGGCCAAGCTGCAGGCGCTGCAGACCAAGCAGCAGCTCGGCGTGCAGGCGCTGTCGATCGCCAACCAGGCGCCGCAGACCATCACCTCGCTGTTCCGTTAAGCTGCGAGCCCCGACCCCCGGGGCAAAGGCCGGAGGGCCGGGATGGTTCGCCATCCCGGCCTTTTGCCGTGTCGCCGCCTGACGTCGTGGGGGTCAGCGGCGCTCGGCGATCTCGATGGCACGCTGCACGGCGGCGTCGATCGACAGGAAGCTCGTATCCAGCGTCACCGCGTCCGGCGCCTGGGTCAGCGGCGCCTCGCTGCGCTTCGAATCGCGCTCGTCCCGGGCGCGGATATCCGCCAGCACCTTGTCCAGGCTGACATTCTGCCCGGCCTTGCGCAGTTCCAGATGGCGACGCTGGGCGCGGATCATCGGCGTTGCCTTGACGAACAGCTTCACCTCGGCCTGGGGGGCGATCACCGTGCCGATATCGCGCCCGTCCAGCACCGCACCGCCGGGCTGCTGGGCAAATTTCTTCTGGCGCTGGAGCAGCGCGGCGCGGACCAGCGGATGCGCCGAGACGATCGAGGCGACCTGCCCGATCGCGTCGGTACGCAGCTCCGGTTCCGCCAGCAGACGGTCGTCAAAGCCGCTTGCCGCCACCGCATCGGCCTCCTTCGCAGGATCGAGTCCCTCGCGCAGCACGCTGGCGGCGACGGCACGATAGAGCAGGCCGGTATCGAGATGGGGCAGGCCGTAATGGCGGGCGAGCGCGCGGGCGATCGTGCCCTTGCCCGAAGCCGCTGGGCCGTCGACAGCAATGATCATGCGGTTCCCTCGCCAGTGCAGGCCGCCCCGTCAAGGGACTTGCCGCGAAACGGCCGCGATCAGGCGTCGTCGTGTCGCGCCATCCAGCGGCGGAGCAGGGCGAGATAGGCCTGCGTCCGGTCCAGCGTGATCACATGGGCCGCTCCCTGGACCACGCGGAAGCTCGCCCCCGGCACGCGCCGCGCATAGGCGGCCACCGTTGCCGGGCGTGCCTCGTCCCATTGTCCGCACACGAACAAGGTGCGCGCGCCCGGCAGCCGATCGAGCAGCGGCTCGCCATCATAGTCGCGCAGCGTGCCGGTGGAGACGAACTCGCTCTTCCCCCACATCCGCTGATACAGCGTGTCGCCGGCATGGGCGGGCTGCGCGGCGCGATAGTCCGCGATCAGCGGGGGCACCGGCGCGCGCCGGACGTGCGCGGCATAATAGGCGTCGGTCGCCTGGTCGCACCGGCGGGCGGGCGGCGGCGTCGCGCTGTCGCAGGCGGTCAGCGTCTCCCGCCACCGCCTGGGCATCTGCGCGCGCAGGATCCCGGCATCGGCGAGCCAGGTCCTGGTCGCGACGAGGGGCGATTGCAGGATCAGGCTGGCGGTGCCGGGGCGCTGCCTTGCGCCATATTCGAGCGCCATCGTGCCGCCCCAGCTCCCCCCGCCGACATGCCAGCGGCGGATGCCGAGCGCGCTGCGGATCCGGTCGAACTCGTCGACGAAGCGCTCGACCCGCCAGTTGTGCGGGTCGAGCGGGGCATCGGAGCGGCCCGAATCGAGCTGGTCCCACAGGATCACCGCGCGCTCGTCGGCCAGCGCGGTGAGCGGCAGCAGCCCGGCATGCCCGCTGCCCGGGCCGCCATGGGCATAGATCAGCGGCGGGCGTGGGCCGTTGAGGTCGCCATTGATCCGCACATAAACCCGTCCCCCCGCCACCGCCACCATCCCCTCCCGATCGGGCTCCGTCCGAATCCTGAGGGTGCGGGCGAGCGCAGGGGCCGCGACCAACCCGGCGGCAAGCCCGGCCAGGACCTCGCGGCGCCCGGCACGGATCATGCGGCGGTCAGCGCCTCGAGCGTCGGGAAGAAGTTGGGGTAGCTGGTCGCCACCGGTGCGACATCGTCGATCGCGATCGGCCGTTCGGCGGCGAGCGCTGCCACCGTCATACTCATCGCAATGCGGTGGTCGAGCTTGGTCGCGACCGATCCGCCGCCGGTGAGCGGCTTGCCGGCCGATCCCTCGATGGCTAGACCGTCCTCGAATTCCTCGGTCACCACGCCACACGCTTCCAGCGCGGTGCGCATCGTGGAGATCCGGTCCGATTCCTTGACGCGCAGCTCGTGCGCGCCGCGCGCCACGGTACGACCCTCGGCCATCGACGCGGCAATGAACAGCACCGGATATTCGTCGATCATGCTCGGCGCCAAATCGGCCGGTACCTCGATCGCCTTCAGAGGCGCGTGGCGGACGACGAGATCGGCAACCGGTTCGCCGCCGACGGTGCGGGCGTTGGTCTCCGCGATGTCGGCGCCCATCAGGCGCAGCGCTGTGATCAGCCCGGTGCGCGTCGGGTTCATGCAGACATTGACGATGGTGATCTCCGAGCCCGGCACGATCGACGCCGCCACCATCCAGAAACCAGCCGACGAAGGATCGCCCGGCACGACGATGTGCTGCGGCTTCAGTTCCGCCTCACCGGTGATCGAGATGGTCTTGCCGTCGGGTCCTTCCTCCACGGTCAGCTCGGCGCCGAAACCGCGCAGCATCCGCTCGCTATGATCGCGGGTGGGGACGGGTTCGATCACGCGGGTGATGCCGGGCGTGTTAAGGCCGGCAAGCAGGATCGCCGACTTCACCTGCGCCGAGGCAACAGGCAGGGTATATTCGATCGGCACCGCCGGGCACATGCCCCGCAGCATCAGCGGGAGGCGACCGCCGGGGCTGGCCGTGATCTCCGCGCCCATTTGGCTGAGCGGCTCGATCACCCGCCCCATCGGGCGGCTGGAGAGCGAGGCGTCCCCGGTGAAGGTGGCAGTGATGCCCTGGGACGCCACGAGGCCCATCAGCAGCCGGGTGGAGGTGCCGCTATTGCCCATGTCGAGCGCCTGGACCGGCTGCTGCAGCCCGCCGACACCGACGCCGTGGACGCGCCATACGCCGTCTTCGCCGCGCTCGACCTGCGCTCCCATCGCCCGCATCGCCGCGGCGGTGGCGAGGACGTCCTCGCCTTCCAGCAGGCCCTCGATGCGGCTTTCGCCGACGGCGAGGGCAGAGAACATGATCGCGCGGTGGCTGATCGACTTGTCCCCGGGAACGGTAACGGTGCCACGCAGCGGACCGCGGGCGGCGAGGGTAAGAGGGCGAGGTTCGGCGTTCGACATGGGCGCGGCTTTGACAGGCGGCTTGCAGCATGGCAAGGCGCGCCCCACTTTCCGGGATCACATCCCGAAATCTCCGAACACAGCGAAAGGCGAAGAGGCAACACATGGTGAAGCCGGAATGGGGCACCAAGCGCAGCTGCCCGAAGTGCGGTACGCGCTTCTATGATCTGACCAAGGACGAGCCGGTCACCTGCATCAATTGCGGTTTCGCCTGGGAGCCCGAGCCGATCCTGAAGTCGAAGCAGCCGCTGCCGTTCGAGGCCGTGAAGGCCAACACCGACAAGCCGGAAGCCGAGGATTCGGATCTGGTGGGCGATGACGATCTGGACATCGGCGCGGACGACGAGGAGCCCTCGCCGGACGACGATGTCGATCTTGGCGGCGACGACGACCTGGGCGTCGAGACCGTCAGCGACGACGACGAGCAGTAAGGTCGGAAAAAATTTGGCAAGCGCGAAAAAGGCGCTTGCCAACCCCGCGAGGCCCTTATAGAGGGGCCGCCTTCCCGGGGAATGGGGCCGTAGCTCAGCTGGGAGAGCGTCGCAATGGCATTGCGAAGGTCAGGGGTTCGATCCCCCTCGGCTCCACCATTCCCCGCGTTCACGACAGTGTCGGCAGCAGTTCCAGCCTGAAGACTGGTGGGCCCTTCGGGGCCCTTTTGCTATGTGCGGTGCACCCGCCCAATTCATCCGGCCAGCCACCCTAAGGCAGTGCCTCCTATACCTAGGTTCGATTTCGCAGCCGTACCGCTGCTGCCATGCTCCATGCATCCGGTCGGGTGTGCATCGCCTCCGATCCGAATCACCGATGGGGCCAAGGGAGCGTGGATATGGGCGGAACGGGAGACATCGCGGGCGTCACACGTCGGGAATTGCTCGAAGGCGCGCTGGCGTTGGGCGCCGTCGCGGCGGTGGCGCCGGCCGCGCAAGCGGCCGCGCGGATGAAGGCGGCGGGTGGGGCGACGCTCACGGTGAAAGACGGCACGACGATCTTCTACAAGGATTGGGGTCCCCGCACCGCGCAGCCCATCGTATTCCACCACGGATGGCCGCTTTCGGCAGACGACTGGGACGCGCAGATGTTGTACTTCCTTGCGCAGGGCTATCGTGTGATCGCGCATGATCGTCGCGGCCATGGCCGCTCGACCCAGACCGACACTGGGAATGACATGGCGACCTATGCGGCGGACATGCTTGCGCTGGCCGAGGCGCTCGACCTTCGCAACGCTGTGCATATCGGCCATTCGACGGGGGGCGGCGAAGTCGCGGCCTATGTCGCCCGCGCCAAGCCCGGACGGGTCGCCAAGGCCGTTCTGGTCGGCGCGATCCCGCCCCTGATGCTCAAGACCGCCAACAACCCCGGTGGCCTTCCGATCGAGGTGTTGGACGGTTTCCGCGCCGCGCTCGCCGCCAACCGCGCGCAATTCTATCTCGATGTGCCGACCGGGCCGTTCTACGGCTTCAATCGACCGGGGGCGAAGGTCTCCCCGGGGATCATCCAGAACTGGTGGCGCCAGGGCATGATGGGCGGCGCCAAGGCGCAGTATGACTGCATCAAGGTCTTCTCGGAGACCGACCAGACCGAGGATCTGAAGAAAATCCAGGTGCCGGTGCTGCTCCTGCATGGCGACGACGACCAGATCGTGCCCATCGCCGATTCCGCCCTGCTGGCGGTGAAGCTGGTGAAGCGCGGTGAACTAAAGGTCTATAAGAGCCTACCTCACGGCATGCTGACCACCCATGCAGACGTATTAAACCCCGATCTGCTTGCCTTCATCCGCAAGTAAACAAGTGGAGCCGTCTTCCGGTATTCGAAGGCGGCCCATCGTTCGACTGGTGTGAAATAAAACTGTAATAAAAGTCACGAAAATTTAACAAATTTCTTCTGTCCCCATTGTCGCTCCGGCGTCCTCTACCTGGTCGAACCGCGCCTCTTGCGCGGTGCAAAATGACCGCATTCACGGGGGACATCGAAGATCATGGTGAACAAGCGCACCCTTTGGCTGGTGACGACCGCGCTCGGTTGCGTCGCGCAGCCGGCACTGGCGCAGGACCAGCAGAGCACCGCCGGCGAGCCTCAGGACATCGTCGTCACCGGCTATCGCGCCAGCCTCGAGCAGGCCCGCGACATCAAGCGCAAGTCTGCGATCATCCAGGATTCGATCGCGGCCGACGACATCGCCGCCTTCCCGGACCTTAACCTCGCGGAGGCGATCCAGCGCCTGCCGGGCGTCGCGATCAACCGTGAGGCCGGCGAAGGCCGCCGCATCAGCCTGCGCGGCCTCGGCCCCGATTTCACCCGCGTCCAGCTAAACGGCATGGAAGTGCTGGGCAATGTCGACTCGCCCCAGGACAGCCGGGGCCAGAATTCGCGCGACCGCGCCTTCGACTTCAACCTGTTCGCCGCCGAGCTGTTCAACCGCGTCGATGTCGAGAAATCCTACCAGGCGATCCAGACCGAAGGCGGCCTGGCGGGCACCGTCGGCCTGCACACCGGACGGCCGTTCGACTATGTCGGCACCAAGGCGGTCGTCTCCGCCCAGCTCGGCACCAACACGCTGACCAAGGACGCGCAGCCTCGCTTCACCGGGCTGCTGTCGAAGAACTGGGGCAATTTCGGCGTGCTGATCTCGGGCGCCTATAGCCACCGCGACACCCGGGAGGAGGGCTTTGACACCTATCGCTGGCGTCGAAACAAGGCCAATGGCAGCGACGTCTCCGCGCTGACCGCCGATCAGCAGGCCAAGATCGCGTCGGGCGACCTGCGCTTTGCTCGCGGCAACCGCCTGTCGGTGTGGGACAGCACGCAGGATCGCCTGGGCCTGACCGCTGCGATCCAGTGGAAGCCGAGCGACAAGATCAATCTCGCGCTCGACGGCCTGTACGGCGAATTCAAGGGCGATCGGTTCGAAACGCACCTCGCCTCGCGCGGCGGTGGCGGCTCGACCTGGCTGGGCGGCGCGCAGACCTTCGCGGGGGTGACCTACAAGGCCTCCAAGATCAACCAGATCCACTGGAACGACCAGAACGAGGTCGACTATCTCGACGTCGATGGCGCCAACACCGCGACGGAAACCCGCACCCAGAAGACCAAGAACATCTTCAAGCAGCTGGTGCTGAGCGGCGACGCGGCGCTGAGCGACAACCTCAAGTTCTTCTTCACCGGCGGTGTCGAGCGCTCGAGCTACGACGTGCCGATCAGCGATAAATTCTACCTCGAAGCCTATGGTGGCGTCACCTCGGACTATCGCGGCGGCACCTATTCGCTGGTCAACACCTATAAGTGGGACACCGGCAACCCCGCGCTGTGGCACGCGCACAACCTGCTAATTTCGTCCAACTACCAGGATTCGGCGTTCGACACCGCCAAGGGCCGGTTGGAATTTTCGGTGAGCCCCGACGACAAGCTGTCGTTCGGCGGCGAATGGCGCCGGTTCGAGAATAGTGGCTATAGCCGTGGCGGCCAGGTTAATGTCTACCAGAGCGAGTTCCAGACGGGGAAGGTGAGCGCTGACATCAGCAAGTATGCCCAGGTCTATACGGGCTATAAGGGCCAGAACTGGGTGGTGGTCGATTACAACAAGGCGCTGAGCCAGCTCGGCATCGATCGCAACGCCTATCTCGGGCCCAAGCTGAGCGTCTACGGCGTCGAGGAGCGCACCGGCGCGGCGTTCGCGCAATATGACTGGGACCATCACCTCGGCAGCCTGCCGTTCCGCGGCAATATCGGCGTGCGCTACTATCGCACCGACCTGACCTCGTCGGGCTTCTCCAGCGCTACCGACAGCAAGGGCAACACGATTGGCAGCGGCAATGCCAGCATCGGCAAGAGCTATGACGGCGTGCTGCCGGCGATGAACCTCACGCTGGAGCTGCAGCAGGGCCTGCAGGTCCGCTTCTCGGCGGGCAAGAACATCAACCGCCCGACGCTGAGCGCACTGGCGGCCAATGCCTCGGTGACGCTCAACGACGACGGCACCTACAGCGTCTCGGTCGGCAATCCGGACCTGAAGCCCTACAAGTCGACCGACCTCAACCTGTCGATCGAGCATTATTTCGGCCGGGTCGGCTACGTCGCGCTGGGCGGCTTCTACAAGCATCTCGACGGCTTCATTGCCACCAAGACGCTGTCCAACGTGCCCTATAGCGTCACCGGCCAGCCGACCACGCTGGCACCGAACCTGACGCCCAGCACGATCATCACCAGCTACTCGATCCCGGTGAACCTCGACGGCACCGATCTGGCGGGCGTGGAACTGGCAGGGCAGGCCGACTTCACCTTCCTGCCGGCGCCGTTCGACCACCTGGGCGGGAGCGGCAACTTCACCTATCTCGACTCGAAGTACGATTATCGCAAGATCTACGGCTCGGACGCGATCCGCACCACGCTGGAAGGGCTGAGCCACGTCAACGCCAATGCGACGCTCTACTACCAGGACGCCAGGTTCGACGCGCGCGTCTCGGTCAATTATCGCAGCGGCTATGTGTACAGCGCCTCGCCGGTCTCGACGAGCCTCGGCAAGGATCAGGATCTCACCGGCTATGCCCCGACCACCTATGTGGACGCCTCGGCGCATTACAACCTGACCAGCAAGATCCAGCTGACCTTCGACGCGATCAACCTGACCAACCAGCGCGAGAAGCAATATTCGGACAGCACCCAGCGCCTCTATGTCGTCACCCGCGCGGGAACGACGGTGATGGGCGGCGTGCGCATTTCGTTCTGAGGCTTGCCCCGGGGCGGGACGGCGGAGCCGTTTCACCCCGGGGGTGGTCGGCCTCAGGGGTCAACAAGCTGTCATGATCGGCTGATAGCCGCGCCTGCGGAGGCAAAGGGTCTGCGCGGGCGTCGGCATTCGTACCGGTGGGTTTCGGGGGTGGTGCTGATCCTGGGATCGCTTTCGCCCGTCGCCGCACCGTGCCAGCCGCAGGCGATGGCGCCGCAGCCGAGGCTGCGCTTCGACATCGCGCCGGGGCCGTTGCCGGAGGTGCTCCGGGCGCTTTCCCGGCAGGCGGGCGTAGAGATCCTCACCACCCAGCCGGCATCGCTCCTGGTACCCCGGCGCATCCGCGGACGCATGACGATCGCAGCGGCGATCGCGCGCGCGCTGGCGGGATTGCCGCTGGTCGCCCGTGCGGCGGGCGGCGGCTATGTCGTGATACCCGGCACCGCCGCGCCAGCCGCCCTGCAACCGCCCGCTCCGGAGCCTGCCCTGATCGTCGTCACCGGCTACCGCGAGGCGGTGCGCCAGTCGATCGCGCTCAAGCGCCGCGCCACCGGCGTGCGTGAGGCAACCCGCGCGCAGGACATTGCCGACTTCCCCGACCGCAACGTCGCCGATGCCCTCCAGCGGCTGCCCGGCGTGGCGATCAGCCGCGACAATGGCGAGGGACGCCAGGTTTCGCTGCGCGGGCTGGGGCCGCTGTTCACCCGGACGACGCTGAACGGGGTCGATGCGCTCGCCACCACGGCGTCGGGCTTCGACAATCGCGGGTCGGTCAGCCGCGAGCGGCGCTTCGACTATTCGGTGTTCGAGGCCAGCCTGCTCTCGCAGGTCGTGGTGGAAAAGAGCTGGTCGGCCGATGCCGATGCCGGCGGCATCGGTGGCACCGTTGCGCTGCAGACGGCGCGCCCGTTCGATCGGCCGGGCAACGAGACGCTGGTATCGCTGCGCGCTCGCTCCGGCGGGAACGGCATGGCGACGACGCCGCAGGGCACGGTGGAGCTTTCCCGTCGCGATACCCACTGGGGCGTGCTGGTCGCGGTGTCGTTCAGCAGCAACCATGTCGCGGAGTTCGGCTATCGCAACTGGGACTGGGCGCCGGTTACCTTCGGCGCCGCCAATCTGGGACCGGACATCACGGCCGAACAGCGGGCGCGGCTGACCGGGGCTGCGGGTCGTCCGGTCTATGGCCCGCGCGCGGCGACCTATTCAAGCTGGATCAACCGGCTCGACCGGCTGAACCTCGTCGCGGCCGTTCAGCACGCAGGCGACGACGGCACCGAGGTGAACATCGACTGGGTGCATGCCGCACTCGCCGACCACCGCGACGAGCGCTCGCTGGCGGCGGCGGGCGACAATGGCCTTACCGGTACCGTCACCGGCACCCAGCGGCTGCTTGCTGAGACGATCGTCGGCGATACGCTGGCGGCGGCGCGCTATTCTGGCGTCGACCTGCGCACCGAAGCGAAGCGATCCGAGGACCGCACCCGCTTCGATCAGGCGACCTTGTCGGTCCGCAAGCCGCTCGACGCCACGACGATCGTCCAGTTCACCCTGGGCTATAACCGATCAGCGTTTCGCGGGCCGGTGTTCGACAAGGTGTTCCTGCAAGCGAAGAACCGCGATTTCGCAACAACGCCCACCGGCACGAATCCCGGCAACCGCTACGGCTTCGATCCGGCCGACCCGGCGGTGTGGACCCTGATGCGGGCCGATGCGCGCGAGGACGCGATCGACAACGCCAATGCCCAGGCGCGGCTCACGCTCGATCGCACGATGGCGCCGGGGCTCACCTTCCGCGCCGGCGGCAGCTGGCATCGCTTCACCAACAGCGGCTATCAGCGTCGCACCCGGGTGGACTATCCTTCCGGCGGGCTGGCGGTAACAACGGTCTTCGACGGGCCGACCATCGCCCCCTATGTCGTTGCCGATGTCGACGCGACCTATGCCGCCATCGGCCAGCGCCGCGACCTCACCGCGGCCGACAACGTCCCCGGCACCGATTACCGGCTGCGCGAGGAGAGCGCGGCGGGGTTCGCGCTGCTCGATTGGGACGGTCGGCTCGGCGCGCTGCCGCTGCGGGTGCGCGGCGGGCTGCGCTATCAGGCGATCACCACGCGCTCGACCGGCGCAGCCACCAGCGACATGCTCGCCGCCCCGATCACCCACAGCACCGACAGCCGCGCCTGGCTGCCCTCGCTGGAGGCGCGGCTGACGCTGCGGCCGGCGCTGTTGCTGCGCGCCACCGCCAGCGAGAACATCAACCGGCCCGACCTTGCCGATCTGCGCGCGGCGGCGGTGGTGTCGGTCTCGCCCTTTGGTGGTACGATCACCACCGGCAACCCCGACCTGAAGCCCTTTCGCGCGCAATCCTTCGATCTCGCGCTCGAGCGCTATGGTACGAACGGGGGGCTGATCGCGTTCGGGCTGTTCTACAAGCACATGAACTCGTTCATTACCTCGGCGACGACGGTGCAGCCCTATGTCGCCACCGGCTATCCGCTGGCCTTTCTGTTTCCAGGGCAGAGCGCTAACATGCTGTTCAACGTCATCCAGCCGTTCAATGGCGGCGGCGCCTCCATTCTCGGCGCGGAACTGGCGGTGCAGCAGGAATTGCGTTTCCTGCCGGCCCCGCTCGACCGGCTGGGCGTGCAGCTGAACGGCACCTATGCCGATGGCCGCTCGGACGTGCTCTATGCCGGAGTGCCGGTGCGGCTGACGCTGATCGACCTGTCGCGCTGGCAAGGCAATGCCACGCTCTATTACGCCGCGCGCGGCTGGGATGCCCGGATCGCGCTGGCCTATCGCGATCGCTATCGCACCGCGATCGGCAACAGCGGCAATATCGGCGAGTGGATCGCGCCTGCCGCCACGCTGGATGCCGCCGCCCATATTGCGCTCGGCCGGCACGCCAAGCTGGTGCTGGAGGCGCAGAACCTTACCAATGCCCCCATTCTCCAATATACCGATCGCGACGCGCGCCGGCTGCTGGCGATCACGCATAGCGGGCGCGTGCTTAGCGCGGGGATTCGCTATGCGTTTTGACGGCGGCGCGCGGCAGGCGCGGGGGCAATGTCCCCGTTTCGGCGCCCCGGGACTCTACACCTGCACAGCGGCGGGGCCGGGAAGATGCGCCTGATGGATGCGGCAGACATTCTGGCGGAACATCGGACCCGGCTGACCGCCTATGTCCGCAAGCGGCTCCGCGATCCGGAGCAGGCGGACGATGTCGTGCAGGAGACGTTCGTGCGGGTGGTGGAACAGGAACGCAAGCAACGGATCGAGCAGCCGCTCGCCTATGCCTTCCGCGTGGCGGATTCGATCCTGTTCGCCGGCGCGCGCAAGGGCGCTGCGCAGACCGAACCGCTCGATGCCGAGATCGCCTGCGCGCTGCCGCTGCCCGAGGAAGTGCTGGACTATCGCCGGCGGCTGGCGCGCTTCGAGCTGGTGCTGGCCGGGTTGCCGGCGCTGCGCCGCGAGGTTTTCGTGAAACGCCATCTCGACGGCAAGTCGCGTGCCGAGATTGCCGAGGAATTGGGATTGAGCCTGGAAGCGGTGAAGAAGCATCTGGTGCGCGCGATGATCGACCTGGCGGAATGCGGCGACCTGGACGGCACCGCCGAGGGAGCGGCGCATGGCTGAGGCAGCGGTTCTGGAAATCGCCGCCGATTGGGCGGATCGGATCGACGCGCTCGACGCGGGCGAGCGGCGCCTGTTGATCGCCTGGCTGAACGAATCCGAGGCTCATCTCCGGGCGTTCACCCGGATGCACGAGCTGCTTCGCGATCCTGCGCTGCTGGAGGTGCTGGAAGCAGCGCGGCCGGCAGCGGCGGCGCTCCCCGATGCGGTGCCGAGACGCCGCAGCACCGATCGGCAGCCGCGCGCGGCGGCCCGGCGGGTGCCGGCGCGGCGGATCGCTGCTGCGGCGGCCGGGCTTGCGGCCGTGGCGGCGGTGCCGCTGCTGTGGCGGGCAGCAGCGCCGCCCGCGCCGAAGACCGCGGCGGTTGCGGGCTTCCGCCACGCCAGCCCGGTCGGTCAGCGCGAGCAGCTGCGCCTGCGCGACGGATCGACGATCGCGCTGGACGCGGCCTCGACGGTTCGGATCGCCTTTGCCGATCATGCCCGGCCGGTGATGCTGGAGCGCGGCGCGGCGCGGTTCGACGTGGCGCATGATGCCAGCCGGCCTTTCTCCGTCCAGTCGGGTGCGGCGCGCTTCACCGCGCTCGGTACCAATTTCAGCGTCGACCAGCTGCCGGGGGCGGTGGAGCTGCACGTCTATCGCGGCCGCGTGCGGGTGGATCAGCCGGGGCGGTCGCCGATCGTGGTGACCGGCGGCGAATGGGTGAGCGTGGGGGCGGCGCCGCTGCGCGTCCAGCGCTTCGACCCCAGGGCGCCGAGCGGCCTCGACAGCATCTGGCTGAGCGCGGATGGCATGCGGCTGGATGCGGCACTGGCGCGGATCGGGCGGCACAGCGCGGTGCCGATCCGGCTCGCCGATCCGGCGCTGGGCGCCACCCGGCTGAGCGGCCGCTTCCGGCTGGACACGCCGGCGCAGAGCACGGCGCTGATCGGCGCGCTGGTAGGGCTGGCACCCCGGCGCCGCGGCGATGCGATCGTGCTGGAACCGCCGAAAGCACGTTGATCGGCGGTTAACCCTGCCGCGCAGGGATTTGGTAAGATGCGGATGCGATTCTGGCGCCTTGGAGTAGCGCCATGATCGCCACCAATATCGCCCTATCCGGAGTACAGGCCAGCGTCGCGCGGCTGAACGTCAGCGCGCAGAACGTGGCGAATGCCAATACCACGGGCGAGATCGCCAAGGCGGTGCCGGCGGCGAACGCGATCGGCAGGACGATCAACCATGCCTATCAGCCGATCGCCATCTACCAGGCGGCCGCGGCGGCGGGCGGGGTGAACGCCAAGCCGGTACCGGCGGTGCCCGGCACCGGGCCGCGCTACGATCCGGAATCGCAGGACGCCGATGCGGACGGAAACATCGAGGCGCCCGACGTGGAGTTCGCGAGCGAGGACGCCGAGCAGCGCAAGGCACTCTTCTCGTTCCGCGCCAATCTCTCGGTGATCCGCACCCAGGACCAGATGATGGGGTCGCTGCTCGACACCCGGGTGTAGGATCCCGCGGATGTGCCGCGGGATCCTTGAAGGCGTCAGGCCAGGGTCAGACCGACATCGACATTGCCGCGGGTCGCGTTCGAGTACGGACAGACCTGATGCGCGGCGTCGACCAGCTTCTGCGCTTCCTCGCGGTCCATGCCCGGCAGGCTGACGACCAGATCGGCCGTGATGCCGAAGCCGCCTTCCGAACGCGGGCCGATGCCCACCGTCGCGGTGACCGACACATCCGCCGGGACCTTGATCTTCATGCCGGCGCCCACCGCCTTCAGCGCGCCGATGAAGCAGGCCGAATAGCCCGCCGCGAACAGCTGCTCCGGATTGGTGCCGTCGCCGCCGGCGCCGCCCAGTTCCTTGGGGGTGGACAGCTTCACGTCCAGCACGCCGTCTTCCGAACGCGCGCTGCCGTCGCGGCCGCCGGTTGCAGTTGCCTTGGTGGTGTACTTCACGTCGACCGACATCGGGTGTCTCCTTTATCGCTGCGATAAACATTATCGCGATAACTAATAGATAGGCGAAGCCCTGCCCCTTGTCCAGAGGATTCGTTATCGCGATATGTGATTTATCCCGCCGTCGTCCGGTGGGACAGGAGTTCTGCCCATGCCTGCCCCGCTTCCGCTCGACGGCCAGCTCTGCTTTTCGCTCTACAGCGCGAGCATGGCGATCACGCGCGTCTACAAGCCGATCCTCGATCGGCTGGGGATCACCTATCCGCAATATCTGGTGCTCCACGCACTGTGGGAACAGGACGGGCGCACGGTGGGCGCCATCGGCGAGCGGCTCGCGCTCGAATCGAGCACGATCACGCCGCTGGTAAAGCGGCTGGAGGCAGCCGGGCTGGTGGACCGCCGCCGCAATCCGGAGGACGAACGGCAGGTGCAGGTATTCCTCACCGAGCAGGGCCGGGCGATCCGCGAGGAATGCGGCTGCCTGGGCGAGGCGGTATTGGAGAAGACCGATCTCTCGCTGGAGCGGCTGGCAGGGCTGAACCGCGAGGCGCAGGCGCTCCGCGACTCGCTGGCGCGGGATTGAGGGCGTTTCCGTCGCCTCACACGCAGACGTCATCCCCGCGGAGGCGGGGATCCATTGGCGCTGAAGCCGCGATGCTTTCCCCCAGCGTCCTGGCAAATGGATTCCCGCCTTCGCGGGAATGACAATGGGTTTTGTGGTACGGCCAGCGCGTAATCCCTGGTTTGCCGCTTCGTCCCGCCGCGCTAAGGGACGATCACACCCCCCGAAATCTGCTGGAATCCCCGTTTCGATGCTGCGCCTGTCCGGACTTTCCCTGCCCCTCGATCATCCCGCCGATGCGCTCGCGCCCGCGATCGCCGCGCGGCTGGGGGTGGCGCCGGCGGACGTGCGCGGCTTCACCGTGTTCAAGCGCGGCAACGATGCCCGGCGGCGGAGCGCGATCCTGCTGGTCTACACGGTCGATGTCGAGCTGGCCGACGAGGCCGAGGTGCTGGCACGGCTGGCCGGCGACAAGGACGTGCGGCCGACCCCGGACATGAGCTATCGCCCGCCTGTCCACGCGCCCGAGGACTGGCAGGGCCTGCGCCCGGTGGTGATCGGCGCCGGGCCGTGCGGGCTGTTCGCCGGGCTTCTCCTCTCGCAGATGGGGTTCCGCCCGATCATCCTCGATCGCGGCAAGATCGTGCGCGAGCGGACCAAGGACACCTGGGGCCTGTGGCGCCGTTCCGAGCTCAACCCGGATTCGAACGTCCAGTTCGGCGAGGGCGGGGCGGGCACCTTCTCGGACGGCAAGCTCTATTGCCGGGTCAAGGATCCGCGCTTCCTGGGCCGCAAGGTGCTGGAGGAGTTCGTGAAGGCCGGCGCGCCCGACGACATCCTGTGGCAGGCGCACCCGCACATCGGCACCTTCCGCCTCGTCTCGATGGTGGAGAGCATGCGCCGCACGATCGAGGAACTGGGCGGCGAATATCGCTGGCAGACCCGTGTCGACGGCGTGGAGCTGGACGGCCAGCGCAAGGTGCGCGGCCTGCACCTGCACGACGGCAGTTTCCTGGAGGCGGATCACGTCGTGCTGGCGGTCGGGCACAGCGCGCGCCCGACCTTCGAGATGCTGCACCGGCTGGGCGTGCATATCGAGGCCAAGCCCTTCTCGATCGGCGTGCGGATCGAGCATCCACAGAGCTGGATCGACCAGGCGCGCTTCGGCAACTGCGCCAAGCATCCCGATCTCGGCGCGGCGGCCTATGCGCTGTCGCACCACTGCGCCAATGGCCGCACCGTCTACAGCTTCTGCATGTGCCCGGGCGGGCGGGTCGTTGCGGCGACCTCCGAGGAGGGCCGCGTCGTCACCAACGGCATGAGCCAATATTCGCGTGCCGAGTTCAACGCCAATTCGGGGCTGGTCGTGGCGATCGATCCGGCGCGGGACTATCCGGACGGGCCGCTGGCGGGCATCGAACTGCAGCGCAAATGGGAGGATGCGGCCTTCCTCGCCGGTGGATCGAACTACAACGCACCGGGGCAGCTGGTCGGCGATCTGCTCGCCGGCCGCCCGTCGACCGCGCTGGGGCAGGTGGTGCCCAGCTACAAGCCCGGCGTGACGCCTACCGATCTTTCCGCCTGCCTGCCCGGCTTCGTGATCGAGGCTTTTCGCGAGGCGCTGCCGGTGTTTGGCCGGCAGATCGCGCGCTACGACCACCCGGAAGCGGTGATGACCGGGGTGGAGACGCGCACGTCCTCGCCGATCCGCATCTCGCGCGGAGCGGATTTCCAGAGCCTCAACACGCCGCAGCTGTTCCCGGCAGGCGAGGGCGCGGGCTATGCCGGCGGCATCCTCTCCGCCGCGATCGACGGCATCAAGATCGCCGAGGCGGTGGCGAAGAGCATCACGGCCAATTGATCCGCAATTGCGCTCGCTTTGAGGAATCGTAAACGCTTCTTGCTATACTGCACGGTGAAGAGGAAACGATTGTGCAGGATTATCGCGAGGCGGCGCGCCTGGACGCGCTGCACCAGCTGAAGCTGCTCGACACGTCGCCCAGCGAGCAGTTCGATCGCATCACCCGCATGGCGGCGCAGATCTTCAGCCTGCCGATTGCGGCGGTGTCGCTCACCGACCGCGACCGGCAGTGGTTCAAGTCGCGCGTCGGGGTCAGCCATCGCAGCATTCCGCGGCACAAGGCGCCCTGCGCCGAGGTCGCCGAATCCCGCGAGCTGGTGGTGATCGAGGATCTGATGCAGCATGCCGGCTATGCCGACAGCCTGCTCGCGGCGAACGGCACGCGCTTCTATGCCGGTGCCCCGCTGGTTACCAGCGACGGCTATGGCCTGGGCGCCCTGTGCGTACTCGGCGCGGAGCCGCGCAGTGCCGCGCCCGAGGAGCTCGCTGCGCTGGCCGATCTGGCGGCGATGGTGATGACCCAGATCGAGCTGCAGCATGCCTTTGGCAGGATCGACCCGATCAGCGGCCTGCCCACGCGCGCCCAGTTTCGCGACGATCTGGTGGACATGGCGCGCGACGTTCCGGGCGAGCAGCGCATCGCGGTCGTCGTCGATCTCGCGCGCGACGACCAGATCGCCAAAATCATCAGCGCGATGGGCCCTGCCCGGGTCGACGAGATGATCCGGGAAGCGTCCGCCGCCATCCAGGGCGGGGTGGGCGCTGGGCGCACCGCCTATCACATCGGCGCGACCCAGTTCGCGTTCCTGTCCCCGCCGGGTGCCGAGCCGGCCAGCTATGCCCCCGTGCTGGAAAAGGCCTTCGAGGGCATTCGTGCCGCGTCCAGCGTGCGCTTCGTGACCAGCGTCGCCATCGGCCTTCGCCCGTTCCGCGTCGGCGCGGTTGCGGCCGAGGACGTGCTGCGCGGGGCCAGCAGCGCGGCGCAGGACGCGCGGCGCACCGACGGCGCGATCGGACTCTATTCGGCCCAGCGCGACGACGCGATGCGCCGCCATTACGATCTGCTCCAGGATTTCGGGGCGGCGCTCGAGGCCGATGACCAGCTGCGGCTGGTCTATCAGCCGCGCGTGGCGCTGGACACGGGCCGCTGCCTGGGGGCGGAAGTGCTGCTGCGCTGGCGCCACCCGGTGCTCGGCGACGTTTCTCCCGCCGAGTTCATCCCGATCATCGAGCAGACGGCGCTGGCACGCCCGGTGACGCAATGGGTGCTGGAGCACGCGCTGGATCAGCTTGCCGGCTGGCAGGCGGCCGGACTGCAGCCGACGTTATCGATCAACATTTCGGCGGCGAACCTGGCGGAGCCGGACCTGATCCAGCGGATCCAGCTGGCGCTGATCGCCCGGCAGCTGCGCCCGGCGCAGCTGGAAATCGAGCTCACCGAAAGCGCGATGATGGCACAGCCCGAAAAGGCGCTGGCGATGCTGCGTGAGCTGGCGGGCGCGGGGATCGCGCTGGCGATCGACGACTTCGGCACCGGCCATAGCAGCCTTGCCTATCTGCAGCAGGTGCCGGCGCAGGTCGTGAAGATCGACCAGGCCTTTGTCCGCGGCCTCGACGATGCGTCCGGCGCGGATCATGTGCTGGTCGAGATGATGATCGGCCTGATTCACAAGCTGGGCCGCCGCGTCGTCGCCGAGGGGGTGGAGACCGAGGGCGCCGCGGCCCTCCTCGCCGGCATGGGCTGCGAGGAGGCGCAGGGCTATTGGTTCGCGCGTCCGCTGGAACCTGCCGCCTTCCAGGAATGGATGACGGCGCGCAAGGCGCTGGCGGCCTGAGCCCTTCTCCCGCGCCACGCGGGGAGGATGGTCGGCATCACGCCGCTTCGCTGAACTGCAGCGCCGCCAGCCGGGCATAGAGCCCGCCCTGTGCGACCAGCTCGGCATGGGTGCCGGTCTCGACGATGCGGCCGCCGTCCATCACGATGATCCGCCCGGCGGCGCGCACGGTGGCGAGACGATGCGCGATCACCAGCGTGGTGCGGCCTTCCATCAGCCGCTCCAGCGCGTCCTGCACCAGCTTCTCGCTTTCGGCATCGAGCGCGCTGGTCGCTTCGTCGAGCAGCAGGATCGGCGCGTCGCGGAGCAGTGCGCGGGCGATGGCGAGCCGCTGACGCTGGCCGCCCGACAGGCGCGCGCCGCCTTCGCCGAGGAAGGTGTCGAGCCCGTCCGGCAGCTCGCGCAGGAATTCGGCGGCATTGGCGGCCTCGGCGGCGGCCCAGATCGCCGCGTCGCCGGCCTCCCAGTTGCCGTAGCGCAGATTGTCGCGGGCGGAGGCGGCGAAGATCACCGTTTCCTGCGGCACCATCGCCATGCGGGCGCGCACCTCCGCCGGATCGGCCTTGGGGATGGCGACGCCGTCGATGCGGATCTCGCCCGCCTCGGGGTCGTAGAAGCGCTGGAGCAGCTGGAACAGGGTCGACTTGCCGGCGCCCGAGGGGCCGACCACCGCCACCGTTTCGCCGGGTGCCACGAACAGCGAGAAATCCTGCAGCGCGGAAACCTCGGGGCGAGTGGGGTAGCGGAAGGTCACCGCGTCGAATGCGATCGCGCCCTCGGCCGGGGTGGGCAGGGCGATCGGATTGGCGGGCGCGGCGATGTCCGGCTCCTGCTGGAGCAGTTCGGCTAGCCGGCTGGCGGCGCCCGAGGCGCGGAGCAGGTCGCCATACACTTCGGTCAGCGCGCCGAACGAGCCGGTGACCAGGCCCGCGGTGATCACGAAGGCGGTGATCGCGCCGCCGGTGATCTGTCCGGCAGCGACGCCCGACACCGCATCCCACATGATCAGCGTGATCGCGGTGAACAGCAGGCCGATGACGAGCGCGGTCATCACCGCGCGCAGGGCGAATCGCTTCTGCGCGGCGGCGAAGCTGCGCACCACCGCATCCTGGAAGCGCTGCCCCTCGCGCGGCTCCTGCCCGAAGGCCTGGACGATGCGCATCGCGCCCAGCGTCTCGGAGGCGATCGCCCCGATATCGGCCACGCGGTCCTGGCTGTTGCGCGAATATTGGCGGACGCGCCCGCCCAGCCAGACGATCGGCAGCACGGTCAGCGGCATGCCGACGATCAGATAGGCGGCGATCTTGGGTGCCAGCACGAACAGGTAGATGACGCCGCCGATGCCCGTCAGCAGGTTGCGGAGCGCGATCGAGACGGTCGATCCCACCACCTGCTCGACCAGTGCGGTATCCGAGGTGAGTCGCGAGGCGATCTCCGAGGGGCGGTTTTCCTCGAACCATTTCGGCGGCAGGCGCAGCAGGTTGCGGTGCACCGCGACGCGCAGGTCCGCGACCGTGCGTTCCGCCACCCAGGAGATGAAGAAGAAGCGGATCGCCGTTGCCACCGACAGCAGCAGGATCACGCCGAGCAGGCCCTCGAAATAGACCCCGATCCGGCTGGTATCGACGCCCCTGGCGAAGCCGTTGTCGACGATCTTCTGGAAGGTGCGCGGGATCCACAGGGTCGCCAGCGACGAGGTGACCAGCGCGATCGACGCGATGACGATCTGCAGCGGATAGCGGCGGGTGAACTGCCAGATGACGAGCAGGCTGCTGAGCTTGCGGCGCGGCGCCGGCGGCGGGGTCGTATCGGCCATGGCGCAAGCGACTAGCGCGGTTCGCGGGGCAGGGGAACCACCTGCCGCTGTCTCGGTTCCGCATAGCTACGACGTTGCGGTGCACAAGGCCGCCGTCTATATGGGTGGTAAGACAACCCCCGCTGCAGGGATCGGGGCACGGGGAAGGATTTGTGATGCTGTACGACGCCTACGAGATTCAACGTTCCATGCTTGCCGGGGCAAGTGCCCTGGCCAATTTCAGCGCGGGACTGCTCAACAATCCGGCCAATCCCTTCGCCTATTTCGGCGGCGGGCCGGTGATGGCATCGGCGCTGGAGGTGTTCGCGCACGCCTCCGCCCCGCGCGGCAAGCCCGCCTTCGCGCTCGATTTTACCGAGATCGACGGCCGCAAGGTCGCGGTCCACGAAGAGATCGTGCTGCGCAAGCCGTTCGGCCAGCTCAAGCGCTTCGTGCGCGAAGGCGTGGAAGGCGGCCCCAAGCTGCTGATCGTGGCACCCATGTCCGGCCATTATGCCACGCTGCTGCGTGGCACGGTGCAGCGGATGCTGCCGGTGGCGGACGTGTACATCACCGACTGGCGCGACGCGAAGCTGGTCCCCAAGTCCGAGGGCAAGTTCGACCTGGACGATTATGTCGACTACGTGATCGACTTCCTTGCGCATATCGGTGCCGAGGGCGATCCGCGGCCGCACATGCTGGCGGTGTGCCAGCCCTCGGTGCCCTGCTACGCCGCCGCCGCGCTGATGAGCGCGGACCAGCACCCGAACCGCCCCGCCACGCTCACCATGATGGGCGGGCCGATCGACACGCGCGAGGCGCCGACCGCGGTCAACACGCTGGCGACCGAGCGCCCGTTCAGCTGGTTCGAGCAGAACGTCATCGCCACCGTGCCGGTCACCTATGCGGGTGCAGGGCGCAAGGTGTACCCGGGCTTCCTGCAGCTCGCCGGCTTCATGACGATGAACCTGGGCAACCACCTCATCTCGCACTGGGAGATGTTCAAGCATCTCGTCCAGGGCGATGACGAGAGCGCCGACTCGACGATGAAGTTCTATGAGGAATATCGCTCGGTCTGCGACATGACCGCCGAATTCTACCTCCAGACGATCTCGGTCGTATTCCAGACGCATGCGCTGCCGAAGGGCGAGATGCTGCACCGTGGGCGCAAGGTCGATCCGGGCGCGATCACCGATATCGGCATCCTCGCGATCGAAGGCGAGCGCGACGACATTTCCGGCATCGGCCAGACCAAGGCGGCGCTGACCGTCGCCACCAACCTGCCGGAATCGTTCAAGCAATATCATCTTGCCGAAGGCGTCGGCCATTACGGCATCTTCAACGGCTCGAAGTGGCGCAACCGCATCGCGCCGGTCGTCGAGCAGTGGATGGCCGCGCATAGCGGGTGAGCCGGTCTTCCCTCTCCCCGCCGGGGAAAGGGTTTACCCACCCGGAAAATACACCGTCATTCCCGCGAAGGCGGGGATCCACTGGCGCTGAAGTCGAGGTTCTTTCCCCGAACGGCCTGGCAAATGGATTTCCGCCTTCGCGGGAATGACGGTTGATGTGTGGGGAGGTCCGCCCCATCCTCCCCCCGAAGGGAGAGAGGATAGGACTGGCGCTCCCTCAAATCCCCCCTTCGTCCAGGCTGAGCAGCGTCGCGTTGCCGCCGGCGCTGGTCGTGTCCACCGACACCGCCCGCTCCGCGCAGAAACGGTGCAGATAGTGCGGGCCGCCGGCCTTGGGGCCGGTGCCCGAGAGGCCCTCGCCGCCAAAGGGTTGCGAGCCCACCACCGCGCCGATCATCGAGCGGTTGATATAGAGATTGCCCACCCGCGCCTCGGCCTCGACCAGCTCGGCCGAGCGGGCGATGCGGCTGTGCAGGCCCATCGTCAGGCCGAAGCCCTTGGCGTTGACCCGTGCCACCGTCTCGGCGAGCTGGCCCGCCTTCCAGGTGGCGACATGGAGGATCGGCCCGAACCATTCGCGGGTCAGGTCTTCCGGGCGATCGATGCGGATCATCGTCGGCGGCACGAACAGGCCGGTGGCGGGGACCGGCACGGTCTTGATCCACTGGGCCTTGGCGCTGTCGCGATAGGCCATCAGCTTGTCATAGGCCGCCTGGTCGATCACCGGGCCGATATCGGTGCGCGGATCGGCAGGATCGCCGAGGATCAGCAGTTCCATCGCGCCGCGCAGCATCTCGATCACGCCCTCGGCGATCTCCTCCTGCAGCAGCAGCAGGCGCAGTGCCGAGCAGCGCTGCCCGGCCGAGCGGAAGGCGGAGGTGAGCACGTCCGCCACCACCTGCTCGGGCAGCGCGGTCGAATCGACGATCATCGCGTTGATGCCGCCGGTCTCGGCGATGAGCGGGACGAGCGGTCGGTCGTCGCCTTCGAGCAGCGACGCGGCGATCTTCTTGGCGGTCGGCGTCGAGCCGGTGAACGCCACGCCGGCGATGCGCGGGTCCGAGGTGAGCGCGGCGCCCGCTTCCGGGCCGCCGGTCACCAGGATCAGTGCGTCCTCGGGCACGCCTGCCTGATGGGCGAGGCGCACGGCGGCGCGGGCGATCTCGGGCGTCTGCGGGGCGGGCTTGGCGACGACGGCGTTGCCAGCGACGAGCGCGGCGGCGGTCTGGCCGAGGAAGATCGCCAGCGGGAAGTTCCACGGCGCGATCGTCGCCCAGACGCCGCGGCCTTCCATGCGCAGCTCGTTGCGCTCGCCCGTCGGCCCGGGGAGGGTGATCGGCGCAAGGCCGGTGCGCGCCTGAAGCGCATAGTACCGGCAGAAATCGGCCGCCTCGCGGACCTCGCCGAGCGCGTCGGGGATGCTCTTGAAGGCTTCCTTGACCGCCAGCGCCATCAGCTCGATGCGGTTCTCCTCGAGCAGATCGGCGAGACGCTCGAGGATCGCGGCGCGGGTGGCCAGCGGGGTGGCGGCCCAGCCGGGGAAGGCGGCGGAAGCGCGGTCGATTGCCGCGCGCACATCGGTGGGCGCGCTGGTGGTGGCCGCAGGCAATGGCTTGGCGGCGATCGCCGCTGCCGTCTCCGCCAGGATCGTCCGCTCGGCGAGATCGATGCCGCCGGAATTCTTCCACGCACCGAACAGTTCGACCGGCAGCGGGATGCTCGGGTGCCGCGTGCCCCCCACCGCCGCGATCTTCTCCACCGGATCGGCGAGCAACTCCGCTTCACTCAGCTGCTCGTCGGCCAGCTGGTGCACGAAGCTGGAGTTCGCACCGTTTTCCAGCAGGCGGCGGACGAGATAGGCCAGCAGATCGCGGTGCCCGCCCACCGGCGCGTAGATGCGGCAGTGATAGCCCTGTTCGTTGACCAGCCGCTCGTACAGGCCTTCGCCCATGCCGTGGAGGCGCTGGAACTCGAAGTCGCGGGCATCGCCTGCCCAGTCGAGAATGGTCGCGACGGTCAGCGCATTATGGCTGGCGAACGCGGGCACGATGTTTTTCGCCGCGAGCATGTCGCGCGCGCAGGCGAGATAGGACACGTCGGTCGCCGCCTTGCGGGTGAACAGCGGATAGTCGGACAGGCCTTCCACCTGGGTCCGCTTGATCTCGCTGTCCCAATAGGCGCCCTTGACCAGGCGGACATGCATCGGCCGGCCGAGATCATCGGCCCAGCCGATCACCGCACGGGCGCGCTTGCCATAGGCCTGCACCGCCATGCCGAAGCCGTTCCAGCCCTTGAGCTCCGGCCGGCGCGCGACCGACCCGATGATGTCGAGGCTCATCTCCAGCCGCTCGCTCTCCTCCGCGTCGACGGTGAGCGGGATGCCCTGCGCCGCCGATTCGGAGGCGAGCTGGGCCAGCATGTCGGTCAGCTCGGGCACGCAGCGGTCATATTGCGCGACTTCGTAGCGCGGGTGGAGCGCCGAGAGCTTCACCGAGATCGAATGGCCCGCCTTGGGGTCGCGGCCGACCGCGCGGATCGCCTCGAAATAGGCCTGGAAATAGCGTTCGGCATCGGCCTTGGTCCGCGCGGCTTCGCCCAGCATGTCGAAGCTGGCGGTGAAGCCCTTGTTCTCGGGCTTCTTCATCCGCTTCATCGCCTCGTCGATGGTGCGGCCCATCACGAAGACCTCGCCCATCCGCTTCATCGCGGCGCCCACCGCCTGGCGGACAAAGGGCTCGCCGGCGCGCGAGATCAGGCGGCGGAGCGCACCCGTCTTCTCGTCGCCGACCAGCGCACGGCCCAGCATCAGGCCCCAGGTCGCCGAATTGACCAGCACCGAGTTGGACTTGCCCGAATGCGCCTTCCAGTCGGCATCGCCGATCTTGTCGGCGATCAGCAGGTCGGCGGTCTCGGGATCGGGCACGCGCAGGAACGCCTCGGCGAGGCTGAGCAGCGCGACGCCCTCGGACGAGTTGAGCCGATATTCCTGGAGGAACTGGTTCACCCAGCCGCGGGTCTGTGCCGCCCGCAGGTCCGCCAGCAGCGCCAGCGCGTGGTCCATCACCCGTTCGCGCGAATCAGGGGTGAGTCGCGCCCGCTCCAGAAGCGGTTTTAGAACATCGGGTTCGGCCGCACGGTGCAGTTTGGCCATCAATTCGCGGTGGTGTGACGGTACGGCAGTCGGCATTTTCCAGTTTCCGGTCGGCTAAAGCTTGCAGGGAGGCCGGTGGCCCCCTTAGATATGCGAGCCTATGAAAGATAATTACGCGAGAGGATAGTCTTGGCAGCGACCGTCACCCCGCAGGAGATGGCCGAACGGGTCGGCACCGCGCACGTCTCGGACTGGGTGGAGGTCACCCAGGCGATGATCGACCAGTTCGCGGCGGCGACCGGCGACCACCAGTTCATCCATGTCGATCCGGTGCGCGCGGCCGAGACGCCGTTCGGCGGCACGATCGCGCATGGCTTCCTGTCGCTCTCGCTGATGCCGATGCTCGCGGCCCGCACCGATGCGCCCGCCATCGAAGGCGCGCGAATGGGCGTGAACTACGGCGGCAACAAGGTCCGGTTCCTGACCCCCGTGCGCTCCGGCAAGCGGGTGCGCGGTCGGTTCACGCTCAGGAAGTTCGTCGAGCGGCAGCCCGGCGTCTGGGAGCAGGTGCAGGACTATCAGCTCGAGATCGAAGGCGAGGAGAAGCCGGCGGTCATCGCCGAGTGGATCGCGCTGGTGTACGTCTAAACTCGATCGTCCTGCCAGCGCACGCTGGCATCGCATCGAGGGGAATACTGAAAGAGACCCCAGCGTTCGCTGGGGTGACGCCTTGGAGGATAGAAGAAAATGCGCTCCGCAGTCATCGTTTCCACCGCCCGCACGGGCATCGGCCGGGCCTATCGCGGCGCGTTCAACGCCACGCCGGCCCCGACCCTGGGCGCGCACGCGATCCGCGCCGCGGTCGAGCGGGCGGGCATCGAGCCGGGCCAGGTCGACGACGTCGTGTTCGGCGCCGCGCTCCAGCAGGGCAGCCAGGCGCCCAACATCGCCCGCCTCGCGCTGCTCCGCGCCGGCCTGCCGGTGGAGGTCGCCGGCATGTCGATCGACCGCCAGTGCGCCTCGGGCCTGATGGCGATCGCCACCGCCGCCAAGCAGATCGTGGTCGACAACATGGACATCACCCTCGGCGGCGGCGTCGAATCGATCAGCCTCGTCCAGACCCCGCAGATGCGTGTCGAGCCCGATCGCGAGCTGATCGGCCTGCACAACGACACCTATATGCCGATGCTGCAGACCGCCGAAGTGGTCGCCGCGCGCTACGGCATCGGCCGCGATGCGTGCGATGCCTATGCCTTCCAGTCGCAGCAGCGCACCGCCGCCGCGCAGGCAGCGGGCAAGTTCGACGACGAGATCGTGCCCGTCACCGCGACGATGAACCTCGTCAACAAGGAGACCAAGGAGGTCTCGCAGAAGGAGATCACCCTCGCCAAGGACGAGGGCAATCGGCCGGAGACGACGCTGGAAGGCCTGCAGGCGCTGCAGCCGGTGGTGCCGAACGGCACGGTGACGGCGGGCAATGCCAGCCAGCTCTCCGACGGCTCTTCGGCCTGCGTGCTGATGGAAGAGAAGCTCGCGTCGCAGCGCGGCCTCACTCCGCTGGGCCGCTATGTCGGCATGGCGGTCGCGGGCACCAAGCCCGACGAGATGGGCATCGGCCCGGTCTATGCGATTCCGAAGCTGCTCGAGCGCTTCAACCTGAAGATGGACGATATCGGCCTGTGGGAGCTCAATGAGGCGTTCGCGGTGCAGGTGCTCTATTGCCGCGACACGCTGGGCATTCCGGGCGAGTTGCTCAACGTCAACGGCGGCGCGATCTCGATCGGCCATCCCTATGGCATGTCGGGTGCGCGGATGACCGGGCATGCGCTGATCGAAGGCAAGCGCCGTGGCGCCAAATATGTCGTCGTGACGATGTGCATCGGCGGCGGCATGGGCGCAGCGGGGCTGTTCGAAGTTCTGTAAGCGTACGTTTGAAAATGGGATCCATCGCCTTTTCGATGATCCTCTAAGGGGTTGACCGGAGGGTGTCGTGCGCGGCACCCTCCACCCCATGACAGCAGCCAGCTATATCGATGGCGTCTCGCTGCGGACCGGCCTCCGCGCCATCGGCCAGAGTTTCGTGTTCCGCGGTCGCTCGACCCGCAGCGAACTGACCAGCGCCCTGATCCTGATCCTGATCGGCGAGGCGGTGCTGTTTCTGCTCAGCCATTTCTTCCATCCGCCGACGGCGCTGAACGTCCAGATCTTCCGCACGCGTGCGGCGATCGAGGAAGTTCTGGCGCTGCTGCTGTTCCTGCCGCTGCTGGGGCTGATCGTCCGGCGGCTGCACGATGTGGGGCTGCCCGCCATTCCCGGTCTGCTGCTCGGCGCGATCGCGGTGGCCTCGGACGTGAACCGCACCCAGGCGGCAATGGGACTGTATCCGGGCGTGCCGGTGCTCCCGATCGCCGGTCCGGTGGCGCTCGCGATCCTCGTCGTCGCGCTATACTGGTCGCCGGACAGCGGACCGAACCGCTTCGGCGCGGATCCCAGAACTGCCTGAAATCGTTACCACAGTGGCGAATACGTAGAGTTATTTATTGTTCTCGTAATCATTGTTAGCGATATCGCTTGCCTTGCATCGGCGTACATGCGCCGGGCTCGGAGAGGAAGCGATGGTAGCAGGCGTGGCGCTGGTGGCGGATATTGGCCGCCAAACGGTTCGGTTCGGGCTTGCCGGCGGGGAAGATGGCGCCGATCCGCGCGATATTCAGCGTTTTTCGAACAGCGATCATCCTACCTTCACAAGTGCATTGGTGTCGTATCTTTCCTCGGTCGGGCTGCGCGATGCGCGGTTGCCGAGCGTGCTGGCGGTCGCCGGCGCCGTTCGCGGCGACCTGATCAACCTCACCGGCAGCCGCTGGTACATCTCGCTCGCCGGGGTCGAGGCGGTGCTGCGCCAGCGGCCGATGGCCCTCAACGAATGCGCCGCCAACGCGCTGGCGCTGACGCGGCTGCCGCCGACAGCGTTTACCGCGCTTCCCGGCCCGGCGCCGCGCCCGATCGCGCCGGGCGGCAATTATGCGGTGATCGGCGTGGGCACGGGTCTCGGCGTCGCCGCGCTGATCCATGCCGATGGCCGGCACGTGCCGGTACAAAGCGAGGCCGGGCATATCGGTTTCGCCGCGCAGACGGCCGACGAGGAGCGGTTCGCCGCCTTCTGTCGCGCGCGGGGCGGGCTGGTCGAGGTGGAAACGCTGCTCAGCGCGAACGGGCTGCTGCTCGCCTATGAGGCGCTGTCCGGCGGCAAGAAGCTGTCGACCCCCGAGGACGTCACCCGCAACGCGGGTCGCGATCCGGTGTGCACCGCGGTCGTGCGGATGTTCGTCGAGCATCTCGGCGCATTTGTCGGCGATCTCGCGCTCACCTTCGATGCATGGGACGGGGTGTACCTCACCGGTGCGATTGCCCGCGCGCTGGAGCCGCAGCTGAAGGAGCCCGGTTTTCGCCGCCGGATGGAGGCGCGGCCGTCGTTCCGCCGTCAGCTCGCCGAGACGCCGGTGGCGCTGGTCAACCGCAGCGACCTCGAACTGATCGGCGCGGCGGCGGCGATCCGGAACGCCTGAGCCAAGCTGCACGTTACCCGGCAGAATCCAACACCCGGGAGACGATCATGGCCGACACGGTCGAACTGAAGAAGCATTTCTGGTCCAAGCTGGCGGCGAGCCCGTTCCTGATGGTCGGCCTGCAGGACGGCCAGCACAGCGAGCCGCTGACCGCGCAGCTCGACGAGGATCAGGTCGACACGATCTTCTTCTTCATCGGCAAGGACAATCGCATGGCCAAGGGCGGCCCGGCGATGCTGCAGTTCGTGTCCAAGGGGCATGACTTCTTCGCCTGCCTCGCCGGCACCGCGCGGATCGACAATGATTTCGCGATGATCGACAAGCTCTGGAATAACCAGGTCGAGGCATGGTTTCCGGGCGGCAAGTCCGATCCCAACCTCGCACTGCTGCGGATCGACATCGACGATGCCGAGATGTGGGAAACCGACATGTCGGTGACCGGCAAGCTCAAGATGCTGTTCGGCGGCAAGATCAAGTCCGACGAGACCGGCAGCCACGCCAAGGTGGAAACCACCGCCGAGCGGTGAGCCGAGATTGACGGCGGCGCGGGCGCGGGCGATTCAGGGGCATGGGTCCCTCGCTCGCGCACCGCGTCCGTACCGAAGCGCATGCCGTATGGCTTGCCATCCGCGATCCGCGCACGCCCTGGGCGGCGCGGATCGTCGGCATTCTGGTGGCTGCCTATGCGCTGTCGCCGATCGACCTGATCCCCGATTTCATCCCGGTCTTGGGACTGGTGGATGATGCCATCCTGATCCCGCTCGGCGTCTGGCTGTTCGAGCGGCTGGTGCCGGCCGAGCAGTTCGCCGAGCATCGCGCAGCGGCCGAGGCGGCCAGCCACCGTCCGGTAAGCTGGGGCGGGATCGCCATCGTGCTGGGCCTGTGGGCGCTCGCGGCGTGGCTCGTGTGGAGCTGGCTGGTGACGACGTACGATTGAGAAACGGGCTTTCGCGAACCGCTAGATCGTCATCGCCATTTCCTTCGCCACCCCAGCAAAAGGTGGCGTCTCGTCCGGCTTGCTGGGAACGGTTCAGCGCTGATGCCGGAGATCCCAGCGTTCGCCGGGATGGCGGATAAGGAAAGGGTGCCTTGGTTGGCGAAGGCTGCCCTCAGCGTTCCCCGTCTTCCTTGTCCACGCGCATCACCGGCTGCACGTCGGGATAGGGCATGATGATCCGCCCGTCGGGTGCCGCGGTAAAGGTGGTCTGGGTGGGGTAGGGGATGCTGATGCCCTCTTCCGCCAGCTTGCGGACGATTCCCACCAGGATGCGGTCGCGTGTGGGATGGCCCACGTCCCAGCTGCCGGTATGGACCTCCGCGATCAGTTCATAGTCGATCGAGCTCGCGCCGAAGCCCGTAAAGCCATTGCGCACCGCGGTGGCGCCGTTCGCCTCCACGATCGCACGGAAGATCTCCGGCAGCCGCTCCAGCTTCTCCGGAGGCGTCTCATACGCCACGCCGATCTTGAACGGCAGGCGGATGCGGGTGCGGTCCGTGAGGTTCTGCAGTTCCTTGTCGAGCAGCTGCCGGTTGGAGATGATGTGCATCTCGCCGTCGAACGAGCGGACGCGCGTGGACTTGAGGCCGATGCCCTCGACGGTGCCGCTGGTCTGGTCGAACTTGATGTTGTCGCCGACGCGGAAGGGCCGGTCGAACAGGATCGACAGCGCCGCGATCAGGTCGCCGAAGATGCCCTGCGCCGCCAGACCGATGGCGATGCCGCCGACGCCGAGACCCGCGACAAGGCCGGTGACGTTCACGCCGACATTGCTCAGCACCATCACCAGCGCGACCGCGAACAGCGCGATCGAGATCAGCAGCCGGATGATGCCCACCGCGCTGGCCAGGCTTTCGCTGGCATTGTCGCCGCGGGTACGGTGCTCGATCAGCCCGAAGATGACCTCGCGGATCCAGATCGCCGCCTGGAAGGCGACCGCGATCGTGAACAGGAAGGTGACGGTCTTGTCGAGCAGCGCCGGGGTCTGGGCATAGTTTACCACCAGGCGGATCGCGGTCATCACGATGAAGAAGTTGCCTGTCCGCGATACCGTGCGGCCGAGGATGGTGTACCAGTTGGCGCCGCCGCCCTCGCTGTTGCGGCACAGGCGCATCCCCCAGGAGCGCAGTGTGTGCAGCAGCAGCACGATGCCCACGGCGATGCCGGTGGCGATCAGGATGCTCAGCCAGTGCTCGCTGATCCATTCGGGCGTGTCCCCGAGAAAGCTTGCGACCTGGCGTTCGAAATGGGCGGGATTGGCTTTGGTGGTATTCAGCATCGGATCTCGTCAGGCTGCCTTGGCGGGCTGTTCGGCCGGATCGGTCTCCAGGAATACGATCAGGCCGCGTTCGTACCGGTCGAGGTACTGCGTCGTGCGCGGCAGGCGCAAGCCGGCACGGAACAGCGCTTGCGCGGGCTTGTCGCGCGCAAGCTCGATCAGGCGGGGATGGACATAGGATTTGCGGGCGATGGCGGGGGTGTTGCCCAAGGCTTCGGTCACCGGCTCCAGCAGCGTCTTGAGGCCGATCGGCTCGGGCGCTTCGGCCAGCGTTCGATAGGCGATCACGCTCGCCCCCCAGGTGCGGAAGTGCTTGGCACTGAAATGCTCGCCCATCGCCTCCCGGATATAGGTGTTGACGTCGCTCGAGGTGACCGGATGGGCCTCGCCCGCATCGTCGATCCAGCGGAACAGGTGCTGGCCGGGCAGGTCCTGACAGCGCTTGACGAAGCGGCTGAGCGACTTGTCCGACACCGTCATCACCCGCAGCTTGCCGGACTTGGCGCGGAACTGCAGCTTGAGCGTGCCGCCTGCCACCTTCACGTGGCGCTTGCGCAGCGTGGTGGCGCCGAAGCTCTTGTTCGCCTGCGCATAGGTCTCGTTGCCGACGCGGATCGAGCCGAGGTCGAGCAGGCGCACCACGGCGGCCACCGCCTTGTCCTTGCACAGCCCCCGCAGGCGCAGGTCCGCCTCCACCTTGCGGCGCAGCCGGGGCAGGCGCTCGCCGAACATGCCGCAGCGATCATATTTCGCCGCCTCCTGCGCCTCGCGGAAGCCGGTGTGGTAGCGGTACTGCTTGCGGCCCTTCACGTCATAGCCGGTCGCCTGGATATGGCCGTTGGGATCGGGGCAGAACCAGGCATTCTCATAGGCGGGCGGCAGGCCGATCGCGTTCAGCCGGTCGATTGCGTCGCGATCGGTGATGCGGGTGCCGTCCGCGTCGAAATAGCCCCAGCCATGGCGCATCTTGCGCCGGGTGATGCCCGGGGCCTGATCTTCGACATAGACGATATCGGCGCTGTCCATTCCCGTTCCTCGGCCAGAGTCAAGGCAAATGCGCCGCACGGACAAAGTGTTCCGGAACCGTGCGGGGCGCCGACGGGTTGGCGCGGCATCTTCCGAAAAAATGGGAAAGGATGCCCCATGGCCAATCTGCAGAATGCGCGCGTGCTGATGCTCGCGACGGACGGGTTCGAGGAATCGGAGCTGTTCGAACCGCGCCAGGCGCTGCTCGACGCCGGCGCGCAGGTGACGCTCGCCTCGATCAAGACCGATGCCATCACCGGCGAAACCGCTGGCGAGAAGGGCAAGAGCATCACGCCGGACACCACGCTGGATCAGGTCACGCCCGACCAGTTCGACGCGCTGGTGCTGCCGGGCGGCGTCGGCAATCCGGACAAGATGCGGATGCAGGAAAAGGCGATCGACATCGTCCGCGGCTTCATGGACGCGGACAAGCTCGTCGCCGCGATCTGCCATGCGCCGTGGCTGCTCGCCGAGGCCGATGTCGTGGCCGGGCGCCAGCTGACCAGCTGGCCGTCTATCCGCACCGATCTCGCCAATGCCGGCGCGGACGTCGTCGATCAGGAAGTGGTGACCGATCGCAACCTGATCACCAGCCGCAAGCCCGACGACATCCCCGCGTTCAACCGCGCGGTGATCGCGGCGCTGGAAGAGGTGTCCGCGACCGCCTGATCGGCAGCCGGTTGATCCACGCCTTTGCGGGGCGCTCTACCAGGCGGTGGAGCGCCTCGGACGCGGCAAGGACCAGCACGAGATAGAGCAGCGCGCACGGCCAGCCGATCGTCTCGCCGTGCACGAATGCCAGCTTGAACGCGAACCACAGCAGGAAGTGGCTGAGATAGGTCGCGTAGCTGATTTCCCCCAGCCGATGCAGCACCGCCCCGTCGAGCCATGTGCCCGGGCCGTCGCCCGCGAATGCGAGCGCCAGCAGCAGCATGGCCAGCACGCCCGGGATCGCGGCGGTTTCGGGCAGCCCCAGCACCCAGCCCGCGCCGAGCAGGAACGCCATGAGGATCGCCGGGCGCCAGTGCCGCCTGCGTCCACGCTCCCACACCGCGAAGAGCACCGTCCCCGTCGCGAACTCCAGCAGACAGCGCAGCACACCCAGATGCGTGATGTCCTGCCCGAGATCGGCAGCGGCCCGCAGGGCAAAGGCGCCGTGCAGCAGCGCCAGCAGGGCGCCGACGACTGCCAGGAGGAGCAGCACGGGTTGCCGCCGCCAGTCCATTGCCATCGCCCAGAACGGAAACAGCAGATAGGCCGCCAGTTCGCAGGAGATCGACCAGGCGGGATCGTTCCAGCAGAGCGGGTTGGCGAAGCCCCAGGCCTGGACCAGCAGCAGATGCGCGGGCAATTCGGCCAGGGGAAAGTCCTGCGTCGTCCGTCCGGTCGCGCGCAGCACCGCCACCAGCAGCAGCGCGACGCCGAGCATCACCGCGTGCAACGGCCAGATCCGCGCGATCCGCCGGCGCAGGAACGCCGGGACGGCGCGCATGCCGCCTGCGCGCAGGCGTTCGCCATGGCTCAGTGCCAGAACGAAGCCGGAAAGCAGGAAGAAGAAGTCGACCGCCAGATAGCCTTTCGCGAGCACCGCTTCCATTGCGGGGGGCACCCCTTCCAGTGCCCCGCGCAGGTGATAGAGCACCACCCACCAGGCCGCGATCCCGCGCGCCGAGGTGAGCGCGCGCATCTGGCGATGTGCACTCATGCGGCCGCCGGGCGGGCCTTGCGCAGCGGCCGCCAGTTCGCCGCCGCGCGCTTGCGGGCGCAATAGGTGTCGAGCCCGATCTGCGCGCCGATCAACATATAGACGAACGGCTGGAAGGCGATCGCAACGAAGGCGGCGCCGAGCAGGTAGACGATATGCCCGTTCTGCAGCGCAGCCGCGAGCGGGGCGATCCACGCATCTTCGGGCCCCGCACGGGCATGGCGGCGGCGCAGCACTTCCATGCGGAGCAGGCCGGACAAATTGATCGCCAGCCATAGCGCGAGGCCCGGATAGCCCTGCTCGCCCAGCATTTCGAAATAGGCGCTGTGATAGGCGCGCGCCTTGTCGACCTCGAGCGAGCGATCGACGACCGCGACGCCGCCCTGGTCCTCCACCGCCACCTTCTCGTAGCGGATCTGGTTCTGGCGATATGCCTCGAACCCGCCGCCCATCGGGTGGGTGCGGGCATAGTCCATCGTCCATTGCCACACGGCGAGGCGGGTGGAGGCGGAGGCGTCGCCCTTGTAGGTCTTGATCGTCCCCATCCGCTCGGTGAAGGCAGAGGGCAGGAAGGGCAGGGCGACCAGCGCCATCGCCGCGACGCCGCCCAGATAGAGCAGCTTCTTCTGGCTGTCCCGCAGCATCAGCAATGCCACCAGCCCGATGCAGAGCAGGCCGGTGCGGGTGGAGGTGCCGATCGGGATCAGCAGGCAGGCGAAGCACAGCGCATAGGCGAACGCCTTCATCGGCCAGGCCGGGGTGAAGAGCGTGCCGTGGCGCGTGAACCACAGGATCAGCGGCAGGATCGCAATGGCGACGGTGGAAATGGTGCTCCCTTCATACAGCCCGGAATTGTTCGAGACCATCAGGTTCAGCTCGCCATAGCCGCCCCCGGAGATGAGCGTCTTGATCGCGCCGACGATGATGATTGAGCTGGCCGACAGGATCATGAACAGCAGCAGCGCCTCGATGCGCAGGCGCGTGCGCAGGGTCAGCGGCAGG
Organism: Sphingomonas sp. R1; assembly: GCF_025960285.1. Lineage (GTDB taxonomy): Bacteria > Pseudomonadota > Alphaproteobacteria > Sphingomonadales > Sphingomonadaceae > Sphingomonas. Next base: position 1,624,505 of record NZ_CP110111.1, on the reverse strand, counting down.
AAGGCCGCGAAGGCCAGCGCCTTCCACACCCAGTCCCATTTGTCCTTGGCCTCGACGGGAAAGTCGGCGTGGAGCGTGGTGAACCAGCAATAGCCGATCAGCGCGACGATCATCAGCTGGCGCGGTGCCACGCGCACGTCGCGCTTGTCGTCGAACAGCAGGAAGCCGCCCAGCGCCAGTGCCGCGGCCATCGCCGAGATCGGCAGGGAATTGAGCAGCAGATAGGTCAGCCGCTGGGGCGCGACGATGTCGATATAGGCATAGACCAGCACGAACAGGAACGGCTTGCGAAAGCCGGCGCCGAAGAAGGTCGCAAGGAAGAGGACGAAAACCCAGTCACGCACCGCGCTTGCCCCAGCCGCTGCGCTTCTGCTTGCGTTCGGGCGGCGCGGCATCCTCGCGGTCGAGGTCCGGTCGGCGGAGCAGCAGGAAGGCCGCCAGCAGCATCAGCCCATGGGTGAGGGCGAGCGAGAGATTGTCGATCATCGGCGGGCGCTTCCTTCTGCACCCGCTCTAGCCCCGGTGCAGTTGACGTGCCGTTAAGCGCGGCGTGGCATGCAGCCTGCCATGCGAGTCCTCCATCTTCTGGATCATGGCCTGCCGCTCCACAGCGGCTATGCATTCCGCACCCGCGCGATCCTGAAGGCGCAGCTGGCGCGTGGCTGGGAGGTGGCGGCGGTCACGGGCCCGCGCCACGGCCCCGCGCCGGCGGGCGAGGAGGAGATTGACGGACTGCGCTTCTTCCGCACCCGCTCGACCAGCCCCGCGCTGCCCGGCCTGAGCGAGTGGCGTGAGATCGATGCCTTTGCGCGCCGGGTGCATCAGGTGGTCCAGCGCTTTCGGCCGGACGTGCTGCACGCGCATTCGCCCGTGCTCTGTGCGCTGGCGGGGCTTCGCGTACGGCGCTGGACCGGCGTGCCGCTGCTCTACGAGATCCGCGCCTTCTGGGAGGATGCTGCGGTCGGCAACGGCACCGGGCGTGAGGGAAGCCTGCGCTACCGCGTCACCCGGGCGCTGGAGACGCACGCGGTGCGCCAGGCCGATGCGGTGGCGGTGATCTGCGAGGGGCTGCGCGGTGACCTGATCGGACGCGGTATCGATCCGGCCAAGATCGCGGTTTCCCCCAACGGCGTCGACATGGCGATGTTCGGCGATCCGCTCCCCCATGATGCCGCGCTCGCCGCCGCGCTTGGGCTGGCGGGGGCCGAGACGATCGGCTTCATCGGCAGCTTCTACGACTATGAAGGGCTGGACGTGCTGATCGCGGCGATGCCGGCGCTGGTCGCCGCGCGCCCGACGATGCAGTTGCTGCTGGTCGGCGGCGGCCCGGCGGAGGCGGCGCTGCGCGCGCAGGCCACGGCGTCGCCGGTCGCCGAGCGGATCCGCTTCCTCGGCCGTGTGCCGCACGATGCGGTGGAGCGCTATTACAGCCTGATCGACGTGCTGGTCTATCCGCGCAAGAAGATGCGGCTCACCGACCTGGTCACGCCGCTGAAGCCGCTGGAGGCGATGGCACAGCAGCGCCTGGTTGCCGCCTCCGACGTCGGCGGTCACCGCGAGCTGATTACCGAAGGTTGCACCGGCACGCTGTTCCCCGCGGACGATCCGGCGGCGCTCGCAAAAGCGCTTGAAAAAGTTTTTCTAGCGCGCGATCAATGGGATGTGCGCAAGTCACAGGCCCGCGCGTATATCGAGGCCGAGCGCAACTGGTCTGTAAATATTGCCGTGTATGCCGGCTTGTATGAAAACCTTGCCATAAAGATGGCATGAGAACCACGTGGTCGCACACGTCTCGGGTGAATGCATGAGGCTGCCGCTCGTACCCATTGCCGCCCTTACCCTGGGTGGCATCTTCGCCGTCTCGGCTGCCGCCGTGCCGGCGTCGCTCGTCGATTCCCTGTTCGCCGACAGGGACCTTGGCTGGATTCCGCTGGCGGGCAGCGGACGTCCGTTGTTCGCGCTTGCTACCGGTGCCATTGGCAGCGGCGCCGGTGCCCTTGCGGCGATGCTGGCGACGCCGCGGCGCGAGGTGCTGCCGCCGATGACCGACGAGAACGCCGAGCGGATCCCGATGATCCGCCGCGCCGTCGCCCCCGCGGAGCCGGAGCCGCGGACGGCCGCTGAGGGCGGCATCTCCGCCGACGCCCCCGCTGCGGCGACTCCCTTTTCCCTGGAGATTGCCGAGCGCGACCTCCCCCTCGATCTCGATCAGCCGCTGGCGGCGTTCGATCCGCGCGCGATCCCGCCCGTGCCGCTGCCGCCGCCGGTGCCGCCCCGGCGCGAGGGACGCGCGAGCGCCGCCGCGCGCGTGAGCCAGGCCCGCGACCGGGAAGACAGGCTGGTCCGCCCGGAAACCGACGCCACCGTGCATGCGCTGCTCGATCGGCTGGAACGCGGCGTCGTCCGGCGCGACCCGGCCGCGCAGGCCCGCGCCAGAGCGCGACCCGAGCGTTCGCTGGACGATGCCCTCGCCACGCTGCGGAACCTCGCCCGGCAGGCCTGAGCGCCGTTCAGCATTCCTCGACCGTCAGCACGTCCAGCATGGCGTGTAGCGAGCCCCCGGCGCGCGTGACGGCGGCGACGTGCAGATCGGCAACGAGATGGCCGGCGATCGGCAAGTCGATCTCCGGCAGCGCTGCGAGCCATGCGGCCGCGCCGGGGGTATCGGCCGACGTGAGGGTCAGCCGGTGCCGGGCGCCGCTGAACGTGGCGCTCGCCCAGGGCACCTGGTTCGCCTCGATCACCGCCGCCGTCACCGTGCAGCTCGCCGCCGAGGCGATCAACGCGCGCTCGAGGCGGCCGCCGATCCCGCGCCGCCGGGCCGCCCGGGCTTCCACTCCGGCGGGGCGGCCAGGAAGGCGCGGATGCGCTTCGAGAGGCGCGGCCCTGGCTGCCGCCCCGCCCGCAGATCCATGACCAGACGCGGATCGCCGGCCGCCAGCCGCCCGAACCGCGTCACCGACATTTGCGTCGCCGCCAGAAACGCTTCGATTTCGCCCTGCAAGGACATCCATGTCCTCCTCCTTCCGACTCGGATGATCACGATATGTTCTCATCTGAGGCTTGCGTAGGAAAAATCCTACGTGTAGGAAAGGGGGTATGGAAGTCGATGAAAGCCGGGCGAATTTGTCGCGACTGGTGGCGGAGCGGGGCCTTCGCCTTGCCAGCCTGTCGCGCGTGCTCGGGCGGAATCCGGCCTATCTCCAGCAATATCTGCGGCGCGGATCGCCGCGCGCGCTGCCGGAACGCGATCGGACGCGGCTGGCCACCTATCTGGGCATCGACGAGGCCTTGCTGGGCGGCCCCGCGCCGCGCGGGCTGGTGGCGGTGCCGCGGATCGACGTCGCCGCCTCGGCCGGGCCGGGCGGGTGGGCGGAGGACGAGGTTGCCCGGGTGCCGTTCGCCTTCCCGCCGGGGCTGCTGCGCCAGCTCGGCGTGCAGCCCGAGGCGGCGTCAATGGTGCGGGTCGCGGGCGATTCGATGGCGCCGACGCTGAACGACGGCGACGAGATCCTGGTCGACGGGGATCAGTGCAGGCCGGATGCACGCGGCATCTTCGTGCTGCGCGCGGACGGGGAGTTGCTGGTCAAGCGGGTACGTTCCGCCATCGGCGGGATCGAGCTGGTCAGTGACAATCCCGCCTATCCGGTGCGCTTCGTCCGCGCGGGCAGGTTCGTGCTGCTGGGCCGGGTGGCATGGCTGGGGCGGGCGCTGTGAGCGAGGCGGCGGACAGTACCGCCTTCATCCGCGCGCATCTGCCGGTACTGCCGGTACCGGGCGTGCCCGAACTGGTGCTCCACAAGGCCGTGCCCGCCAGCGGGGTCGGACGGCTGGGCGAAGCGGCGCCCTATTGGGCCTATTGGTGGGCCGGGGGCCTGGCGCTGGCGCGCTATGTGCTCGACCATCCCGAGGAGGTGGCCGGGCGGCGGGTGCTGGATCTGGGTGCGGGCTCTGGCCTGGTCGGCATCGCCGCCCTGCGGGCGGGCGCGGCGCGGGTGACGGCGTCCGAGATCGATGCCCATGCACGCGTGGCGATCGGGCTCAACGCCGCCTTGAATCACGCGGCGATCGCGGACGTCGTCGGTGACGTGATCGGCGGGCCCGTGCCCGAGGTGGACCTGCTGCTGGCGGGCGATCTCTTCTACGATCCCGCCGTGGCGGCGCGGGTGCGGCCGTTCCTGGATCGCTGCCTTGCCGCGGGCGTCACCATATGGATCGGCGATCCCTGGCGGGCGCCGCTGCCGCTCGAGCGGTTGACCCTGCTCGCCAGCTATGCGGTTTCGGAAACCGGGACGACGAAACGCGCGGGCGTCTTCGCCTATCGCGCGCCCTGAGGCAGGCGCCGGGGGCGCTTGGCCCCCGGCTCGGCATCACCAGACGTGCACGCGCGCTTCCGGCGCAAGATACAGCTTGTCGCCCGGCTTCACGCCGAAGGCGGCGTACCAGGCATCCATGTTCCGCACGATGCCGTTGACGCGATATTGTTCCGGGCTGTGCGGATCGGAGAGCAGCTGCGCCCGCAGCGCGCCCTCGCGCGCCTTGCCCTGCCAGCTCGCGGCATAGGCGAGGAAGAAGCGCTGGTCGCCGGTCATGCCGTCCAGCACCTGTGGCTCGCCGTGGCGAGCGACATAGCGGCGATAGGCGGCATAGGCGACTTCCAGCCCGCCCAGATCGGCGAGGTTCTCGCCGAGCGTCAACTGGCCCTTGATGTGCGTGCCGGGGATCGGCTCATAGGCGTCGAACTGCTTGACCAGTTCCTGTGCGTGCGCCGTGTAGCGCGCCGCGGACTGCGCCGTCCACCAGTCGCGCAGCTTTCCGGTCGCATCGAACTGGCGGCCTTCGTCGTCGAAGCCATGACCCATTTCATGGCCGATGGTGGCACCCGTCTCGCCATAGTTTACCGCCGGATCCGCGGCGGGATCGAAGAAGGGCGGCTGCAACTGGGCGGCCGGGAAGGTCACCTGGTTCATCACCGGATCGTAATAGGCGTTCACGGTCTGCGGGGTCATGCCCCACAAGGTGCGATCCACCGGCTTGCCCAGGCGCGACAGCTCCAGCTTCCATTCGAACTCGCCGGCGGCAAGGTCGTTGGCCAGCGGGTTGGTCGCGCTCACCGGCATCGCGGCATAGTCGATATATTTGTCGGGATGGCCGATGCGCGGTTCGAAGGCGGCGAGCTTGGCCAGCGCTTCCTTGCGGGTGGGGGCATCCATCCAGGCCGCGCCCCTGATCTTCTCGGCATAGGCGGCGCGAAGATCCTCGACCAGTTCCTTCGACAGCGCTTCGGCCGCCGGGCCCCAATGGCGTTCGGCGTAGATCTTGCCCAGCGCCTCGCCAAGCGCACCGTTGACCTGGCGCACGCCGCGCTTCCAGCGGTCCGACGGCTGCTGCACGTCGCGCAGCGTCCGGCTGTAGAAGTCGAACGAGGCCGCATCGAACGCCTTGGGCAGCGTGTCGGCATGGTCGCTGACGAAGCGGAAGCGCAGCCAGTCCTTCCAGGTGGCGAGCGGGACGTCGCCCAGCCGCTTGGCGGCGGCGGTGACGGCGGTGGTCTCGGCCACGACCACGATCGGCATCTTGGCGAGGCCCTGGTGCGCGAGCACGGCGTTCCAGTCGAACTCGGGCGCCAGCTTGGCGAGCTGGGCGCGGGTCATCGGGTTGTAGGTCTTTTGCGGATCGCGGCGCGCCTCGGGCGTCCAGTGATCCTTGGCGAGGCTGGTTTCCAGCGCGAGGATCGCATCGGCCTTCGCCTCGGCATCGGGGATGCCGGCAAGCTGCTGGATCTTCACGATATAGGCGCGATAGGCCTTGCGGATCGTCTCGTACTTCTGGCCGGGCAACAGGTAATAGTCGCGGCTCGGCAGGCCGAGGCCCGACTGGCCGGCCATCACGGTGTAGCGGGTGGGATCCTTGGGATCGGCGGAGATGCCGATGCCGATCGGACTGGCATAGCCGGTATCGGCCATCAGCAACTCGAGACCGCGGCGATCCTGCACCGCGTCGATGCGCGCCAGATAGGGCTGGAGCGGCGCCGTGCCGCGTGCCTCGATGCCGGCTTCGTCGAGATAGGCGCGGTAATAGGTCGCGACCTGGCGCAGCACGGGGTCGCTCGGCGACGTACCGGCATCCTCGATGAGCTTGCGGATCTCGACCTCGGTCTCGTCGGGCAGATCGTAATTATAGCCGATGCGGGCCTTGTCGGCGGGGAAGGGCGCGTCGCGCAGCCAGCTGCCCAGCGCATAGCCGAAGAAGTCGTCGCCCGGCTTCACGCTGCGATCGATCGTGGTGAGATCGACGCCCCAGCTGCCGTATTTCGCCTTGCCCGCCGTCTGGGCGAGGGCGGGGGAGGCGAGCAGCGAAGTGCCGAGCAGCAGGGCTGCGAGACGCGGTAAACGCATGAAGGCGGGATCCTTACTGGGTGATGTATCTGGCTAGCACGCTGTGGGCGGGTGCGACAATGCTCAGCGCGCCCTTGGGGTTGGCCGTACAAGGAAAAGGGCGCCCGGATTGCTCCGGACGCCCCTTTCTGAAACCGATCCGCGTCGGATCAGCTCGAATAGTACATGTCGTACTCGACCGGGCTCGGGGTCATTTCCCAACGGGCCACGTCGGCGCGCTTGATCTCGATATAGGCCTCGATCTGGTCCTTCGAGAACACGTCGCCCTTCAGCAGGAAGTCGAAATCGGCTTCCAGGCTGTCCAGCGCCTCGCGGAGCGAACCGCACACGGTCGGCACTTCGGCCAGCTCGGCCGGGGGCAGATCGTACAGGTTCTTGTCCATCGGGTCGCCCGGGTGGATCTTGTTCTGGATGCCGTCCAGGCCCGCCATCAGCAGCGCCGAATAGCAGAGATACGGGTTGGCCAGCGCGTCCGGGAAGCGGAACTCGACGCGCTTCGCCTTGCTGCCGGTGCCGTACGGGATGCGGCACGAGGCCGAGCGGTTGCGGCTCGAATAGGCGAGCAGCACCGGCGCCTCATAGCCCGGGACCAGGCGCTTGTAGCTGTTGGTCGACGGGTTGGTGAAGGCGTTGAGCGCCTTGGCGTGCTTGATCACGCCGCCGATGAAGTAGAGGCAGGTCTCGCTGAGGCCCGCATAGCCGTTGCCGGCGAACAGGGGCTGGCCCTTTTCCCAGATCGACATGTGGGTGTGCATGCCCGAGCCGTTATCTTCCTTGATCGGCTTCGGCATGAAGGTCGCGGTCTTGCCATAGGCCTGCGCGACCTGGTGCACGACATACTTGTAGATCTGCATGCGATCGGCGGTGGTCACCAGCGTGCCGAAGGTCAGGCCCAGCTCGTGCTGCGCGGCGGCGACTTCGTGGTGGTGCTTGTCGCAGGGCAGGCCCATTTCGAGCATGGTCGAGACCATCTCGCCGCGGATGTCGACGGCGCTGTCGACCGGCGCGACCGGGAAATAGCCGCCCTTGGCGCGCGGACGGTGGCCGAGGTTGCCGGCTTCATATTCGCGGCCGGAGTTGCCCGGCAGCTCGATGTCGTCGATCTTGTAGTAGCTGGTCGAGTAGCTGTTCTCGAACCGCACGTCGTCGAACATGAAGAACTCGGCTTCGGGGCCGACATAGATGGTGTCGCCGATGCCGGTGGTCTTGAGATACGCCTCGGCGCGCTTCGCGGTCGAGCGCGGATCGCGGGCATAAAGCTCGCCGGTCGACGGCTCGACGATGTCGCACACCAGGATCAGCATCGGCGTGGCCGAGAACGGATCGACCCACACCGCGTCCAGATCCGGCTTCAGGATCATGTCGGACTCGTTGATCGCCTTCCAGCCCTCGATCGACGAACCGTCGAACATCAGGCCGTCGGTCAGCTCGTCCTCGCCGAGGATCGAGGCGACCATGGTCAGGTGCTGCCACTTGCCCTTGGGGTCGGTGAAGCGCAGGTCGATCCACTCGATCTCCTGGTCCTTCACCATCTTCAGGATGTCACTGGCCGAATTCGCCATCGTAGGTGCCCTTTCGCTCTCTTTCGTCTGCCCGACGAATCGGGCAATAAAATTTCCTTCGCAGCCGCGTCATCGCGCCCGCGTACCCCCGCGTCAAACGGCGTTTTCGTTCCGCTCCCCGGTGCGGATCCGCAGCGCCGTTTCCACCGGAATCACGAAGATCTTGCCGTCGCCGATGCGGCCGGTCTGCGCGGCGGCGGCGATCGCCTCCACCACGCGCTCGGCCAGCGTGTCTTCCACGACGACCTCGAGCTTCACCTTCGGCAGGAAGTCGACGACATATTCGGCGCCGCGATAGAGCTCGGTATGGCCCTTCTGGCGCCCGAAGCCCTTGGCTTCGGTGACGGTAATCCCGGAAACGCCCACCTCGTGCAGCGCTTCCTTCACTTCATCGAGCTTGAACGGCTTGATGATGGCTTCGATCTTTTTCACGTTTTCCCCCAGGCAGCGGGTGTCGAGCCGCGATCGGTGTCAATGCCAGGTGTTTAGCAACCTGCATGCCAGAACGGGAAGGGTCAGCGTGGGTACACGCGCCGAAGTGATTTCGTTCCCGCAAACTGCCTGAAACTTGGGCAGTGGCTGCCCAATCCTGCGGCAGATCACGCCGCGCGGATATCGGTCAGGAACCGCTCGACCCCGTCGGACAGGGCCTCGGCGCCGCCCAGCAATCCCTCGGCCAGATCGGCGATCGCGGCGGCGTTGCGTGCGGCGGCCTCGGCGGTGTCGCCCACCTGCTCGATATCCTGGCGAACGCCGCGTGTGCCGCTGACGCTTTCGTTGACGTTCACCGCGATGCTGCGCGTGGCGTGGTGCTGCTCGGCTACGGCATGTTCGATGTTGGAGGAAAGTCCGGCAATTCCGCGGATCGCCTGCTCGACCCGGGCGTGGTTCGCCGTCACCTGGTCGACCAGTGCGCGCACGCCGCCGACCTGGGCGCCGACGCTCTTCGCCGCACGTCCGACCTGGCCGGCCAGCGCCTTCACTTCCTGCGCCACCACGGTGAAGCCGCGGCCGGCCTCGCCGGCGCGGGCGGCTTCGATCGAGGCGTTGAGTGCGAGCAGGTTCACCTGTCCGGCGATCTCGCCGATCACGCTGGTGACGGTGCCCACGGTCTGCGCGAAGCTATCCAGCTCGGCGGTGCGTGCGCGGCTGTCCTCCACCAGCGCTACCGCTTCGCCGGCGCTGCTCCGGGCGGTGGCGGTATCGCGGCGGATCGCGTCGAGCGTGGCGGCCAGCGCATCGGATTCCGCTGCGATCGCAGCCAGGTTGTCATGACTTTGCGCGACCGCGGCGGCCAGTGCGGTGGCGGCGGCGCTGTTGGTGGCGGCACGGTCCGCGGTGGCGGCGGCGCCGCTCCGCAGCGTCGCGGCAAGGTGGCGGAGCTCCACGGTCAGCGCACCGACCTCCGCCTCGATCCGCTCGCTCGCCGCCTCGATCCGGCGGGCGCGCGCGGTCTGGCGTTCGGCGGCGCGGACCTGGTCCTCGGCGGCGAGCTGGATCAGACGGCGGTTGCTGATCACCGCGAACAGCTGGCCGCCGCGCGTGAGGATCATCCCTTCCTGCCCGTCGGCGGCGGCATAGGCATCCACCAGCGCGCGGGTCTCCTGTGCATAGTCCGCCATCGGGCAGGCGCGGACCAGCGTGTCGAGTCGGCGCCCATAGGCCGGGTTGCGCAGCAGGGCATGGCCGAAGGGATTGAGCAGCAGCCGCCGCACGTCCTTCTCGAACACCGCGCCGACCGGCCGCCGGACGCCGTCGAGCACCGGCAGCAGTCGCAGGGTCGGATCGTCCTGGAAGCACCGCACCGCCTCCCCCAAGGGGGTTTCCAGCGTCAGCGTGCGCGGATTGCGCTCGCCGTCGGTGAGCCACTCGAGGAGGAAGCGGAGGTGGACGGGCGTGTTCAGCATCGCCGCCCTCGGTAGGGCAGGAGGGTAAACGAGCGATTAGTGTTTGATGACAGGTTTACGACACCTGCCCATCAAATCTTCGCAACCTTGATGCTGAAATTCCGTTGAATGGGACGGTACCGGGTGGAGTCGCCCGTGCCGAGTAAGGGAAAGCACCGATGCGTCCGCCGCCAATGGATGCGCCTGCCGAACTGCGGCACCGGATCGAGGATCCGGCCAAGCCCGGCGGCATGTGCATCCGAACGGTTGCACGCGGGCCGCTGATGCTGCTGGTGCACGCGCTGTGCGCGGTGGAGCCGGCCGAACGGCGTCAGCGCTGCTGGATCGAGATCGGGCAGGACGTGCTGGATGCGGATGCCGTCGCCGCCCTGCTGCACCACTGGGAGGCGGGCGTCCCCATCGAGGACAGGGTTTAGGCTGCCGTAGCGCTACTTTCTGGACGTCGCCTGCTTCTGGTGGCAGAGGGCCGCCTTCATGTTTGCAGGACCCTTGCGCCCCGTGCGGCCGGCGAAGGGTCCAGAGCGTTACGAACGAGGACCCGCTTTTCATGACCGTCGACACGCGCGCGCCCGCGCTGCTCCCCGAGCATCCCGCTTTCGCCACCGCCAAGGTGCTGTGGGTGCGCCACTGGAACGAGCATCTGTTCAGCTTCGCGATCGAGCGTCCGGCCAGCTTCCGCTTCCGCTCGGGCGAGTTCGTGATGATCGGCCTGCAGGGCGAGAACGACAAGCCGCTGATGCGGGCCTATTCGGTCGCCAGCCCGTCCTGGGCCGAGGAACTCGAGTTCCTTTCGATCAAGGTGCAGGACGGCCCGCTGACCTCGAAGCTGCAGAAGATCGTGCCCGGCGACGACATCTATCTCGGCAAGAAGCCGACCGGCACGCTGGTCGCCGACGCGCTGCTGCCGGGAAAGCGGCTGTTCCTGCTGTCGACCGGGACCGGCCTCGCGCCGTTCCTCAGCGTCGCGCGCGATCCCGACATCTATGAGCGGTTCGAGCAGGTGGTGACGGTGCACAGCGTGCGCCGGGTGAGCGACCTTGCCTATCATGACGAGCTGGCGGGCAAGCTGGCCGAGGATCCGCTGATCGGCGAGCAGGCCGCCGCGCAGTTCCACTATGTGCCGACCGTCACCCGCGAGCCGTTCCACACCAGCGAGCGGATCGGCGCGCTGATCGAGAACGGCAAGCTGTTCGACGGCGTCCCCGGCGAGGCGGCGCTCAACCCGGAGACGGACCGGATCATGCTGTGCGGATCGATGGACATGATCCGCGACTTCGCCGCGCTGCTCGAGGGCAAGGGCTTCAAGGAAGGCTCGAACAACGCGCCCGGCGACTTCGTGATCGAGCGCGCCTTCGTCGGCTGACCCTGGCTTCCCCGGAGCGGTGCTCCGGGGGATCTGCTGCTCAGGCCGCCAGCGCCGTCGTGCCGCTCGCGGCGCGAATATCGGCGGCCAGCTGGTCCACCCGCGCCGGATCGGCATCCCAGGCGAACATGAACCGCGCGCCGCCGCCGATGAAGGTGTAGAAGCGCCAGCCGCGGGCGCGCAGCCCTTCCAGCACCGGCTCGGGCGCGCGGACGAACACCCCGTTCGCCTCTACCGGGAACATCAATTCGATACCGGGCAGGCCCTCGATCTGCCCCGCCAGTCGCTGCGCGCAGGCATTGGCGTGGGTTGCGTTGCGCAGCCAGGCGCCGTTCTCCAGCATCCCTACCCAGGGCGCCGCGAGGAAGCGCATCTTGGAGGCAAGCTGCCCGGCCTGCTTGCACCGGTAATCGAAATCCTGCGCCAGCGCGCGATCGAAGAACAGCACGGCTTCGCCCACCGCCATGCCGTTCTTGGTGCCGCCGAAGCACAGCACGTCGACGCCCGCGCGCCACGTGATGTCGGCCGGATCGCAGCCGAGCGTCGCCACGGCGTGGGCGAAGCGAGCGCCGTCCATGTGCAGCTTGAGGCCGAGCTCGCGGCAGACCGCGGAGAGGGCTTGCACCTGCTCGATCGTGTAGACCTGGCCGGTCTCGGTCGGCTGGGTGATCGTCACCACGCGCGGCTTGGGGAAGTGGATGTCGGAGCGGCTGGTCGCCACCGCGCGCACGGCCTCGGGCGTCAGCTTGCCGTCGGCGCTCTGCGCGACAAGCAGCTTGGAGCCGTTCGAGAAGAATTCGGGCGCGCCGCATTCGTCGGTCTCGACATGCGCGGCGGCCGAGCAGATCACGCTGTGATAGGATTGGCAGAGCGCCGCCAGCGCCAGCGAATTGGCCGCGGTGCCGTTGAAGGCGAAGAACACCTCGCAGTCCGTTTCGAACAGCGTGCGGAAGGCATCCGCTGCGGTGTGGGTCCAGCGATCGTCGCCATAGGCGGGCGCGTGGCCGCGATTGGCGGCTTCCATCGCTGCCCAGGCTTCGGGGCAGATTCCGGCATAATTGTCGCTGGCGAATTGCTGGGCTTCGGTGGTCACGCGCTACTGGCCTTCTTGCTGTGGAGCAGGAGGCGGGCGACGACGGGAAATGTGGCGTGGACACCGTGTTGCCGGGTTCGGCCACATCCCTCCATTCGCATGGAGGCACCACCTTGCACGGGGCAGGTTGGTGCCGGGCGTCGGCCCGACTCTTGATGCTGGCGGCCGGATAGCCGACGTTGCGGGGAAGCGCAAGATTGTTGCGGGGCGCCATCTGGAGGTTACGGCGTCCACGCCGTACTACCGCCGTCATCCCCGCGAAGGCGGGGATCCATTGGCGCTGAACCCTCGGTTCTTGCCGCAGCATACAGGCGAATGGTTTCCCGCCTTCGCGGGAATGACGAGGATTTGGTCTCGGCCCGCCGCCTCAGTACGGCGGCTGGTGCAGGCCCTTGGGGCTGAGCGTGAAGATCTCGCAGCCGCTCTCGGTAATGCCGATCGAATGTTCGAACTGCGCCGAAAGCGAGCGGTCGCGCGTCACCGCCGTCCAGCCGTCGTCGAGCAGCTTCACGTCGGGGCGGCCGATATTAATCATCGGCTCGATGGTGAAGAACATGCCCGGGCGAAGCTCCGGACCCGTGCCGGGGCGGCCGACATGCACCACCTCGGGCGCATCGTGGAACACCTGGCCGAGGCCGTGGCCGCAGAAATCGCGGACCACGCCGTAGCGATGCTTTTCGGCATGGCGCTGGATGGCGTGGCTGATGTCGCCCAGATGGTTGCCCGGCCGGGCCTGTTCGATGCCGAGCATCAGGCATTCATAGGTCACGTCGACCAGCCGGCGCGCCTTGATCGGCACGTCGCCCACCAGATACATGCGGCTGGTATCGCCATGCCAGCCGCCGAGCAGCGGGGTGACGTCGATATTGACGATGTCACCGTCCTTGAGCGGGCGGTCGCCCGGGATGCCGTGGCAGACGACATGGTTGATCGAGATGCAGCAGCTATGGGTATAGCCGCGATAGCCGAGCGTCGCGGGCACGCCGCCGCCGGCAACCGTCATCTGGCGGACGATGTCGTCCAGCTCCTGCGTCGTCACGCCCGGCACGACATGCGGCACCAGCGCGTCGAGAATTTCGGCGGCAAGCCGGCCCGCTGTGCGCATGCCCTCGAAGCCTTCGGGGCCATGCAGCTTGATGGCATGGCTGCGCGCCTGCGGCATGTCCGCGGTGACGTTCACATATTCGGTCATGCCGCCCATATAGGCGTTTGCACCCGGCTTTGCGAGGGCGTAGCGCTAGCCCCATGCACGAGCGGATCTGGACAGCGGCCCTGGTGGTGATCGGCGACGAAATCCTGTCGGGTCGCACGCAGGACAAGAATATTGCGCAGCTCGCCACCTGGCTGAACGCGCAGGGCATCCGGCTGGCGGAGGTGCGGGTGGTACCGGACCGGCAGGACGCGATCGTCGAGGCCGTCAACGCCCTGCGCGCGCGCAACGACTATCTGTTCACCACCGGCGGCATCGGCCCCACGCATGACGACATCACCGTCGATGCGATCGCCGCCGCGCTGGCCGTGCCGGTGGTGGTGCACCCGCAGGCACGCGCGGCGCTGGAAGCCTATTATGCCAGCAAGGGGGGACTCACCGAGGCACGATTGCGCATGGCGCGCGTGCCCGACGGTGCCGATCTGATCGTCAATCGCATGTCCGGGGCACCGGGGATCCGCTGGCAGAACGTCTTCATCCTGGCGGGCGTGCCGCACATCGCCGCGGGGATGCTCGACGCGCTGACCGGCACGCTGGAAGGCGGGCTGCCGGTAATCTCCCGCACGATCGGATGTTGGGTCGCCGAGAGCGAGATCGCGGACCTGCTCGGCACCACTGAGCGCGACCATGACGGCGTGTCGATCGGCAGCTACCCGTTCTTCCGGGAAGGGCGGGTCGGCGCCAATTTCGTCGTGCGGGCAACCGATCAGGCAGTGGTCGATCGCTGTATCGCGGTGCTGGCGGAGGGCCTTGCCGAACGCGGTCTGGAGGCGGTCGACGGCGGCATCTGACGCTGTGCCGATCTAATGGCTCCAGCCGCCAAGCTCGATTTTAGAACCGCTTATCGGATGGTGTTGCGAAAGTACCACATTTCGTAACCATTACGTAATCCGACGCAACAATCGGTTTACTCTTTGTTATAAACTTGCGATCCCCCGCGCCATCAATCGCAGGAGGGGGTGGGTCTTGGAGACTCGCAGTCCCTCCAAAGAGGGGAAATACCAGTGAAAATTCTACGCTCGACGGCGCTTTCGCTCCGCTGCGGGATCTCTGCGGCGGCGCTGGTCAGCGCCTTCGCGATGCCGGCCATGGCGCAGACCACGACGCCGCCGGCCCAGACCGGCCAGGAGCAGGGCGCGACCGACCAGGCCTCGTCCGGCGACATCGTCGTCACCGGCACGCTGTTCCGCGATTCGAACGCGACCTCGAGCTCGCCGCTGACCACGCTGACCACCGAGACGTTGCAGCGCGCCAACATCACCACGGTGAACGACGCGATCCGTTCGGTCTCGGCCGACAGCGCCGGCTCGATCTCCACCGGCTTCCGCAACGGCTTCTCGGCCGGCGGTGCTGCGGTGTCGCTGCGCGGCCTCGGCGTGTCGTCGACCGTCGTGCTGATCGACGGCCTGCGCTCGGCCAACTTTCCGCTGAACGACGATGGCCACAACGCCTATGTCGACCTGAACTCGATCCCGTTCAGCATCATCGACAAGGTCGACGTGCTGAAGGACGGCGCCTCGTCGCTGTACGGCGCGGACGCGATCGGCGGCGTGGTCAACCTGATCACCAAGAAGCACTTCACCGGCCTCGAAGGCTCGGTGCAGGGCGGCACCACCGGCAAGGGCGACGGCTCGCACTATCGCGCCACCGCGACCGCCGGCTTCGGGGACTATCAGGCGAAGGGCTGGAACTTCTACGTCAACGGTGAATACACCTATGACGGCTACATCACCAACAACTCGCGCGGCTACCCGTTCAACACGCTCGACCTGACGCCGAGCGGGCTGACCGACCGCAACCGCAACGACGACTCGCTCACCACCGCCAATCCGCAGGCGGTCGTCACCCGCGTGACGCAGAGCGACCTCAACAACCCGCTCGCCGGGCAGGTCGGCACCCCGCTGACCAACCAGTACCAGCTGCTCAACCCCAACGCCTGCCCCTTCGGCACCTTCACGGTGACCACCGGTGCGGCCCAGGGCACCGGCTGCAAGCACAATCTGGCCGATGAATACAACATCATCCAGCCGAAGCAGCAGCGCTATTCGGGCACCGGCCGCCTCAGCGTCCGCCTGAACGACCAGATCGAAGCCTATGCCACCGGCAGCTTCTCGCGGTCGGAAGTCAGCATCAAGGGCACGCCTGCAGCCATCCGTGCGACCCAGCCGTTCGGCGGCTCGCCGTCGCTCGCATCCAGCAACCCGGGCATCGTGCTGCCGGTCTATGTCTGCTCGGCAGGCATCAACTGCGCCACCGCGGCGGACCGTCGCCTGAACCCGAACAACCCCTATGCGGCGGCGAACGCGGCCACGCCCGCCCAGGGCGCGGCGCGCATCTACTATCTGTTCGGCGACATCCCCGGCGGCAGCGACCGCTACGTCAACGTCTATCGCGCCACCGCCGGTGCCACGGGCACCTTCGGTGACGGCTTCGGCTTCCGCGTCGAGGGCGTGTATGCGCGGGACGATTTCGCCGTAACCCAGCACGGCTTTATCAACATCCAGGGGCTGCTGAGCGCGATCAACACGGGCGCGTACAATTTCGTCAACCCGGATCAGAACACCGCGGCGGTGCGCAACCAGATCTCGCCCGACGTGACGACCAAGTCCTATTCGACGACGGCCGCGCTCGATGCCTCGATCACCAAGGCGCTGCTGCAGCTGCCGGGCGGCGACCTCAACCTGGCGATCGGTGGCCAGCTGCGTCGCGAGACGCTGCTCAACCGCAACCAGAATGCGAGCCTCGCCTTTTACGGCCTGAACACCTCGTCGGCGACCGGCCGCCACACGGTCAGCGCGGCCTTCTTCGAAATCAACGCGCCGCTGCTCTCGACGCTGAACCTCAACGTCTCGGGCCGCTACGACCACTATTCGGAAGGCTATAACCACTTCTCGCCGAAGGTGGCGGTGAAGTTCACCCCGATCGAGCAGATCGCGTTCCGTGCGACCTATTCGGAAGGCTTCCGCGCGCCGACCTTCGCGGAAAGCAACCCGGGCTCCAGCTATGCCGGCTTCTCGTCGTTCACGCCGCCGGCCAGCTTCGTTGCCGCCCATCCGGGCAACAGCGCCTACACCACCAGCTACAACATCGGCAGCGGCGCGCAGGGCAACCCGAACGTCGCACCCGAAGTGTCGCGCAGCGTCACGCTGGGCACCATCTTCCGTCCGACCAAGTGGCTGAACTTCTCGGTCGACTATTACAACATCAAGAAGTCGAACCTGATCGTCAGCGGCCCGCTGCGCGCCGAGGCGATCGCGGCCTATTACAGCAAGACCAACTCGGCCGACGGCTGCACCGCGCTCGCGGCGGTGGGTGCCGGCTATTCGTGCAACGTCGTCGACGCGCCCGATCCGTCCAACCCGAACGCGCTGCCGCGCCTGCTGGTGCTCAACGTGCCGTTCGTGAACGCCAACTACCAGGTGAGCTCGGGCCTCGACTTCCAGGTCTCGGCGAACGTGCCGCTGGCCGATGGCGTCCGCTTCATCAGCCGCCTCGACGTGACCGACGTGTTCCGCCTCGATCTCGTCACGCCCGCGGGCGTGGTGCAGAAATATGCCGGTACGCTTGGGCCGTACGAGCTGTCCTCGGGCGGCGGTACCCCGCGCATCCGCGGCAACTGGCAGAACACGCTGGAAGTCGGCAAATACTCGCTGACCGCGACGACCTATTATGTCGGCCGCATCAAGCAGGTGGCAGCCGACGAGATCACCCCGGTCAACGGCGTGATCGACCTGTCGTGCAAGAACTCGCTGTCGCCGGGCCAGACCGGCGCCAACCAGTGCTATGTTCGCCCGTTCATCTATGTCGATCTGAACGCCGGCGTCGAAGTGAGCGACAAGTTCCGCTTCTTCGTCAACGTCCAGAACCTGCTGAACGCGCACGCGCCGCTCGCGGCCGGTGCGTACACCAGCAACCCCAACTATCTGAGCAGCTGGCACTATGCCGGTCTGGTCGGCCGCAACTTCAGCGCGGGCGCCAGCTTCAAGTTCTGAGGCGCGCGCAAACGGACTACAGGGGGAAGGGGCGGTCTTCGGATCGCCCCTTTTTTTGTCTGCCGCGCGCAGGCTGGCAGGCGCGGGGCGGCCGCGGGGGGCGGGCGTCGATGCGGGAAGCGGGTGGGGCTCAGCCCCGGGCGAGCAGATCGCGCGCGCGCGCCGAGTCCTGGTCCATCTGCGCGATCAGCGCGTCGAGGCTGTCGAACTTGGCCTCCGGGCGTAGATACGCGATCAGCTCCACCTCGAGCCGCTGGCCGTACAGATCGCCGCTGAAATCGAAGAAGAAGCTTTCGAGCAGCTCGATCGGCGGATCGAAGCTCGGGCGGATGCCCAGATTGGCGACCCCGTCGAGCACGCGGCCATCCGGCAGGCGTCCGCGCACGGCGTAGATGCCGTAGGCCGGGCGCAGATAGGTGCCGAGCCGCATGTTCGCGGTCGGATAGCCGAGCTGGCGGCCGAGCTTTGCGCCGCCTTCGACCTCGGCCGAAATGGCGAAGGGACGGGTGAGCAGCGCGGCGGCGGTGCCCGGGTCGCCCGCTTTCAGCGCCGCGCGAATGCGGCTGGAGGAGACGGTGCCGCCGTCCAGCGCCACCGGCGCCACCGTTTCGGCGGTGAAGCCCAGTTCCTCGCCCAGCGCGGCGAGCGTCGCGACGCTGCCCTCGCGGCCCTTGCCGAAGGTGAAATCCTCGCCGGTCACCACTCCGGCCGCGCCGACCGTGTCGACCAGCTGATCGGCGAACTGGCGCGCGGTGAGGCGGGCGAGGGTCGCATCGAAATGAAAGACCAGCATCGCCGCCGCGCCGGCGTGTCCGAACAGCCGTTCGCGCTGGTCGAGCGTGGTCAGCCGGAAGGGCGGGGCGTCGGGCTGGAAGAAGCGGCGCGGATGCGGATCGAAGGTGGCGACGATCGCCGGGCGCCCTTCGGCCCGGGCGCGCTCCACCGCGCGGCCGACCACCGCCTGGTGCCCGAGATGGAAGCCATCGAAATTCCCGAGCGCAACGATCGCGCCCCGGAGAGGAAGCGGAACCGCCGAGCCGCCGTCCAGCCGCTGCATGGGGCTGGCTATAGGGATTGGCCGGGGCGATGCCAATGGGTTGGGGGTGGCATTCACAGAAGAGTGGGAACGAAGCCCCTCCCTTCAGGGGCGGGGTTTGGGGCGGGGCTGTGTCATCTCGAGACCGACGAATGTCTGGAATCCGTCCACCCCGAGGCCCTGCCTCCAAGAAGGAGGGGTTAGTGGGCCTGCGGCATCAGCCCCGCACGCAGCACGCGCAGCACATTGCCGCCCATCACCTTGGCGATGTCCGCGTCGGAAAAGCCGCGGTTGACCAGCGCCTGCGTCACCACCGCCAACTGGCCTGCGTCGAAGCCGGTCGTCACCGCGCCGTCGAAGTCCGATCCCAGCCCGACATGATCGATGCCGATAAGATCGCGAACGTGCGCGATCGCCGCTGCCACCGCGGTCGGGCTGGTCGAGCAGACCGCCGCCTCCCAATAGCCGATGCCCACCACCCCACCGGTACGGGCAATGCCGCGAATCTCGTCGTCGGTCAGGTTGCGGTTGACCTGGCAGGTCGCCTGCACGCCGCCATGGCTCGACACCACCGGGCGGCGCGCCATCGCCAGGATATCCGCCACCGCGCGGTGGCTCGCATGGGCCACGTCGACCACCATTCCCAGCGCCTCCATGCGGCGCAGCACCTGCCGGCCGAGCGGGGTGAGCCCGCCCTTGGCCAGCCCGTGCATCGACCCCGCCGCCTCGCTGTCGAAGAAATGGGCAAAGCCGGCCATGCGAAAGCCGGCGGCATAGAGACGGTCGAGATTGGTGGGGTCGCCCTCCAGATCCTGCAGCCCCTCGATCGAGAGCATGCCGCCCACCACCTTGCGTCCGGCGGCGCGATCGGCAAGCAGGCGATCGAGATCGGCGGGTGTCCGGATCACGCGCAGCCGCCCCTCCGATCCCGCGGCAGCATGCTCGAGCTTTTCGGCATGCCAGAGCGAGCGCTGGAGCAGCGAGCCCCAGGTGCGCGGCGGCTGCGCTTGCGCGATGGCGAGCAGCGTGATGTTGTCGCTATCGGCGCCGTTCGCGTCGTAGTTCTGGTGCCTGGGCGTCTTGGTGACCGAGGAAAAGACCTGCAGTGCGACATTGCCTGCCTCCAGTCGCGGCAGGTCCACCTGGCCGCGACTGGCGTGATCGAGCAGGCTGCGACGCCACAGCAGCGTATCGGCATGCATGTCGGCGATCTGGAGCCGGGCATGCAGCGCGCGGGTGGCGGCGCTGACCTCTGGCAGGGGCGTGGCGACGACGCGGTTCATCCCCGCCTCGGTCACCACCGGGGCGATCCCGAAAAAGCCGATCGCGGCAACGAGAAGCACCACGATCAGCCCGATCAGGATCCGCCGCCTCATCCGCGCGTCTCCAGCGTGACGAAGGCATAGGCGGGGCGATCCCCGTCCGCGGCGTGTTCCTCGCGCGCCGTCTCCTGCCACCGGGCGGGATCGAAGGGGGGGACCCGTGCGTCGCCCTCGGCATCGAGGTGCACTTCGGTCAGCTCGATCCGGGCGGCGGCGTCCAGGAACAGCGCGAAGATCTCCGCGCCGCCGATCACCGCCGCATCCGGGCCGGCCATTGCCAGTGCCTCCGCCACGCTGTGCGCGACCTCGGCGCCCTCGGCCGACCAGCCGGCGTCGCGGGTGAGCACGATGTGGCGGCGGCCCGGCAGCGGCGACGGGAAGGACTCGAAGGTCTTGCGGCCCATGATCATCGGCCTGCCCATGGTCTGTGCCTTGAACCGCTTGAGGTCCGCCGGCAGCCGCCACGGCAGCTGCCCGTCCCGGCCGATCACGCCATTGTCGGCGCGCGCGAGGTGGAAGCTGATCATACCGAGACGGGCGCCTTGATGTGCGGCTGCGCGACATAGTCGTGGATCGCGAAATCCTCATAGTCGTACGCGTCGATCGACGGCGCCTTGCGCAGGATTTCCAGCCGCGGCAGCGGGCCGGGGGTGCGGGAAAGCTGTTCCTGCGCCTGGTCGAGATGGTTGAGATACAGGTGGCAGTCGCCGCCGGTCCAGATGAAGTCGCCTACCTCCAGCCCGGCCTGTTCGGCCAGCAGATGGGTGAGCAGCGCATAGCTCGCGATGTTGAACGGCACGCCGAGGAAGATGTCGGCGGAGCGCTGGTACAGCTGCAGGCTCAGCCGGCCGCCCGCGACATGGCACTGGAACAGGCAGTGGCACGGCGCCAGCGCCATCGCGCCCAGCTCGCCGGGGTTCCAGGCGGAGACGATCATCCGGCGCGAGGCGGGGTTGGTCTTCAGCGTTTCGATCAGCTCGGCGATCTGGTCGATATGGCGGCCGTCCGCCGTCTCCCAGTCGCGCCACTGCTTGCCGTAGACCGGGCCGAGATCGCCATTTGCATCGGCCCATTCGTCCCAGATGCTGACCTTGCGCTCCTGCAGCCAGCGGACATTGGTGTCGCCGCGCAGGAACCAGAGCAGCTCGATCAGGATCGAGCGGATATGCAGTTTCTTGGTGGTGAGCAGCGGGAAGCCTGCGCGCAGATCGAACCGCATCTGCGCGCCGAACACGCTGCGCGTGCCGGTGCCGGTGCGGTCCATCACTTCCACGCCGTCGTGGAGCGCGCGGGCCATCAGATCGAGATATTGACGCATGCCTGAGAGCCTAGCGGGGCGGGGGAGCCGAGTCACCCGGCATTGCTCCGGTTCGGACCACCGAAACGGACCGACTTGTGCTTCGGTTCGCGTGACGGCGGTGGCACGCTCGCGTCATGCAGCCTCTCAGCCCCACCCCCTGCATCCGCGATTTCGCCGCCGCCCGCGCATTGTTCGCGCAGCTGGCGGAGGCGCGGACGGAAACGGCGGGCTTTGCCTATCTGGGCAGGGACGGGCGGCTGCTCGGCATGCGGCACGTCTCGAACGAATGTGCCGATGCGGTGGATCTGCCGCTGCGCAAGATCGTCGCCGACGCGCTGGCGTTCGACGCGGCGGCGATGCTGATGGCGCACAATCACCCCAGCGGCGATCCCCGTCCCAGCCGCGGCGACCGGCTCGCCACCCGCCGCCTGGTCCAGGCGCTCAGCCCGGTGCAGGTGCGGCTGATCGATCACCTGATCCTCGCCCGCGGCGGTGCGGTGAGCTTTCGCGCGCTCGGCTGGCTCTAGCGGGCCAGCGCGGTCAGCAGGCTGCGATAATAGGTGATCGAGGGGGCGATCTCGCTCACCGGGGTCCGCTCGTTCAGCCCGTGCGAGAAATCGTCGCTGTCCTTCATGAATTTCGGGCTCACCGCATAGCTCGGCACGCCCTTGGCGCGGAACCACATCGAATCGCTGGCGCCGGAGGTCATCGCGGGCACCACCGGCACGCCGGGGAAGCGGGCATGGACCGCATCGCTCACCGCTTTCATCACGTCCGGCCGCAGCGGCGAGGCGGGGCTGGCGATGCTGCCGCTGTCCAGCGTGCGGATGGTCAGCGCAGGGTCGCCGACGGCGCGCTTCAGCGTCTTGCGCACTTCCTCCACCGGCGTGCCGGGGAAGATGCGGCAGTTGATGTTCGCGGTGGCGCGCTGCGGCAGCGCATTGGTGGCGTGCCCGGCGGTGACCATGGTCGCCACGCAGGTCGTACCGGTCTGCCCGACGAGGCCGGGCTCGGCGCGCAGTGCGGCGAGCGCATCGGGATCGGACTGGTTGGCCAGGAAGCGCCGGATCATCGCGGCGCGCGCGGGTTCGGCCTGGGCGGCGGCGGCACTCCAGCTGGCGCGAGTAATCTCGTTGACCTGCCCGGGGAACGCATAGCCCTCGATCTTCGCCAGTGCATGGGCAAGCGCGTAGATGGCGTTGTCCTTGCGCGGCGCGGAACTGTGGCCGCCGGGATTGGTGAAGGTCAGTTCATAGTCGGCATAGGTCTTCTCGGCGCCGTCGACCCCGAAGGTCAGCGGCTTGCCCGCCTCGTCCAGCCGGCCGCCGCCGCCGTCGATGTTGAGCAGCAGCTCGGCATCGGCGAAGCGCTCGGCCTGGGCGGCGGCGGTGCGCATCATCGTCTCCTCGTCGCCGGACAGCAGCAGCACGATGTCGCGGCCGGGCGTAAAACCGGTGCGCTTGAGGTCGATCAGCGTCGCGACCATGGTCGACAGATCATACTTCATGTCGGTGGCGCCGCGGCCATAGACATAGCCGTTCTCGATCACCGCGGTGAACGGGTCGCGCGTCCAGTCGGCGGGCTTGGCCTCCACCACATCCATATGGCCGGAGATGAGCAGGGGCTTGGCGCCGCCGCGGGCCTTGCCGGTGCCGCGATAGCGCGCGACCAGATAGGCGGTGTCGCCCATCGGCACGATCTCGACATCGCGCTCGGCAAAGCCGCCGGCGACGAGCACCTGCTTCAGATAGGCGGCATAGGCCGGCGTCTGGTTGCCCGGCCCGGCGACGGTGCGGAAGCCGATGCCGCGCTTGAGCAGTTCCAGCGCCTGCGCTTCGGCCTGGGGGTGGTCCTGCGCGTGTACGGACGGGCCAAGCGATGCGCCGACCAGCGCGGCGGCGGTGAAGAGACGGCGCAAACGCATGAAAAACCCCCGGGAAAAGCGACCTGGCGAAACCCTATCGCCTGCCCCGGGCGCGTCAACCGCGCGCCGCGGTTCTGGCCCCGACGATGGCGCGAACATCGGCGCGGACAAAAAAAGTCGGTGTTCTGGATACAGGTTGGTACGGGCACGCGTGCTCGCAGCCGCGGCCAGTCGTGCGTATCGCCTACGCGCGGTAGCACACGGCTTTCTCAGCCTCGGTCAAGCGGCTCAGCGCCGCTTTGCAGACATCGATGTCGGCAGGTTGCGCAACATTGCGGTGGGGGAGCGCGGCCGGGTTGAACCAAAACCAAGATGTTAGTGATACCGAAGCAATACCAAAGCACCGATGAATGCATGCATATATATGAATTGCTATATTGATCCAGGTTTATGAAAATCCTAGATAATTTGGAACGTGACGGGTTGCACGCCTAACGATAGAGTCATAGCCATGGTCGCCGTGAAGAACGATATGATCGACGTAATCGACCACGCGTCGCAATTTTTGAAGGCGTTGTCCGGTCGTAGCCGCTTGTTGCTGCTCTGCCATCTTGCCGATGGAGAGAAGTCGGTCGGCGAACTGGCCCGCCTTACAGGAGCGCGCGACACGGCGGTCTCGCAGCAGCTGGCGCTGCTTCGGCGCGAGGGCATGGTCTCTGCGCGCCGGGCCGGCCAGATGATCTTCTATTCGCTGGCTAGCCCGGAGGCACGCCGCATGCTGGAGGCGCTGAACGATCTGTTCTGCGCCAAGGACGGCACCGGCCTGTTGCTGCAGGGCGAACCCGCCGAGGCCGTCTAGCCGCCGTTCGGGCGTGCCGCCTCAGCGGCGCGTGCGCTCGATCGCGGATCGCGCCGCGGGCAGGATCCACTCCATTGCCCGATTGGCGCGCATGCGATGCCATCCGAACAGATCGCCGACCGGGCGCCGCGACTGCTCGCGCGCGACATCGGCAG
Source organism: Sphingomonas sp. R1 (assembly GCF_025960285.1). Taxonomy (GTDB): domain Bacteria; phylum Pseudomonadota; class Alphaproteobacteria; order Sphingomonadales; family Sphingomonadaceae; genus Sphingomonas. Next base: position 1,600,444 of record NZ_CP110111.1, on the reverse strand, counting down.
TCGCATCCGAGGCGTCGCCGGTACGGGCGGTGACGCGGGCGATCCGGTCGCGATCCGGCGCTTCCAGCCAGATGCCGGTGAACGGCACCCGCGCCTGCTGGGCCAGCGCCTCGGCGACCTCGCGCTCGCTGCGGTTGAGGAATACCGCGTCGAGGATCACCGTCGATCCGCAGGCGAGATGGTCGTCCGCGGATTCGAACAGCGCCTCATAGGTATCGGCGTCGCTGCGGCGCGTATAATGCGAGGGCGGCAGACGCGTTTCGGGCGGCAGGCCGGCCAGCCGCTTGCGGAACACGTCCGAGCGCAGCACCCGCGCACCGGGCCGCCGGCCGTAAAGTCCGCCCAGCAGCCGCGCGAGGCTGGACTTGCCGGTGCCGGACAGGCCGCCGATGGCGATAAGTTGCGGCGCCGCCGGTTGCAGCAGGCCGTCGGCCGCGTCCGGATCGTCCTGCTGGAGCGACAGCATCAGCGGCAGCAGCGCCCAGCCGGTCGCGCCCTGCGGCGAGAGATCGAGATAGCGATTGGCCAGCAGATTGGCCGTGGTGGCGTGGCCGGCGGCATGCAGCTCGGCCAGCGGACGCGCGAGATCGAACAGGATGTCGGCCGGCGCACCGTCCGCGAGCATCCGGACGCGCCCGGCCCGCGCGCGGCGCTCGATATCCACCCCTTGCAGCGCGATCGTGCTGCGCTGCGCGGCGGTGCGGGCCAGGTCCACCAGCCGCTGGCGAAAGGTGGCGCCGGCCGGAATCGCGGTTGCCTGGCCATGCAGGCGAACCAGCGCCTCCGCACGGGCATGGATCGCCGCGATATCGACGTTGCTGGGGAGATCGCCGTCCCCGCCCGGACCTTGCCTCGCGGCCGCTGCCGCCATCGCCTTGCTCCCTGGAGCCACCGGCCGATTGCCGGCCTTGCGACTCCCCTATAGCCGCCAAATCTGAACGGGAGCGTACCAAAGCTCAGCTTCGGGGCACCGTCCGCAGCTTGTTCGCCACCATATCGCGCAGCGGGGTCGGGCGGAAGTCGCCGTCATAGGCCGTCACGCTCGGCTTGTTGCCGTCCTTGCGCGGCTTGAAGCCGTTGAGCCAGCTATATTTGTCGCACATTCCCCAGAACAGCACGTCGCGCAGCTGGGGATAGGCGAACATCACATCGAGATAGACGCCGGCATAATCGGCCACCTGTCGCTGCCGGACGGCCAGGTCGCTGGGCAGGTGCTGGTCGGCGACGTCGAACTCGGTGATCAGCAGTTGATAGCCCATGCCGGTGACCGCATCGAGAAAGGCGCGCCACGGCTTTTCCTGCCGCGCCGCGAGCACGCCGGCAGGGGCGTCGCTGACCGGCTCGATATGCGATTGCACGCCCAGCGCATCCACCGGCACGCCGCGCTTGCGGAAGCCTTCGAGCAGGCGGAGCACGCCGGCACGGTGCGCCTCGTTGCCCGGCTCCCAGCTCATATAGTCGTTATAGACCAGTTGCGCCTTGGGGGCGGCGGCGCGGGCGGTGTGGAAGGCGTGGTCGAGCATCGCCTCGGTGCCACCGAAGGCGCGGGAAAGGTTGGTCTCGCGCAGCGCCCCGGTCTTCTCGTCGACCGTCTCGTTGACCACGTCGTAGCTGCCGATCCGCGTGCCGTAGCGCGTGCAGACCGTGTCGATATGGGTGGTCAGCAGTCGCTCCGCCTCGCGGGCGGGGGTGGCGCCGAAGTCGTGGCCGACGAGCCAGCGCGGAAAATATTCGCTTTTGTGCCACAGCAGCGTGTGCCCGCGCATCGCCATCCGGTGCGCTTCCGCCCAACCGAGCATCGCGTCGAACTGGGTGAAGTCAAACCGGTCCGGTGCCGGGCGCGTGGCCTGCCATTTGAGCTGGTTTTCCGGCACCAGCAGCCCGCAGTCGCGCTCCAGAAGCCGCGCATAGGCGGGATTGGCGAAGGACCCCGCATCGGCACCCGGCCGGCTCCAGGCAAGGGCAGAGCCGATTCGCATCTGCCGCCCCCGTGCAAGCGCATTGAGTCCGGGGGGGACGCTGGTCGCCTGTGCGGCGAGCGGAAGCGTGGCGGCGGCCGTGGCGGCACCCGCGAGCAGGCGGCGGCGATCGAGACGGACGGCGTCGAGCGGCATCGGTGGTTCCTCTCCTGGCGGCCCGCTGGGTCCGGGCTCATCTGATTGGTAGCGGTACCATGATCCGCCTGCTACACGCTTGTCAACGATGGCGAAGCATCGCGAAGGAGAGGGCGCCGTGCGGCAGGCAATTCGGGCATTGTGGTGGATCTGGGCGGCGTTCGCCTGCGCGGCACAGGCGCATGCGGAAACCGGCTACGACCTGTGGCTGCGCTACACGCCGCTCGATGCCGCAACCGTTCAGCGCGTTGCGCCGCGGCTGCGCTATGTCGTGGCCGATACCGCACGGCCCGGCATCCGCGCGGCGGTGGACGAGCTGGATCGCGGGTTCGCCGGGCTGATCGGTTCGGCGCCTGCCCATGCGACGGCCGTGCGAGGCGAGGGCGGGGTGGTGCTCGCCACCGCGGGCTCCTCGCTGCTGCAGGGCTTGGCGCTGCCGCTCGACTCGCTGGGTCGCGAAGGCTTCCTGATCCGCTCGATCAGCATCGCCGGCGCGCGCGTGACGCTGATCGCCGCGAACAGCGATACCGGCCTGCTCTATGGCAGCTTCCGCCTGCTCAAGCTGCTCCAGCTGCGCCAGCCCATCGACGCGCTGGACGTGCGCGACGCGCCCAAGCTGCAGCTGCGCGTGCTCGACCATTGGGACAATCTCGATCGCTATGTCGAGCGCGGCTATGCCGGCCAATCCTTGTGGGACTGGCAGAAGCTGCCCGGCTACAAGGACCCGCGCTATACCGACTATGCCCGCGCCAATGCCTCGATCGGCATCAACGCGGTGGTGCCGAACAACGTCAACGCCAATGCCGACATCCTCACCGCGCCCTATCTGCAGAAGGTGAAGGCGCTGGCCGAGGTGTTTCGCCCTTATGGCATCCGCATCTACCTGACCGCGCGTTTCTCCGCCCCCATCGAGATCGGCGGGCTGAAGACCGCGGACCCGCTCGATCCCGCGGTGCGCGCCTGGTGGAAGGCCAAGGCGGACGAGATCTACGCGGTGATCCCCGATTTCGGCGGCTTCCTGGTCAAGGCCAATTCGGAGGGCCAGCCCGGCCCCTCCGACTATAAGCGCAGCCATGCCGAGGGCGCCAACATGCTCGCCGATGCGCTCGCCCCCCATGGCGGCGTGGTGATGTGGCGGGCGTTCGTCTATTCCGAGCACAATGACGCGGATCGCCACAAGCAGGCGAACGACGAGTTCGTGCCGCTCGACGGGAAGTTCCGCGACAACGTGCTCCTCCAGGTGAAGAACGGCGCGATCGACTTCCAGCCGCGCGAGCCCTTCCACCCGCTGTTCGGCGCGATGCCCAAGACGCCGCTGATGCTCGAGGTG